>JAYSYE010000083.1:0-7109 GCA_043716635.1 Deltaproteobacteria bacterium | reverse complement strand
TTGGCGCGCGTCGCGTCTGTCGCGGGGCCGAGGGCGTAAAGAGTGGACTCGGGATCGAGGGCTTTACCCAGAAGCGCCGTGAGCGGGCGCCGCGCGAGCTCGCACTGCGCGATGCGCGCGCGCATGAGCGTCTCGAAGCGCTCCGCGACCGTCCCCGCCGGGAGATCGACGGCGATGGCTGCGAGGTCCTCGGCGAGTCGTCCGTAGAGGGCGAGCGCGAGGTGATCGCGCGTAGGGAAGTAGCGACACACGAGACCCACCGAGAGCCCCGCAGCCTCCGCGACGTCCTTGATGGTCGTCGCCTCGAAGCCGCGCGCCGCGAAGAGCGACGTCGCTGCCTCGAGGATGCGCAGGCGGCTCCTGAGGGCCCGATCCTGGGGGACGGAGATCGCGGGCGCGGGCACAAAGTGAATGTGTTCACTTTTAGCGATCGTGTCAACGGGCGCATAGCACCGGCCGCAACGATTACGGCGTGATGCCGGACGTGTTGCAAGCGCGATACGGGTCAGCACTCCTGAAGCGCCGTGTTCGCCATCGTTGCGCACTATTCCCCCGCTCGCTCAACCCAGGGTCAGGCCACCCGCCTGGTCACCTCGGTGCCGAAACAGCCGTTTGTTTCACCTATGCGCCGCCGGTTCGCCGGTTGCCTGCGCCGATGGTGTCGCACCGAATCCTTTCCATCACACGAGGTTCAGCCAGCTCACGCTTCCGCCGATCGCGGCAAGCTTGCCGAGAAGCTCGTAGAGAGCCTCGACGCGAGTGTTACGGGGGCAGGCCTGATGATGGGCAACGCGACCGCGTGAGCGGGCGCCGCGCATCGGCCTTGTTCGAGGTCTGCCATCGAACTCGTCGGCTTCGACGATCTAAGGCGAAGGCGTCTTAGTCGTCCGTGTCCGTCGGTCGGGTGTTGTGAGCGCCGATCAACGGAAGGACCTTCGTCAGGAGCGTTTCCTGAAGCTCGTCACATTTCGTCTACGCGTTCGGTTGATCTGACTCGAACTTCACGCTTATCGCGAAGTATCCGGTCTCCACAATTAGTTTCACCATCGCGTAGTCGGGATCGCGAAGCGCGCGCGTGGAGATGTAGTCGCCACAGTGCTCACTATCTCTCATGACCCATTCCCAAGGCACGAGGCTGTTGAGTCGACGGAACATGTCCGCGAGCACGAGGTCGCTCTTGAACGTGTATGCGAATAACGTCTGCAGCGGTGCCGACAAGGGCAAGACCTCGGACCACATCGAGGAACGGATCATCCTCGGCACTCATGCCGCGTGTGAGGTGGTGCTCTCCGGTCCAACGGTGTCACGACAGCACTGCGAGATCGCGCTGGTGCCGAAGGGCTATCTGATTCGAGATCTCGATTCAACCAATGGCATCTTCCTCGATCACGTCACGGTCCGGGAGATCACGACCGATCGCGAGGTCGCCCTCCGGCTCGGAGATACCCGCGTCACGCTCAAGCCGGTGGACGCCTCGGTCGCCCTGCCGATCGCGGCCGAGACCCGGTTCGCGCCGCTGCTCGGACAGAGTGTGGCGATGCGCCAGGTCTTCGAGCGCCTGTCCCGGTTGGCGCCCTCCGACATCTCGGTCCTCATCACCGGAGAGTCCGGCACCGGCAAGGAGCTGGCGGCCCAGGCGATCCACGACGCGAGCCCTCGCCGCAACGGACCGCTGCGCATCGTCGACTGCGGGGCGATCCCGCAGGGGCTGATCGAGAGCGAGCTGTTCGGACACGTCAAGGGCGCGTTCACGGGGGCGGATCGTACGCGCGTGGGGGCCTTTGCCTCGGCGTCGGGCGGCACGCTGTTTCTGGACGAGATCGGAGAGCTGCCGATCGACATGCAGTCGCGCCTGCTCGGCGCACTCGAACGGCGCCTCGTCGTGCCGGTCGGCAGCACCAGCGCGGTTCACGTCGACGTCCGGATCATCGGTTCACGTCGACGTCCGGATCATCGCGGCAACCCACCGCGATCTGCGCCGCGCGGTGAACCTCGGTTCGTTCCGCGAGGACCTGTTCTTCCGGCTGGCCGGCGCGATCGTCGTGCTGCCGCCGTTGCGCGAGCGCCCCGAGGACATCGCGTTGTATGTCGATGACTTCTTCGACGGGGAGGCGCAGATCGATGCGCAGTCCCTCGCCCGGCTGCAGGCGCAGCCGTGGCCTGGAAACGTGCGTGAGTTGCGCAACGCGCTCGAGCGGGCAGCTCTCCTCGGCGCGGACGAGGCGACGGCGATCTCGGTCCCGACCCCCACGTCGAGCTTCCCGGCGGTCGTCGATCCCAGCGTTCACTACAAGGTCGCCAAGGCGCTGCTGCTCGAAACCTTTGACCGTCGCTATTTCGATGCGCTGCTTTCACACCACGACCGCAACATCACGCTCGCCGCGAAGGCGGCCGGACTCGACCGCGTGCACTTCCTGCGACTGCTCGATCGCTTCGGGTTGCGCCCCGGGAGGTGACCGACCGGGGACCCGCTCTAGCAGTGCTCCTAAGGGGCGAACGGATCGACGACCGCGCCCTGACGGATCTCTTCGCGGCTCTGCGCGGGCGCGACGCTCGGCGCTGCCTGCTTGTGGATCGGGGCAGCCCGGGGCCTCGCGCGCTTCGCTGCGAGGTCGTTCATTCCCGCTGCCCTGGGTGGTTTCGCGCGCACGCGCGGCGTGGCCGCGGGTCGCTCCGGCGTCGGTCGAGCGGACGAGACGGGCTCCGGGGCGAGGTCACATCGGGGCGCGGACACCAGCGCGGGGTTTGCCGCCACATCGGCGGCTGGCTCGATCGATGCGGCGACCCGCGGAGAGCTCTGCAACGGTGCTCGACACGCGGCGTGTCGCTCGCTGGATGGCGACCCGAACGGACCCCACGCCAACGCGAGCGCGCCGAGGGCGCCAAGCGAGATGGCCGCGGGCCACCACCGTCGACCCGACGGCGGGCGGGTCGTGGTCAGCTCGCGAACGACGGTCGCGTGCTTCGGCGCATAGCGTCGTCCATCTGAGGATCCTCGGCGCGCCTGGCCACTCCGTGAGCCACCTGCTGGGTCCACGGTGCCCCACCGCAGGGGCCATCTGGGTCCGGCACTTCCGGTCCGCACGAGGATTTCGAGGGGTTAGCGCAGGCACGGACCGTGTACGAGGGTCCGGCATGCTGAACCGCACGACCACCCTCACCTGCCTCCTCCTCGCGCTCTCCGCCGCCGCCTGCGGCAAGAAGGAGGACGCCAAGAAGACGGACACCACCGCCGCGCCCGCCACCACCACCGTGCCCGCGACGACCGAGCCCACTGCCGCCGCGAAGCCGACCGAGGCGCCGTCCGTCGCGGCCCCCGCGGCCCCCGCTGGGGCCGGCCCGGTGAAGACCGATCCGAAGGCGCTGTTCGCCGAGTTTGCCCCCGGCGGTCCGGACGGGATGATGCTGCTCGACAAGTATCACGACGGCGCCACCTTCACGGGGAAGGTCAAGACGGTCGGCGGCGAGCAGGTCATCTTCGACGTCGACGGCAAGAACACGATCATGGCCGGCTTCACCGACCCCGCCGTCGCGAAGAGCGCGAAGGCCGGCGATTCCCTGACCGTCACGTGCAAGATCGGCGGCGAGGTCGACGCGATGATGCAGGTGACGGACTGCACCGTGGCGAAGTAGTCCGCAACCGCCATCGAGCGGTCCCGCTCTCCCGGGCGCCGCGTGGCGGAGCGTCGCGCGTCATGCTGCGCCCCGACCGTGTAGGCTCGGCGTCATGTCGTACGACCTCGTGCTCTGGGGCGGAACGTCGCCCGAGGCAGCGAACGAGACCTGGACGCGACTCCGCGACGGCGAGCGGGTGGACGGCATCACGCCGCTCGCGCCGGTAGACCTCGTGCGCGCGTTCACGGGTGTGTTTGGCACCGAGGTCCAGGAGGCGGACGGCGCGTTGCGGGGGCCCGGGTTCGAGCTCCGGCTCGAGAACGGAGCGCCCTGCGTCCAGATCACCTGCTCCTGGGCGCTGCCGAGATCCGACGACGGGCGCGGCGTCCTGGCCCGCATCGAGGACGCGGCCCGGAGGCTAGGCGCGCACGTCTTCGATCCGCAGCTCGCGACGGCACCGGTGACCCACCGGCCAGCCGCGCACGGCGACCTGGCGCAGCTCGGGCCGGGACGCGTGGTCTCGTACGCCAGGCCGGGCGACCCTCGCGCGCAGAGCTTCGCGCAGGTCGAGCGATTCGAGGTCCGTGGGCACGGCGAACCGGGCAGCGCGCAAGCGATGGTCCTCGAGGACGCGGGCGGCATCTACTCGGCGCGCGACGAGCGCCACCCTCTGCGGCTCACGGACGTGGTCTGCCATTACGTGCGCTTCGTGCAGGACGCATTCCCGTTCGAGCTGTTCGTGGTCCACGGGCACGGCCGCCAGGCGGACGGATCGCCGACGCGCTTCCCGAGCCGGATCCTCGGCATCGTCGACGGCGCGTTCGGCTTCCTCGGATCGCCGGTGAGCACGCACGGCGAGCGCGAGGCCGGGGCGATCACGTCGGTGTGGAGCGGCCTCCGGTTCTCCACGACGGGGCCCGCGGCGTCGCGCCAGGGATCGACGCGGGATCTGACGCCGGTGATCACCGGGGTCGCGCGCGCCGCTCTCGAGGCGGCGCAGGGCGGGACCACCCGGTCGATCCGCGACTGGATGGTCCTGCTCGCGTCGCTCGATACGGATGGGCGCGGAACTGAGGAGCTGCTGCGCGAAGACACGCCGGCCACGGGCGAGCATGCTCGAGCGTTCGAGGCGTTCGACTCCGGCGCGGTCATGCCCATCTGGGCACAGTTCCCCGGCGGCGGCGCGTTCCACGTCGAGGCTCGCCTGCGCCTGCTCGACCGGGGCGGCTTCACGTTGACGCTGGTCCGCACGGACATGAACGCCCCTGTGCGACACGCATTGCCCCCTCCGCTCGGCAACGCATAGCGTCGCGCCCGGGCGGGGACGCCCGACGGCAACGGGCGGATCACCTACGTGCAGTGCTCGCCGGTGCAGCTCTACGAGCACGGGCCGCTACCGGTGCACGCCTGCTGGCACTCGCCGCCGCTGCAGGCCAGCGCGCAGCTCGCCGCGTCCGTGCAGGTCTGCGTGCAGTGACCGCCGGAGCAGTCGAACGTGCACGTCGCGCCCGGCCGATTCGTCAGGCCGAGATTTTGTTGTCACGTGCGAGGGCGGCCGGTCGTGCAGGGCTCAAGCCAACGCCAAGCCCGCGATCATCACCTGTGCTCCAGCGGACGGACATACTTCAAGTGTGATTCCGCCGCGTGCTCGTTGGACAGCCCGATGAGCCCCCCGATGACGGCGACAATGCCGGCGCCGGCTTTTCGAATGCTCGACACCCACGGCTTGATGCCGCGCGGGCAGCAAAGGCGCGACGCTTGCTCGTGCCGGCACTCGTACCGAACGACCCCGATGATGACGACCTTCTGATCGACCTCGACGCCTTCGTGACGTGACGCGCCGCGCCGACCGCCGGCAAGACTGCGCTGAGCCTGGTGCTTGTGCACGATGGCCGGCCACGCGACTCTTCGTCGCGATGAATGAAGTGGTCCGCGGTTGGTGGCATGGCCATGACGTCGAGTCGGCCGTCGCGATGCTCAACGATGACTTCGGTCCGCTTGGCGCGCCGGCCATCACCGAAGCCGAGTTGACCGCGGTCATGGTCGGCGTCAACGACGAAGGCGACGAAGATGTGCGCCGTCACCAGATCGGGTGGATGGCGCGGCGTGCGAATGCGGCACTCGCTGCAGCAGGCCGCGACGAACGGGTGCGTGCGTTCGCGCTCGACGAGTCCGACGATGACTCGGGGTGGTATCTCGTCACTGCAAGCGAGCACGCCGCCGCGATCGCCCAACGCGGCGCGCCCGAAGACATCGAGGCGCAGTGGGACGACGAGAGTATCGCTGATCCACAGCAACTGCCGAGCGCAGCACCGGCTCGATCGACGAACGATCATTACGCGGTCGTGGTCCGGACCTGGTGGGCCTACGACGATCGCGCGACCGCGATACGCGTCTTGAACGAGACGTTCGCGACGTTCGGCGCGCCACCGACGAGCGAGGTCGATCTGTTCAAAAATGAGTTGTGCGGCATCGAACGCAAGGACAAGCCACATATGCGCCGGTTCCAGATCGGTTGGATGGCGCGACGGATCAACATGGCACTTGCAGCCGCGAGACGAACCGAGAGGTTGCGTGCGTTCGCCGGTGGCGACTCGGTGGAGTCGGGTTGGCGGCTGATCAATCCGCACGACTTCACGAGCGTGCGAGCGGAGCTCGGTGCGCCCGAGAATATCGAGCGCGTGTGGGATGACACCCGGATCACCAATCCCCTCGGGGTGCTTCGCATCACACCCTCGCCGACCGCCAAGAAATTCGACGGTGAGTCAATCGCAGCTCAAGCGATCCGAGAACACGACTTTGTCCTCGGTGCACGCGCGGCGCAGGCGTGGGTAGATGACGGTGACGTACTCCTCGGCCCGATCACGCTCATGGAGTGCTTGGTGACCCTGGCTCGGCACGACGATGCAAAGCCAACCTGGACGAAGACCGCGCAGCGTTGGTTGCGGGGGTTCCAGTACAAGATCTATCGGCGCCAGTGGGATCGTTTGCTCGCGATCCACACTTCGCTGCAACTGCCGCAGGACGGCCTGCTCGCGCAGTGTCGTGCGGCGCGCGATTCATCGCCCGCAACATCATAAGTCGTCGTCACGAGCAGCGCTCCGCGACACTACCAGTCATCACGTCATCGGCGCTACCACGGCTGCTTCGCACAGTAAAAGACTCGCTTCGGCTGCTCGAGATCGATCGGCTTGACCTTGTCCTTCTTGTTGATCTCCAACCACCAAGACACCGCGCATCTACCCACAGTCGCACGACAGGGGGTGACCCGGAGCCGTCCAGAGGAGTTCAGTCGATCGATCAGTTCGGCGCGAGAGTTTGAGGCCATAACTCGAGCGGACTCGTCTCTTTGAGATTGTGTCGGTTTCGGTTCTCGTCGATGATGGTGAGGCTCAGACAGGCGTGAACGCGAGCTCGGTACGACCGTCGCGCAACGGACGCTTGAGGGCCATCACGACTCGTCCAGCCGGATCGCGCGACAGCCGGGAGTTGGC
>JAYSYE010000082.1:0-2297 GCA_043716635.1 Deltaproteobacteria bacterium | reverse complement strand
GCCAATGGTACTGCAGCCGCAAGGCTGTGGGAGAGTAGGACGCTGCCGGGGTTTTGAGGGCTCCATCGCAAGATGGGGCCTTCACTCTTTTTCGGCGCACGGGTTTTGGCGCCGCTGCACGAGCACGGGCACGAGCACCGACACAAGCTTGTCGCCCGCGGGCTCGAAGCCCTGACCCGACAGGTGTCCGGTTGCTTCGACGCTCTCGGTGAGGTGGTCGCGGCGCGCGAGATTCGTGGCTTCGAGGGTTCGAACACCGTCGGTGCGCGGAGTCGCGGCCGTCGGTGCCCGCTTGGGCCGAGCCGCTGGCGTCTCCCGCCAAAGCTCGGGCCACCGCACCGTGGCCCCCGCGCTCTCGCGTGCCGCCGGTTCGCCGCCGGCAGTTTCGAGGACAGTGGGCAGGCGCGCGGGGCCGGTCGCGCATGCAGCGTGGTCCTGGCGCGCGAGGTTCGTTGCCTCGAGCGTTCGCGGTGCCTCGGCGTAGTGACCGAGCGCGGCGACCGCCGATGCGACCGAGCCCCGCCAGTCCCCTGGAATACAGGACGGGCGGCCGGCGTCGCGGTGGGCATGACCTCCGCTGGAGCGGCGGCGGACACCCGTGGTACCGGCCGACGCTCGAAGTCCGACATGGCTCTCAGCGTGCGAGATCAGGGCGAGCGCGGCAACCACGGTCGATCCCATCCGCACCAGCGGCGGGTGACGGGGTTCGGCCACGTCGGGATGATCGAGATCCCGGTCGAGCGCGGCCAGCCGGGTCGAGTCGCGAACCACGACTCCCATGGTGATCTCCCCGCCTAGCGCGGTTGCCGGTCCGAGCGGCGCCGGAGCCTGCGCGCGGCCAGGACGAGCCCGGGCACCGCGGCGAGCCAGATCAGCACGAGCCCTGCCACCGCGATCATGCGGTCGATCGCGCGGTTGCCGGTCCACTGCAGGTAATGCAGGCGGTACAGCCAGTCGATCCGGTCGGTGTCGGCGCCGCGCTGGGTCAGCCGGCCATCGTCGCGGCCGACCCGGACCACCGCGCCACCGGCGAACTGGATCCGCACCTCGGCGGCGGTCTCGCGGGCGTCCACCGGCGCACCGTACGCGGCGTGGTGCTCGGACCGGACGACGGCGTCGACCGCCAGCGCGCGCGCGTCGGCGACCGTGAGCGGCGACCTGCGTGCCCCCGTGCGCCCGTCGTACAGCGCGCCGCCGTCGAGTGTCGTCACCCGGTACAGCGGCCCGAGCACGGAGTCGAACAGCTCGAGCCGCGAGGTGGCCGGCCCCGGACCGGGGCGGGGTAGCGAGGCGATCGCGGTCACCGCGGCGAGGTCGAGCGGTCCAGGTCTGGCCTCGTCGAGCTGATCGTACGCGCGCGCCCACCCCGGCTTGAGGTGGAACACGAGACCCGTGACCGACCACACGAGGAGGGGAATCACGAGTCCCATGGCCAGCCAGCGATGCGCGCGCGCCCACATGCGCGGCGACCCTACCCGGTTCGCCGGAGCTGCGGCCCCGTCGCGGTCCACAACCACGCACACGCAAGGCCGGCGGAGGATCGCCGTGGGCGACATGTACCTGCGCGGAGCGTGAGCCCCTGTCGCTCCGAGGTGGGCCCCGAACGCGCCGGAGCGCCGTCGGGCCCCCGCAGATCGGCATCACTGCGCCGAGCCGTTACTTGCGTGGAAGCTCGACTGCTCGGACCTGCAGGACCGAAGTTTGCCAACTTCGACGAGCAACCTCGTCGTGCGGCATCGGCTCTACCCATCACAATGACCTTGCCCAGTGCCTGGAATCGATGGTCGCTGCTCGCAGCCGTGCTCGCAGCCGTGCTCGCTGCCTGCGGCGGCGCTGGTCGCGCCCGGAGCTCGTCATCCCCGGCGTCGAATCACGCGTGCGTGGCCGTACGCGTCGTCGACGAGCTCGGCGCCCCCATCGCGGGCTCGCGCGTTCACGCCGAGGCCAGCGCATGGGTCGGACCCGACGGCGCGTTCTTTTACGAGGGAGGGCAGCCCATGATGCTGTCCGGCGTGAGCGCCACGACCGGTTCCAGCGGGACGGTCTGCATCGACGACCCTTCGGCGAAGCTGGCCGACATGCGGGCCCGTGCAGACCGGCAGGTCGCGTCGGCGGGGTCGCGCGCGTCCGGCGTTGCTTACATCGGCGGCCTCGGCCCGATGCGCGTCGGGCCGAGTCGCGGAGTCGTCGTTGCGGATTACGCGGGGTGGCCCTCGACGCGCGTCGAGGACACGGTCATGCGGACGCTCGCATCCTCCACGGCGCTCACGCTGGTGATCGGGCCGCCGCGCAGCGCG
>JAYSYE010000081.1:0-7125 GCA_043716635.1 Deltaproteobacteria bacterium | reverse complement strand
TTGGCATACGCATCCATCGCGGACACGCCGTCCTTCGTCTCGAACTTCGTGCGCGCGTCGATCAGAGCGCCGATCGGGCTCACCACCAGCCCGCTCTGCGTCTCGAGCAGGTCGATCACGTCGAGGGTCGTCAGCTCCGCGGTCGCGTCGAGCTGGACGCTGAGCGCGGTCGCGAGATCGCGAAACTGCCCGCCGCGCGCCGTGATCCGGATCAGTCCATTCGCGGTGCCCGTGTCGAGCTGGAAGTTGCCGGCATCGTCGGTCGTGGTGTCCCCGACCCGCTTGGCCACCGCGCCGCTCTTGCTGTCGAGCTGGTCGATCGACACGGCAGCCCCTGCGAGCGGCCCGGACACGAACACGTGACCGCTCAGCGTGCCGGTCCCCCCGGCGGGCTGGTCGCCGCCACCATTCCCGCACGCGCCTCCGAGAACCGCCACGAATACCGCGGCACCCAGCCAGCCGAGGCCTGGTCTCTCGTCCCACGTCCTGTCGCCGAAGTTGGTCATGCGCACCCTTTCGGCCACCCTCACATAAAGTTGCGTGGCTTGCACAACATTGACGGTGGGTCAGGATCCATACCCATGGGTAGTCATCTACCCAGGGGGCCAATCGTGCCCGTCAGCGCGTGGCGGGATACGATGCAGCCGTTGTCCACGTCGCCCTTGTCCACGCCGCTCAGCGAGAAGTACGTGCTCGAGCGCAGGCTCGGCGGCGGCGGGATGGCCGAAGTCTTCCTCGCGCGCACCGTGGGGGCGGAGGGGTTCTCGCGTCCGATCGCGATCAAGCGGGTCCTCGCGGGCTACTCCGACAACCCGATGTTCGCGCGCATGTTCATCGAGGAGGCGCGCATCTGCGCCCGGCTCGGACACCCGAACATCGTGTCGGTGATCGACTTCGACCGCGATGCCGAGGGCCGACTGTTCCTCGCGATGGAGCTGGTCGATGGCATCGACCTCGACGGCCTGATGCAGACAGGCATGCTCCCGTTCGATGCCATCATCTATGTCCTGATCGAGATGCTGCGCGGGCTCGGTCACGCGCACGAGCTCCCGATCTCCGACACCGGGATGCGCGGCGTCGTCCACCGGGATGTCTCGCCGCACAACGTGCTGCTGTCGTGGGAAGGCGCGGTCAAGGTCTCCGACTTCGGGATCGCGAAGGCGCGCGAGGCGAGCAACGCGACGGCCACGATGATGGTGAAGGGGAAGCCAGCGTACATGAGTCCCGAGCAGGCGAACGGCGAGGCGCTCGACGGCCGGAGCGACCTGTTCGCGGTCGGGATCATGCTGTGGGAGATGCTGTGCGGACGGCCGCTGTTCGCGGGTGACACCACGCAGGAGACGCTCGCGCGCGTGCTGTTCGCGCCGATCCCGTCGCCCCGCGCGCTTCGACCCGACGTGCCACTCGATCTTGCCGCGGTGACAGAGCGCCTGCTCGCGCGTGACCGAGCCAGTCGGTTCTCCAATGCAGACGCTGCGATCTCGGCGCTGGTCGGCTGCGTCGCCCATCCGCGCAACGGTCGCGAGACGATGATCCAGCTGCTTGCCGAGCGCTGCCACGGCCGCGCGCCCGTCCGTCCGCGAAGCGGGGTGAGCGCGGCGCCGACCGCTCCGACTCGCGTGCTGGGGGGCGCGATGTCACAACCCGTGCTCGGACGTCTTCCAGGCCCCCTCGATGGCACGCACGCGGCCTCGATCGCGAGGAGCGCGCAACCTTCGGCGACCCGCGCGAGACTGCGCTGGATCCTGATCCCGCTCCTCCTCCTGGGACTGGGTGTCGCGGGCTACGTCGCGAGCCAGCGGGAATCGGACCTGGAGCACGCGCCCACTCGTGCCACGGCAACGGTGCCAGTTTCATTGCCACTCACCCCGCTTGAGGGTGCGGGCGCGAGCCCTCCAGGTTCACCCGACGCGAATACCGCTCCGCCTCCGACCGACGCTGATCAACCGCGCGACGCTGCAGTGGCAGGCCCTGCCGACGCGGCGGCTCCACCTGCCGACGCGGCGGGGAGCACACGGCCGCGGCCGACGATCCGGCCGACCCGGCCCGGCAAGCCGCCGGGGTCGCCGACCGGCATCACAGAAGTCCACCTCGGGGGCTGAGCTCGTTGCACCCCGAGTGACCAAACGCGCGCTGATCCGCGCGGGGCTCAGCGCGTCGGTGTGCGGCTGATGCGCACCGCGAAGCCGGGCTCTGCGAGGACCGTGTCGGAATCGGAATCGGAATCGGAGTCGAGAGCGGGCGTCGCAGGAGCCGGTGGCCGCGTGATCGACGGTCGCGGGTGCGGCGGCGTCGCATCCGGCAGCACCGCGGGCATCCTCGGGACGCGCGTCGTGATCGAGATGCGAGGACCGTCGGAGGGTGGTGGTCCCGTGCGGCCTGGGGTGCGCGGCGAGGTGCCCGTCGTGCCGTGGCTCGGGGTCCAGTGGTGGCGCGGCGCCACGGTGTCGGCGAGCCAGCTCGCGCGGTCCCGGACCTCGGCGGCCGTGGGTCGATCGCTGACCTGAGCTGCGAGCATGCGGTCGATCAACGCGGTGAGCTCCTCGGGCGCGGACGGACACCGCTGGGCCGCCGAGCGCCCCGGCATCGAATACTCGCCGGTGAGTGCGCGATACCCGACACTGCCCAGCGCGAACACGTCGTCGCGCACGTCGACCGTGACGCGCGACTCCGTGTCGAGCGTGAGCGCGTCGTCCCAGCCGCGGATGCAGACCGCGGTGCTCGCGCGCGCCGGCGTGAAGAGGATCGTGTCCGCGGTCATGCGCCGGTGCACCACGGCCCGTGCATGGGCGTGGGCGAGCAGCTCCGCGGTGTCCCGCAGGATCACGACCAGGTCGGCGACGGCGAGCGTGCGCCCGCTGGCGAGGAGGTCCGCCACCGGGGTCCCGCTCACGCGCTCGAGCGCTGCCCACGGGCGGCGATCCGGGAGGATGCCGCACTCGAACACGCGCGGGACGGCAGGGTGCGCGATTGCCTCGAGCAGGCAGACCTCGCGCAGCATCTGCACCGCGACCGCCTTCGAGTACAGCGTGCCTCCGTGCATGACCTTCAGGATCACGCGGCGCGGCAGGACCACATGGGTGCCGAGGTAGGCCACGCCGGTCGAGTCGGTGCCGACGACGACCTCGTCGGTCTCGCCGTCGACCACGTAGTCGCCCACTCGGGTTCCGGGAGTCACGCGAGGTCATCCTCGTGCATGGGACGTGCCTCGACCGAGGCGTCGGCGCGCAGTCGGCGTGCAGCGTTCGCGATTTGTCGTGGTCCGTGGACCACGATCCGTCCGGGCCGCGGACAATCGGCCTCGGCGGTCATGAACGCGCAGGTGGGATGGAGCGTCGCATCATCACGTAGTAGAGCCCGCCCGCCAGCCCGAAGCCGACGAACCACGCCCAGTTGTAGATGAAGTGGAGCGGCTCCCAGAACGCCCCCGCGAGCGCCACCGCCGTCCCGACGAGCGTCGCCACCACCGCCGGCACGTTCCAGCCGCTCGTGTACCGATACTCGCCATCGGCCCGGTACAGCGCGCCCAGATCGAGCTTCGTCCTGCGCAGGATCCAGTAGTCGACGATCAATACGCCTGCGATCGAGCCGAGCGAGCCCGAGTAGCCGAGCAGCCAGCCGTTGATGTACCGGGCCGGGTTCGCGTAGAGCTCCCACGGCATCATCGCGACGCCGAGCACGCCCGTGATGAGGCCGCCCCGCCGGAAGTTGATGCGCGAGGGCCAGGCATTCGCGAAGTCGTTCGCTGGCGACACCACGTTCGCGGCGATGTTGACGGCGAGCGTCGCCACCACCACCGTGAACATGATCACCGCGACGATCAGCCGGTTGCTCTTGAACATCGTGCCGAGCGTGATCGGGTCGTCGATCGTGCGCTTGAAGATCACGAAGGTCGCGGCGGTGATGATGATGCCCATGGCCGCGAACACCGTCATCGTGGTGGGGAGCGCGACGATCTGGCCGATCGCCTGCTCGCGCTGCGAGCGGCCGTAGCGCGTGAAGTCCGGCATGTTGAGCGACAGCGTCGACCAGAAGCCGATCGTCGCGGTGAGCGACGGGATGAACAGCCGTCCGAACACGCCCGTGCCCTGCGCATGCGCGAAGATCGCGCCGAAGCCGCCCGCGGTGCGCACGGCCCACACGACGAGCACGGCGGTCATCACGAGGACGAACGGCGCGGCGAACCGCTCGAGACGACGGACCAGCTCCATGCCGCGGAAGATGATCAGGATGTTGATCGCCCAGAACCCGCCGAACGCGATCCACTGGCTTGTCTCGAACGGCCGGCCGACCAGCGTGGAGGTCCCGAGCAGCGTGGCCCAGCCCGGATAGAGCGAGTCGGCAAACGCCTGCAGTGCCATGCCCCCGATCCACGTGTTGATGCCGAACCAGCCGCACGCGATGACGGCGCGCATCAGCGCCGGCAGGTTCGCGCCGACCGTGCCGTAGGCGGCGCGGGCGAACACGGGGAACGGGATGCCGTACTTCGTGCCTGGATGAGAGTTCAGCAGGATCGGGCCGAGCACGATCACGTTGCCAAGCGCGACCGTGAACAGCGCCTGCCACCACGCCATCCCCTGCCCGACCATCCCCGCCGCCATCGAGTAGGTCGGGATGCAGTGCGCCATCGAGATCCACAGCGCCGAGAAGTCCCACGTGCTCCAGGTGCGGCGCACGACCGGAACCGGCGCGAGGTCCTCGCTGTACAGCGCGGATGTAAGAAGCGCATCCGGGTGGACGAGCTCGACGCGGCCGTCTGGATGGCGAGTGACCGCGTCCGTCATGGGGCCGCACAGTAAAGCATTCGCGCTACCCCGGATGGGGATGGGGCAGAGGCGCTCGCGAAGAAGGTGCGCGAGGTGCGCGACGCCCGAGCGCGTGAGCGGAGCGTCACCAGCCCAGGCGGTTGGACGTGTCGATGACCTCGTTGTAGGACTTGCCCACGCGGCGCGGGTGACCGGACACCGCCACGGCGTTGTTTGCCTCGATCGTCATCTTCTCTCCGGTCGAGAACGCATCCTTGTCGCGCTTGCGACGCATCAAGTCCTTCGCGTCCGTCACGAAGTCTTTTGCCGGGTTCACAAACGTCCAGTACGACATGCCACCCTTGTCGACATCCTCCTTGTGCGCGTCGTAGTAGGCCATGTCCTCGGTGAGCGCCTGGTCTGCCGCCGTGACGGCCGCGGTGTAGGGCTCGAGGTCCACCTCGGCGGGAGAGTCGAGCTTGCTGGTCAAGCGGACCACATGCTTGCTCGCGATCAGGAACTTGAGGTGCAGGTATCGGAGCGACTTGCCATCCTTCTTCTCGATCGCGGTGAGTCGGTCCGCCTGGATCTTGTCCTCGAGCGAATCCACCTGACCCTCGAGGAGGCCGTCGGCCTTCAAGAAGTCCGTGTACGCGGCCATGAGCTTCGGGTGGAGCTCGATCGCGTGCGCCAGCTTGTCGTCCTTGTAGTTGCCGGCGCGGAAATACCCGTCGAGGTCCTTCGTGAGCGGCACGAGCGTATCGATCGCGGCCACGTACGCCGCACCCGCCGACTCGAGATCCGGAATCGACGGCTTCATTGCCTTCGCCGCCTCGACGCCCGCCTTGCAGGGCTTCGGATCGCCAAGCGCGAGCGGCCCGTAGAGCGACCCCTTGCTCGGTTGTTTCGCCTGTGGACCGTTCGGGAACGACTCCAGGTAGATCTGACGTCCGTGGTACACCTCGCCCGAGAAGCTGTTGAGGCACTCGACGTACGCGCTCTCTTTCTGCGCGAGCGCGTCGACCTCGGAGGCTCCCGGACCGGCCCCGCCGGCACCCGTCGTCCCGGTGCCGGCTCCGGAGCCCGAACCGGGACCGGGACCGGGACTGGCCTTCGACGTGGGCTTGCAGCCCAGCTGCGGCAGGAGGCACGCCGCTGTCACCGTCCACACCACAAAACTTCGGATCATCATGTGACCCGAGCCTACGCCGGATCGCGGCGCGCTAGCCCTCTAGCTTGTCGATGATCAGCTCGACGAACGCGTTCGCATCGAGCTCGCGATACGAGTACGCATCCTCGAACCACTCGACGACGGAGTCGGCCTGCCCCTCCTTCATCATCTTCGCGACGGTCCCGCGCTTGCTGATCTCGCCGAGCCGGCCGAGGACGCTATCGCTGTTCGTGTGGTCCGCGTAGCGCTTGCGCAGCCACGTGAAGATCAAATAGATGAGGGTCGGGTCGGCATTCTCGACGAGATCCGCCGAATCGTTGACGTTCATCGTGCCGTCCTCGATCGCGTGGAGGATCCGCAGCGCTGCCTTCTGTTCCTGCTCGAGTGCCATGCCCGTGACATAGCACTCGGATTCACGGAATGGGCTTGGGACCGGCCTGCAACGTCTGCGGAGGAACCGACGTCGGCGACGCCAGCTTGATGACGGTCCCATCCGCGAGCGTGGCGTCGATCTGCGCGATCGTGTTGGGAAAGATCTGGATCTCGAGGACCGCCGTCGTGGGCACGGCCTCGAGGGCGTCGACCTCGCCGTACGGATGCCACGCGGTGAGCGGGAGTGCGACCACGGCGCTCCCCTTCAGCGTCCCCGCGCCGTCGAGCACGCGCAGCGCCGCCGGATAGCGCGTGGTGACCTTGGAGTCGGGCGCGATGTCGCCGCGCACGAATCGCACCTCGGTCTCGCGCATTCCGCCCACCGTGATGAGCGCGGCGGGCGCGGCCGCGAGCTTGGCATCGGCGGGCTCGGCCGCGGGGACCACCATCACGTCGCGCACGAGGAAGCTCGCCTTCGTGCGATTGGTGATCGTGTAGTCGATGTGCAGCGACTCGCCCTCCCGTTTCATCGTGAAGTCGAGCGTGACAGGCGTGGGGGGAGGCATGGGTTAGGCGCGCAGTATCGACGTTCGAGGCCCCGCACGCGAGTCGGAACTCCCCTACTTCAACGCCTTCGCCTGCCGCGGATCTGCGCGGTTTCGCCGCACGGAGTCGGCGAGCAACTCGAGGTGCGCGCGGCGCCGGGGTCCGGGCGCGCGAGGATCGTACTCGGAGGTCGCGAGCGTGCGGCCGAGGATCGTCTCGACCGCGAAGGCGGTCCACGCGCGCACGTGCGGGAGCTCGTCATCGAGTCCCGCGAGCAGTGCCGGCAGCGCG
>JAYSYE010000009.1:0-2612 GCA_043716635.1 Deltaproteobacteria bacterium | reverse complement strand
GTCAGGCGCTGCCCTGGACCCAGGAGCAGATCGCGTTCGATGGCCACGTCATCGAGTGCCGCATCAACGCCGAGGATCCCCGGGCCGGCTTCGCGCCCGCGCCGGGCACCATCTCGCGCTGGGAGCCGCCGACCGGCCCCCACGTCCGCGTCGATACCCACGTGGAGACCGGCTACGTGGTCCCGCCGTTCTACGACTCGTTGCTCGCCAAGGTCATCGTCTGCGGCGTGGATCGCGACAACGCGATCGATCGCATGCTCGCCGCGCTCGACACGTTCGTCGTCGCGGGCGTCCCCACCACGATCGCGATGCACCAGGCCATCCTCGGCAGCGAGGCGTTCCGCACCGGCCGCTACGACACGCGCGCGATTCCGGGTTGGCCGCCGGCCCGGTAGCATTTCCGCCCGCCCGCTCCTGCCGCCCCGCCCGCTCCTGCCGCCCCGCTGCGCTGAAACTCCGCGCCGCCGGTGATACGGTCCGCCCGATGTCGCTCGTCCCGCTGGTCCCCATCGGCACGCCGCTGAGCCAGCTCGCCGACGAGCGCACGCTCGCCGAGCAGCGCGCCGGGCTTGCGGCACTCGAGGAGCGCCTCCGCACGCGACGCGCCGAGGTCGAAGGCGGCTGGGGGCCGTCCTACGTCGACCGGGTTCACAAGAAGGGCAAGCTGACCGCTCGCGAGCGGCTCGATCGGCTGCGCGATCCGGGCACGCGCGTGTTCGAGACCGGCACGTTCGTGAACTACGGCGAGGTGTTCCCCGGCGACCAGCGCTCGCCCGCCGCCGGCGTCGTCACCGCGTTCGCGCGCGTCGAGGGCCGCTGGTGCATGGTCATCGCGAACGACAACACCGTGGCCTCGGGCGCCTGGTGGCCCCGCACGCCGGAGAAGATCCAGCGCGCGCAGATGATGGCGCTGCGCCTGCGGCTCCCGACGATCTACCTCGTCGATTGCTCGGGCCTGTTTCTCCCCGAGCAGAGCAAGAGCTTCCCCGGTGCGCGCGGAGCCGGCCACATCTTCAAGATGAACTCGCTGCTGTCGGCGAACGGCGTGCCGCAGATCGCGGGCGTGTTCGGCGACTGCATCGCCGGCGGCGGCTACATGCCGATCATCTCC
Organism: Deltaproteobacteria bacterium; assembly: GCA_043716635.1. Taxonomy (GTDB): domain Bacteria; phylum Myxococcota_A; class Polyangia; order Haliangiales; family Haliangiaceae; genus JABFXX01. The sequence continues at coordinate 1,501 of JAYSYE010000009.1, read as the reverse complement.
GATCGCGTCTACATGACCGAGCAGGCGTACATGGTCATCGCCGGCGCCGCCCTCATCAAGGGTGCGAAGAGCCAGAAGATCACGTCGCTCGACATCGGCGGTCCCGAGGTGCACGTGCACCAGTCGGGGTGTGCGGATGTCCGCGTTCCGGACGACGACACCCTCCTCGCTTGCATCCGCCGCGATGTCACGCGCCTGCCGAGCTCCGGCGCCCCGTTCTACCGGGGCGACCTGGCCCCCATGCAGCCGCGGTTCGCGGCGTCCGAGCTGTCGGGGCTCCTCCCGACCGATCACCGCGAGGCGTACGACGCGAACCAGGTGCTCGCGCGCCTCGTCGATCAGTCGCTGTTCTGGGAGGTGATGCCCCAGGTCGGCGAGGAGATGATCTGCGGCATCGGCCGCATCGGCGGCCTCTACGCGGGCTTCGTGATCAACCGCCAGGGCCTGGTCGGCGATCCCGAGCACCCGGGCCGGCAGCGGTCGGCGGGCATCCTCTATCGCGGTGGCATCGCGAAGATCAGCGCCTTCTCGCGCGCGTGCAACGACGACGGCATCCCGCTCATCTGGCTGCAGGACATCTCCGGGTTCGACATCGGGCTCGAGGCCGAGGCGCACGGCCTCCTCGCGTACGGCAGCTCGCTCATCTACACGAACTCGACGAACACCACGCCGATGTTCACCGTGCTGCTGCGCAAGGCCTCTGGAGCCGGCTACTACGCGATGAACGGGTTGCCGTACGACCCGGTGATCCAGCTCTCCACCACGCTCGCCCGCCTCTCCGTGATGGAGGGCCGCACGCTCGCGATCGCCGCATACAACACCAAGCTCGACGACGACTTCCAGATCCTCGCAACCGACCCGGCCGAGCGCGCGAAGATCGAGGCGGGCATGGCCGAGACCGAGGCGCGCATCGGCGCCGACATGGACCCGTTCGTGGCCGCGAAGCAGATGGACACCGACGAGATCATCGAGCTCGGCGAGCTCCAGGCGTACCTCGCAGCGCTCGTCGAGATGGCATACCAGGGCACCGGCTATCGCCGCGTGAAGAACCCGCGCATCTGGTCGATGCACGACCTTCACGAGCTCGTGGGCGGTGTGCGATGACCCGCCAGCACGCGCGCACCGTCGCGGCGATCGCGCGCACGGCGGCGACCGGGGAGCGCATCGATCTCGTGGCGCCGATGCCGGGCCTGTTCCGCTGCGCCGTCGGCCCGGGCGAGCTCGTCGCGCCTGGCATGCACCTCGGCGATCTCGAGGTGCTCGGGCAGCTCGTCGCCGTGGTCGCGCCCGCCGGAGCCGCCGGCGTGGTGGTTGCGCGCACGCAGTCGGATCAGGCACGCGCCCCGACCGGCTGGGGCGATGCCCTGCTCGCGCTCGATCCCCACGGGGTCAGCGCGTCGGCTTCCGCGATCGCGGCCACCACCGGCGCCCACCTGCCCTCCGCGGCGAGCCTGGTGTTTCGTGCGCCGACGAGCGGTCGCTTCTACCGCCGCAGCGGACC
>JAYSYE010000080.1:0-7134 GCA_043716635.1 Deltaproteobacteria bacterium | reverse complement strand
GACCGCGACCGCGACCGCGACCGCGACCGCTCATCAGGCGTCGCTGCCGATCATCTACCATGCGAGCGGGACGGTGCGAGGTCGGACGACCGTGACCGTCACGAGCAAGACCGCGGGCGATGTCCGCGCGGTGCATGTCGCGGCGGGGGCCCACGTGACCGCCGGCCAGGTGCTCGTCGATCTCGAAGCGAACGACGTGCGCGCCGGCGTATCGCGCGCGCGGGCCGAGCTCGATCATGCGGGCGAGTCGAAGGCGGAGGCCACCAGCGGCGTCGAGGCTGCGCGCGTCGCCGCGAAGCTCGCCGAGACATCGCTCGCTCGAGTCCGCAAGCTATTCGAAGGTGGCGCGGTCGCACGCCAGGAATTCGACGAGGCCGAGAGCAAGGCGCAGGGGGCCGCGGCTCAGCTCCAGATGGCCGAGGCGCGACTCCGCGCGGCGAGCTCCGGGATCGATGTCTCGCGCGCGGCGCTGGCCGAAACCCAGGCGACACTCGACTACGCGCGCGTGGTCGCGCCATTCGCCGGGCGCGTTGTCGAGCGCCGCGTCGATCCCGGGACGTTCGCCTCTCCGGGCGTCGCGCTGCTCGTGCTCGACGACGACGAGGCGACGCTGCGGGTCGAGACCGCCGTCGAGGGGTCGCGCGGTGCCGAGCTCGAGCTCGGAGACCCGGTGACCGTCGAGGTCAACGGCGCCACGCTCGCCGGGACCATCGCCGAGCTGTCGCCGGCCGTGGACGTCGCGTCCCGGGCCTTCGTGGTGAAGATCGACCTGCGCGATCCTCCACGCTCCGCCCCGGCACGTTCGCGCGCGTCGGATTTCACGTGGGTACCCAGCCTCGGCTCGTCGTGCCCTCCGCCGCGATCACCACGATCGGTGCGCTCGAACGCGTGTTCGTGGTCACTCGAGGAGTCGCACACCTGCGCATGATCACGGCGGGCGAGTCACAGGACGGGCAGACAGAAGTTCTCTCGGGGCTGTCACCTGCGGAGACCGTCGTCGCCGCGCCACCGCACGAGCTCCGCGATGGCGGCCGGGTCGAGGTGCGCCCGTGACCGCGCCCGCCAAGCGCCTCGGTCTTACCGGCCGCATCGCGCGACCGTTCATCCACTCCAAGCTCACGCCGCTGTTGCTCGTGACCTCGATTCTGCTCGGCGCGTTCGCGGTGTGGAAGCTCCCGCGCGAGTAGGAGCCGCAGATCGTCGTGCCGATGAGCGACATCACCGTGCGGATGCCCGGGGCCTCCGCGAAGGAGATCGAACAGCGCGTTGCGACGCCGCTCGAGCGTATCCTGTGGGAGATCCCGGGCGTCGAGTATCTGTACTCGACGTCGAGCCCGGGCGTCGCGACGGTGATCGTCCGGTTCAAGGTCGGGGAGGACCAGGAGCGCGCCGCGGTGCGGATCCAGCAGAAGCTCGGGGCGCACATGGACGTGATCCCGGCCGGTGCGTCGCCGCCGCTGGTCAAGATGCGCTCGATCGACGACGTGCCCGTGCTCGCGCTCACGTTGTGGAGCCCGCGTTGCTCGGGCTACGAGCTGCGCCGACTCGCGGGCGAGCTGCGCGTGAAGATCGAGGAGGTCCCGGGAGTCGGCGAGGTCTCGTTGACCGGAGGTGAGCGGCGCACCGTTCGCGTGCTGCTCGATCCCGAGCGGCTCGCGGCGCGTCATCTCGCACCGGCCCAGGTCGCGGTGGCGGTCCAGGCCGCGAACGAACGGCGACCGGCGGGCGCGATCGCGATCGACAACCGCGAGTTCCAGCTCGAGCTGGGCACCGTGCTCGCGACCGCGCGAGACGTCGGCGACGTGGTCGTCGGCACGACGAGTGATCGTCCCGTCCTGTTGCGGGACGTCGCCGAGATTCTCGACGGGCCGGAAGAGCCGTCGACCTACGTGCGGTTCGGTGCGGGCGCCGCCGCGACCGGCGAGGCCGCGACGCTCGGCGCGAGCTCCGTGCCCGCGGTGACGATCGCCGTCGCCAAGCACAAGGGCGAGAACGCGGTAAGCGTCGTGGCCGACGCGATGGCCAAGCTCGACGCGGTCCGCGGCACGCTGATCCCCGGCGACGTCCAGGTCTCGGTGACGCGCGACTACGGGGCCACGGCGAGCGACAAGAGCAACGAGTTGCTCAAGCACATGGGCATCGCGGTGATCAGCGTCGTGCTCCTGATCTGGCTCGCGCTTGGCCGGCGCGAGTCGGTGATCGTGCTGCTCGCGATCCCGGCCACGCTCGGGCTGACGCTCGCGATCTTCTACTTCCTCGGCTACACGCTGAACCGGATCACGCTGTTCGCGTTGATCTTCTCGATCGGCATCCTGGTCGACGACGCGATCGTCGTGGTCGAGAACATCACCCGGCACGCGCGGATGCCGGAGAACCGAGGACGGGATCTCGGCGACATCTCCGTGCAGGCCGTCGACGAGGTCGGGAACGATCGAGAGTCCGGTCTGCGCGATCCTCGCGCTGTCGCCGCAGATCTCGGCGATGACGCTGCACGAGGGTTACGCGCTCGAACAGCACACCGCAGCGCAGCCATCGCGCGATGACCGCTTCGAGATCGCGTCGCTGCTGCTGTCCCGGATGACCGTGCCGGTCGTCTACTTTCTCATGAAGCGGCGGGAGCTGCGTCGCGCGGCGCGGATCGGGCAGCTCGGCTGATTGCGGAACCCTTTTGCGCGTGGTCGGCTCTCACGTCCATGATGCCAGGAATTCGCAAAGAGCTCGCGATCAGCTACGACGAGGCACTGGCGCGGGTGCCCGAGGCCCTCAAGACCGAGGGCTTCGGTGTCCTGACCGAGATCGATGTCGCCGCGACGCTCAAGAAGAAGCTCGACGTCGACTTCCGGCGCTACAAGATACTCGGCGCCTGCAACCCGGCGCTCGCCCATAAGGCGCTCGGCATCATGCTCGAGGTCGGCGTGATGCTCCCGTGCAACGTCATCGTGTACGAGCGCGACGGCGGCGGCGCGACAGTCGTGGCGATCGATCCGGCGCAGACCATGGCGTCGCAGGATCCGCGACTCGGCGACATCGCAACCGAGGTGCGGCAACGGCTCGTGCGCGTGCTCGACCAGCTTTGAGGGTGAAGCCCGATGAATCCGCTCGGGCATTGCGAAGTCGACGTCGTTGCGTGCGCCGTGGATCACGCGTTGCGCCAGGCCGATGTCGACTTGCACCGGCTGCTCCGACAGCCCGGCGCGCTCGACGGCGGCCTTGAACGGGTAGAACACGCTCGTCTTGTTGCGCGGTAGCTGCTCGTCGAACTTGTCGCGCTTCGCGCCGGGCGACGCCCCCAGTACGATCGGGGGTCACTTGACGATCGGCTGTTGCGCCTGGTGGTAGATGCGGAGCACCCAAAACGCGTCTGGCTGTCGCTGGTAGTAGATGCGCACGGGCGGCATCGGCCAACTGCGAACAACTCACCGGTGGGCAACGTCTGGTTCGGTCCCTCGAGCTCGTCGCGCGCCAGCTTGTCGATCACGGTGAAGATGCGGTCGCCGAGCTCCGCGGCGGCAGTGGGGTTGCGCTCGGCGCGGTAGCCGATGACAGCGGCGAAGTCTGCCTCCGCTTTGGGTGCGAACTAGATCGTCACCGACGAATGATCGGATCGATGGTCCTGCGAACCTGGTCAACGGTGCGGCCTTCACCGGCTCGCAGCGATGCAAGCGCATCCGCGAGACCTTGGTCCTCGTCGGGTGTTAGCGCCGGTGCGCTATCGACAGCTTCGACGACGTACGTTCCCGCCGGCAGCTCACGCAGCTCGTCGGGAATGTCCTTGCCGTGCCAGTGAAGCACACGCGCGCCAGCCATGACTTGACCCTATCACTCGCACGCCTGATCTCCGCGCAGCTCGTTCGGGCCCACGACCACTCCACCCGCTGGCCGAGAGGGGAGTGACCACGACCCCCTATCGGACCTACCCGTCGACGAGCACGCGCGTCGTCACCACAGCGTGACGGCCGGCAGCGCGTCGCCCATCTCGCCGGCCATGTCGCCGTGGTGCTCGATGTCGCCGAGGCCGAGCCAGCCGCCGTTCGTCGCGTCCTGGCGGCCCCTGCCGAAGCACTTGAGCGCGCCGGTATCGAGCACGGCGCACACGTGGAACGGCCCCGCCGCGAGGGAGGTGACCGTCCGCCCCGTGCCGAGATCGGCCTCGGGCAGCGCGTCGCCGAGCTGCGAGACCATCGCGCGCCCGACGGTGTCGCCGAGGCCGAGGTTGCCGTAGTTGTTGTAGCCCCAGCACTTCACCTGGCTGTCGTCGAGCAGCGCGCACGAGCTCTAGTCGCCGACCGCGACGGCGAGCGCGGTGCGCCCGGTGCCCAGCGGCACCGCCGGCCACACGTCGCCCAGCTCACCCGGTGCATCGCCGCGGCGGCCCGAGGCGCCGGAGCCGAGCTCGCCCGAGACGTTGTCGCCCCAGCACTTCACGGCGCCCGTATCCAGCACCGCGCACGTATGCGAATCGTTGCTCGCGAGCGCGGTCACCGTCCTGCCGGCGCCAAAATCGACCGCCGGTAGCGCCGCCATCTCGCCCGCCGCATCACCGCGGTTGTCCGTCGCGCCGAGCCCGAGCTGGCCGTAGTCATTGCGACCCCAGCACTTCACTGCGTGCGTATCGAGGAGCGCGCAGGTGAACTGACCGCCCGCGGTGAGCGCGAGCGCCGTGCGGCCCTCACCGAGCGGCACCACGGGCAGGTTGTTCCCCATGTCCGCCACGGCGCCTCCACGGTCGATCGTCGAGCCGATGCCGAGCTGCCCGTAGCCGTTGTCGCCCCAGCACTTCACCGAATGGTCGTCGAGGATCGCGCAGGTGTGATTGACGCCCATCGCAAGCGACAGCGCGGTGCGCCCGGTCCCGAGTGCGATCCGCTCGAGGTTGTCGCCCATCGTGTTCGCGCGATCGCCGCGGTACTGGAGGTTGCCGATGCCGAGCTGGCCCTCCGTGTTGCGTCCCCAGCACTTCACGCCGTGATCGCTCAACACCACGCAGGTGCGACTACCACCCGCCGCGATCGCGACCGCCGTGAGCCCGGTGCCGAGCGCGACGTCGGGCAGCGCCGCCATCTCGCCGGGCTGATCGCCCAGCGTCGCGAGGCTCTCCTGTCCCAGGGCCCCGACGGTGCCCGCGCTGCCCCAGCAACGCACCGCGCCGACGGTCGAGAGCGCGCACGTGTGCTCGAACCCGGCCACGACCCTGGCCACCAGCGGTACGACGGGCACCGGCGCATCCGGCGGCAGCGCGGCGTCGATCATCGGCGCATCGACCAGCGGTGCATCGACCAGCGGTGCATCGACACCGCCGTCGTGCGAGCCGGGCGACGCGTCGATGTCGCCGTTGCCGCCACCACTGCCGCCGCAGGCCGCGAGCACCAGCAACACCGACGGAAACAGACGTCCTTGCATGGCTCCCTTATGACAACGAAGCGTCGTCCGCAGGCTGGCAACCTGTGGCCACCTCCGGCCAGTGCGTGCGCTACGGCGGCGCCGCGGGCTTCGTCGCGGGCGGAGCGTCCTGCCTCTTGCTCACGGCGAGCCTCGCTCGGTGCGCAGCACGACAGCGGTCACCGGATCGCCGGTCCGGTCTCGCCGAGCGTCCACCACAAGGCGGTGCTCTCGAGGCAGGCGGTGAGCTCGAGGCTGGCCTCGCGTCCGGCCGGCGGGTCGAGCATCACGGCCCGTTCTGACGCGTCACTTCTTGCGGTAACAGAGGTGATCGTTGAAGTGCAGCGCTTCGGACGGCGTGTCCTTCAGGTTCTCCGACAGCCGGATGTGGAAGTTGTCGGGCGTGGTCGCGACCTCGCCGACGCTATCGGGGTACGCGCCGCCTTCGAACGTGACGATCGAGCCATTCACATGCGTGCGACCGGCGCCCTGGGCGGGATACGACGCTGATCGGTACGTCCCGTCGGCGTCGATCACGAACACGCCGAGCGCGCTGCCCTGATACGTGCTCTGCGCCATGCCGTTGACCATCTTGTATCGCAGCTGCATGCACGAATAGCTGCCGGCGAGCGAGCCCGCGTCACCAGAGGCGGGCCGCATTGGCTCGGGCCGCGGTGGCGTTGCCGCCGGCGCGGGCGGGTCCGATGGCGATGCCGGCTTGGCCCATGGGTCCTCGGCGGGCAGCGGCGCCGCAGGTCCGGCCCATGGATCCGCAGCGGGCAGCGGCGCCGCAGGTCCGGCCCATGGATCCGCAGGGGGCTCCGCAGTCGTCGCCGCAGCGGGCTTCTTGCCGTCGGTCTTCGAACACGCGACGAGCGCGATCAGGAGGAATGTTTTCTGCGACAACGACTGACGATAACCGACTTACTTCGCTGTGCGGCGGCAAGCTCGGCATCGCCCGGGCTGTGGGCGGCGAGCGCTCGGGCGAGCGATCCGGTGCCGCATCGATCTTCGCGGTGCGTCGCCCGCGATGATCATCAGCGATGCCGAGAAGGCCCGAGCGCGGACACAGGGGCCGGCCGCCCACGGGAGTTGCGCGCGCGCCCCGCAGAAATCCGAGGACCCGCCTGCGCAGCTTCGGGAGGTTCGCGCGGTTCGGCGGTGGAACGAAACATGCTCCTGCGGCGGCCATGCTTCGTCTGGCCGTGTTCCTCGCCCTCCCGCTGTGCTCGGCGCTCACCGCCTGTGGCTCCGGTGCTGGACCCCGACCCGGACCCGACCGAACCCGACGCGACCCCGGTCGATCCGCCGGGCGAGCTACCGGCCCGGATGCTGATCTCGCGTGGTGCCGTCGGGACGGAAGCCTTGTACGCCCTGGAGGGATCCCGCGAGGTCGCGATCAGCACTCCGGGTGGCGCGCCGTGGTGCGGTGGAAAGCTGTTCTGTAACCTGCCTCCCGACAGCTCGGTGGGACGCTTCGTCGGCGCGCAGTTCGTTGGCGTCGACCGCGCACACCCGCGCTCGCAGTCGCGACCACGTAGTTGAGTGGCCAGTCCGGGGTCGTCGAGGGCCACGGAACGGCCGCGGCGCAGTTCTCGTCCAATGGCGACTGGCTGCTGTACCTGGCGCCGAACGGGAGCTCGATCCAGCTGGTCGGCTAGTACTCGGCCACGGTGATTCTGACCGGTTCACGCTGCGAGCTTGAGCGCGTGGTACCTGCGGTGACCTGCGTGAGCTGGGTACGCCCGTCCAAGC
>JAYSYE010000079.1:0-7137 GCA_043716635.1 Deltaproteobacteria bacterium | reverse complement strand
TTGGCCTGTTGACCGGCGGGCACTGCCTGATCGAGGGCGTCCCGGGGCTCGCCAAGACGCTGCTCGTCAAGACGTTGTCGCAGACGATCAAGGCGTCGTTCCAGCGCATCCAGTTCACGCCGGATCTGCTGCCCGCGGACATCATCGGCACCACCATCTACAACCCCGCGACGCAGGAGTTCCGCAGCAAGCGAGGCCCGGTGTTCGCGAACCTCGTGCTCGCCGACGAGATCAACCGCACGCCGCCGAAGACGCAGGCCGCCTTGCTGCAGTCGATGCAGGAGTACCGGGTCACGGCCGGCGGCATCACGCACGAGCTGCCGCTGCCCTTCCTGGTGTTCGCGACCCAGAACCCGGTCGAGCAGGAGGGGACGTATCCGCTGCCGGAGGCGCAGCTCGACCGCTTCATGTTCCAGATCGATGTCGACTACCCGTCGGAGTCCGAGGAGGAGGAGATCGTCCGCCAGCAGACGAGCGACCACCGGCCGGAGCTGTCGCGCGTGCTCTCGCCGCAGCGGATCATGCAGCTCCAGGATCTCGTCCGGCGCGTGCCCGTCGCGGACCACGTCGTGAAGTACGCCGTCGCGCTGGCCCGCGCGACGCGGCCCACCTCGCCCACGGCCCCGCAGTTCGTGAAGGACGCCGTCTCGTGGGGCGCCGGGCCTCGCGCCTCGCAGTTCCTGATCCTCGCGGGCAAGGCGCGCGCGATCCTCGATGGCCGCTTCGCGGTCTCGATCGATGACGTCGCGGCCCTCGCTCGCCCCACCCTGCAGCACCGGCTGATCCTCAACTATCGCGCCGAGGCCGAGGGCCTCCGTCCCGGCGCGCTGGTCGATCGGTTGCTGTCGGTCGTCACGCCGTAGCCGCCGCGTGTCCGACCGTCCACGCCAGGCGCCCATCGATCCGGTGCAGCTCGCGCGGCTCGCGAGCTTGCCGATCAAGGCGCGGGTGATCGTCGAGGGCGCGCTCTCGGGGATGCACCGCGCGAGCGTGCACGGATCGAGCGTGGAGTTCGCGGAGCACAAGGTGTACTCGCCGGGCGACGAGCTGCGACACGTCGACTGGAAGGCGTACGGCAAGCTCGACCGCTACTACGTGAAGCAGTACGAGCAGGAGTCGCAGCTGACCGTGTACCTCGTGCTCGACGCCTCGGCGTCGATGGCGTTCGCGGGCGGGGGCATGGCGAAGCTCGAGTACGGCGGGCTCGCGCTCGCTGCGATCGCGTACCTGACCATCCAGCAGCAGGACAAGGTGGGGCTACTCGCGTGCGGCGACCCGGCGCTCGACACGCTCGTGCCGCCGCGTAGCCGCACGACGCACCTCCACGACTTGCTGGCCGTGCTCGACACCGTGATGAAGCGAGGGGGGGCCGGCGACGAGTCGCCCGCGATCGCACTCGGCCGGATCTCCGAGCTGACCCGGCGGCGGCGCGCGCTGATCGTGCTGGCCTCCGATCTGTTCGACGGGGGCGACGAGACGTTGAAGGCGGCCGCGCTGCTCCGCGCGCAGCATCACGACGTGTCGATCTTGCACGTGCTCGATCCGCACGAGCTGTCGTTCCCGTACGACGGGCTCACCCAGTTCGAATCGCTGGAGAACGATCACAAGCTGCTCGTGAACCCGAGCGCGATCAAGGCGGACTACCTCGCGCGCATGCAGGGGTTCCTGGCGCGGTGCAAGAGCGCAGCGACCGCCGCCGGCATCGACTACCACCTCGCGATCACGGACCGGCCGCTCGAGCACACGCTGCTCGACCTCCTCGTCGCGCGGTCGCGCCTCGGCCCCGGCCGGCGGGCCCTGGGAGCGTAGATGGGGTTCCTCGCACCGTTGATGCTCGTCGGCGTGCTCGCGCTCGCCGTCCCGATCGGCATCCACCTGATCGGGCGCCGGCGCGCGAAGATCGTGAAGTTCGCCGCGCTCGAGTTCCTGATGGCCACGAAGCGGCGCACCGCGCGGCGCTTCCGGCTGCGCGAGCGGCTCCTCTTGCTCGTGCGCGCGATCGCGTGCGCGGCGGTCGCGATCGCGCTCGCGAAGCCGTTCGTGTCGTGCGCGCGGAAGGGTCCGCAGGTGACGCGAGGGCCGCAGGCCGCTGTCCTCGTGATCGATGATTCGTTCGCGGCGGGTTACCTGGTCGACGGTAAGCCTTGGCTGCGCAAGGCGACCGACGAGGCGCGCCGCATCCTGGTCGGGCTCGGGCCGGCGGCGGAGGTCGCGATCGTGCGCGCGTCCGAGGGCGCCGACCAGCCCAGCGAGCTGACGCGTGACCACCTGCGGCTCCGCGACCAGCTGCTCGCGATGGAGCCCTCCGCGCGGCCCGCGGACACGACGCGCGCGCTCACCCGCGCCGCCCAGCTCCTCGCGGCATCGAGCCACGCGAAGAAGACCGTGTATTTGCTGTCACTCGACGCAGCGACGGGCTTCACCGCCGGCGATCCGCCCTGGGGTCCCGACGGCCCGGGCTTCATGAGGGTGGAGCTGCGGCCGGGCGCGTCCGGAGCCATGCCGAACCTGGCCGTCACGGCGCTGCGCGTGGATGCGGCGCCCGGCGGGGGCCCGCGCGGGATCGCGGTCGACGCGGAGGTCGCGAACTACTCGAGCGCGATGCAGCACGTCGAGCTCTCGCTCGGCATCGCGGACCACGTGGTCGCGCGCGGCACGCTCGACCTCGCGCCGCGCGAGAAGCGCACGAAGCGATTCCTCGCCGCGCTGCCGGCGGGCGTGCGCGCGACGGACGCGTATGTAGCGATCGGCGACGACGCGCTGCCCCTCGATGATCGCCGCTACGTGAGGGCCTCGCTGCGCGATCAGGTCCGCGTGCTCCTCGTCGATGGCGACCCGCGCACCACCCGCCACGACGACGAGCTGTTCTATCTCGAGGCCGCGCTGCGCCCCGGCGATCGCGAGGACAGCGGCGCGGAGGTGCGGACCATCACCGCGGAGGAGCTCGTGGGTATCGAGCCGGGGGCGAAGGGCACCGCCCACGCGATCGATCTCGGCGAGCTCGACGTGATCGTGCTCGCGAACGTCGCGGCGCTGGCGCCCGATCGCGTCGCCGTGCTCGCGCAGTGGGTGAAGGGCGGTGGCGGCATCCTGATCGCCCCCGGCGATCGCTTCGACGCCGACGCCTATAACCGGACGATGCTCCCGCTCCTGCCCCAGAGCGTGCGCGATCCGATCGACGTGACATGGGGCGCGACCGCGCAGGACCGCGAGAGCCGCGCGCTCCACCTGGTGAAGTGGGAGGCCGACCACCCGATCTTCGCGCCGTTCTCCGCGACCGCGCCCGAGCTCGCCGACGCGAACTTCTTCAAGGTGGTGCTGCTGGGGCCCACCACCGATACCGCGGATCGCAAGGTTCTCGCGCGCTTCACGAATGGCGCCGCGGCCCTCGTCGAGGCCTCGATCGGCACGGGCCGCACGCTGTTCTACACGTCGTCCCTCGACCGCGACTGGAACGATCTTCCGATCCACCCCGGGTTCTTGCCCCTCGCCCAGCAGTCGGTCCGCCACCTCGCCCGCAAGCACGCCGCGTCCGCGGGCACCGATCACCTGGTCGGCTCGAGCGTGGTCCTGCCGACCTCGGACTTGACGAAGCTCGAGGTGCGCGGCCCTCAAAACCTCGGGGGCGTGTTCGACGGCGACCGGCTCGCGGGGCGATCGAGCATCCGCTTCGGCCGCACCGATCGTCCCGGCATCTACCGGGTGCTCGGCACGGACGCGAGCGGCGCCTCGCACCCGCGCGACGAGCTCGCGTTCGTCGCCAACCTCGATCCCCGCGGCAGCGACCTCGCGGAGGCGCTCCCGACCGCACTCCCCACCTCCGGCACCGGCAGCGGCTCGACGCCTGCGGATACCGAGCGCCGCGTCGAGCTCTGGCACGCCCTCGCGGCCGCGTTACTGCTGCTCCTCCTCGTCGAAGGCATCCTGGTCCAGCGCTAGGAGGGTGAATGGCGTAGCCATTCGGGACCCCCTTGTGCCGGGCGAACCGCGCAAGGCGCGCCCGGCCTGAGCTCGTGGTGCGAGCGGGCGCCGGACCGTGAGGGCTCAGCGTCGCGTCTTACCGGGCGCGGGCTTCGGCGGAGACTTCATGGCCGGGGCCGGCGGAGACTTGGCGGCCGGCACTGCGGGCTTCGCGCCTGCCTTGGCCGGCGCTCGCTTGTCGGCGGGCGTCTTGTCGCCGGGGGCCCGCGGCTTGGTGGCGTCCTGCGCCGCGGCCTCGCGGGCCCAGATGCGGCCCGCCTTTGCGCGCTCGATGAAGCCCGCGATGCCCTTCGGCCCGGCGAGATCGATCACACCCTCGTCGGGCTTCACGTTCGCGGCTGCGAGCAGCGGCTGGGCTGCCGCGACGACGCCGATCACCTTGCAGTGCGCGAACGCATCGCTGACCCAGTCGAGCGCCGCGGGGTGCACGACCAGCGCGGGCACCGCCGTCGCGCCCGGGATCACGACCACGGCATCGAAGATCACCGAAGGGCCACCCTGGAGCTGGTGGTTTGCCGCGACGGGCGCGCCGCTCGCGGGCTTCGTGGCCCCGACCTTCGGCGCCACCAGCTCGAACATCGCGCCCTCCGCCTCGACCGCGGCCTTGAGCTTTGCCACGAGCGCCGCGTCGAACCCGTCGCCGATCAGCGCGCCGACCTTGCGGCCCTCGAGTGTGGGCTTCGCCTTCGCCAGGATGCTCAGCATCGGCGACACCGGGAGCTCGATCGGGGTGCGCGCCGGCGTGATCGCATCGGCGAGGCCGACCATGCCGAGCCCGTCCGCCACCGCCGCGCCGAGCGCGTCGTCGATCAGGTTCAGGTGGCCGAGCATCTTCGTGCGGATCGCGACCGTCTCGACCTTCGAGAGCTCGAACGTGAGCGCGGCCTGGATGTGCGCCTGCTCGACCTCGGTCTGCGACCGATAGAACATGCGCGCCTGGCTGTAGTGATCCGCGAACGTCTCGCTGCGTTGCCGGATGGCCGTCGGCCCGACAGTGCGGGGCGTCGTCGCGAATCCGGCGCCGGTCTCGCGCGGCCCGCCGCGGTCGAGCGCGCTCGGCTCGTAGCTCACGCGTCCGCGATTCACCTCCTGCCGCATGTGGCCGTCGCGCTGCAGATTCGCCATCGGGCACTTCGGCCGATTGATCGGAATCTCGTGCCAGTTCGGGCTCCCGAGCCGCTTCAGCTGCGTGTCGCCGTACGAGAAGATGCGGCCCTGCAGCAGCGGATCCTCGCTGAAGTCGATGCCCGGCACGAGCTGGCCGGGGTGGAACGCGACCTGCTCCGTCTCCGCGAAGAAGTTATCCGGCCACCGGTTCAGCACCATGTTGCCGATCGGGATCAGCGGGTACGTCTCCTCGGGAATCAGCTTCGTCGCGTCGAGCACGTCGAACGGCAGCGCGTCCGCGTCCGCCTCCTCGATCACCTGGATCGAGAGCTCCCACTCGGGGAATGCGCCGGCCTGGATCGCGGTGAACAGATCGCGGCGATGGAAGTCCTGATCCGCGCCGTTGATCTTCACGGCCTCGTCCCACGTCACCGACTGCAGGCCGAGCTTCGGCCGCCAGTGAAACTTCACGAACCGCGAGACCTCGTCGGCGTCGATCAGCCGGAACGTGTGCACGCCGAAGCCCTCGATCATCCGTAACGACCGCGGGATCGCGCGATCCGACATCGCCCACATGATCATGTGCATCGACTCGGGCATCAGCGAGATGAAGTCCCAGAACGTGTCGTGCGCCGATGCCGCCTGCGGGAACCCGCGGTCCGGCTCCATCTTCACCGAGTGAATCAGGTCCGGGAACTTGAGCGCGTCCTGGATGAAGAACACCGGCATGTTGTTGCCGACGAGGCTCCAGTTGCCGTCCTGCGTGTAGAACTTCGTCGCGAACCCGCGTACGTCGCGCGGGAGATCGACCGAGCCCGAGCCTCCGGCCACCGTCGAGAACCGCACGAACACGGGCGTCTCCGTCCCGGGATCCTGGAGGAACGCGGCCTTCGAGTACTTCGCCGCGGCCGGGTACGGCTTGAACACGCCATGCGCGCCCGAGCCGCGCGCGTGCACGATGCGCTCGGGGATCCGCTCGTGATCGAAGTGCGTCATCTTCTCGAGGAAGTGGAAGTCCTCGAGGAGCACGGGGCCACGGACGCCCGCCTTCAGCTGGTTCTGGTCATCGCTGACGGGGACGCCTTGGTTCGTGGTGAGAACCGTGCCCTCCGCCTGCTGGTGCAGCTCGCCGCCGCTGCCGGTGATGTCCCCGCCGCGCTGTGCTCGCACCGCGGGACCTCGTTTCGATCCTGGAGTCTTGGCCATGGGCAGGCATGTGACCCCCTCCGCGTGGACGCGGCTACCGGCCGGGCGCTGCGCTCACCGAGTGCTCACCGGCCCGCGAGCTTGTCAGCCAGCCGGCGGTGCTCGAACCCCCCGATGTCCTCGGCCCGCGGGATCACGTGCGACGCCGTCTGCAATGCCACCAGCTCACGCTTCGCTGCCTCGATGCGCGCCACTGACTCACCGATGCGTGAGCGCAGCGTCGAGTCCGACTCCCACGCCTTGATGAGCGCCTCCCGTACGCGCGCCTGCGTCTCGGGATCGCGGCAGCACAGCAACACGTCGCAGCCGGCCTGCACCGCCGCCACCGCCGCGGCATCGGCGCCACGGTCCGCGCTGATCGCCTTCATGTCCAGATCGTCACTGATGATCAGCCCTTGGTAGCCGAACCGCTTGCGCAGGATCCCCGTCAGGATCGCCTCCGAGAGCGTCGCGGGGTGCGCGGCATCGAGCGCCGGATACATGACGTGGGCCGTCATCATCAGCGGGATCCCCGCCGCCGCCGCCCGCGCGAACGGCACGAGCTCCACCGCCTCGAGCCGCGCCTGATCGTGAGTCACCCACGGCAGCTCCAGGTGACTGTCCGTGAGCGTGTCGCCGTGCCCAGGGAAGTGCTTGCCGCACGCCCAGATGCCGGCCTCCGCGAGCCCGTGCGCGAACGCGATCGCACGCCGCGCGACGGCATCGGGATCCGTGCCGAACGCGCGATCGCCGATGATCGGGTTCGCCGGGTTCGTGTGCACGTCGAGCACCGGCGCGAAGTCGATGTCGAAGCCCATCGCCCGCAGCTCCGTCCCCATGAACCGGCCGGCCCGCCGCGCGATC
>JAYSYE010000078.1:0-21572 GCA_043716635.1 Deltaproteobacteria bacterium | reverse complement strand
TGCTCGCGATCGAGCAGATCTACCGCGCGTTCAAGATCCTGCGCGGCGAGCCGTATCACCGCGACTGAGCCGCGGCCGAGCGGAGCTGCGGCCGGCGGCGCGTCAGGCGGAGCGGTTGCGCTGCTTCATCGCGCGATCGATCTCGCGCTTGTCGTCGGCCGTGCGCTTCGCGTCGCGCTTGTCGTGCTGCTTCTTGTGCGTCACGAGCGCGAGCTCGACCTTCACGCGCGCGCCCTTGAAGTAGATGGACAGCGGGATCAGCGTGAAGCCCTTCTGCGTGGTCTTCACGCCGAGCTTGTCGATCTCGTTCGCGTGCATCAGCAGCTTCCGCGGCCGGTCGATGTCGTGCTGCCACCGGTTCGCCTGC
Source organism: Deltaproteobacteria bacterium (assembly GCA_043716635.1). Classification (GTDB taxonomy): domain Bacteria; phylum Myxococcota_A; class Polyangia; order Haliangiales; family Haliangiaceae; genus JABFXX01. Next base: position 21,205 of record JAYSYE010000078.1, on the reverse strand, counting down.
GCGTACTCGTTGATCTGGATCCCGTGCAGGTACGCCTGACCCTTGCGGATCTCGACCCAGCCGTCCGCCATGGTGACCTTCGAGCCGCGGAGGCTCTTCACCTCGCTGCCGACGAGCACGATGCCCGCCTCCATCCGTTCGTGAATGAGGAAGTCGTGCGTGGCCTTGCGGTTCTGAGCGATGACCTTCAGGTGGTCGGCGGGTGTCTTCGTCATGGTGCTCGAGGCGCGGGAGGCGCTACCAGGTCCCGACGTTCGGCATGGACGTCCACGGCTCGCACGGCGTCTTCGCGGCGCCGGCCTGCAGTAGCTCGACGCTGATCTCGTCCGGCGAGCGGACAAAGGCCATGCGACCATCCCGCGGCGGGCGGCACACCGTGTAGCCCGCGTCGATGAGGCGCTGGCAGGCCGCGTACACGTCGGGGACCTCGTACGCGACGTGGCCGAAGTTGCGCCCGACCGGATACGCGGCCGTCTCGTCCCAGTTGTGCGTGAGCTCGATCTGCGGCGAGTCGTGCGTGGGGCCGCCGTCGTCCTCGCCGAGGAAGACCAGCGTGTACCGCCCCTGCTCGTGATCGCGGCGGCGGATCTCGCGGAGGCCGAGACCCGCGGTGAAGAAGCGCACCGCCGCGGGGAGGTCGCGGACGCGGACCATCGTGTGCAGGTAGCGCATGGGGTCGATTGGATAGCAGCTTTCGGGCGCGTAGACTCGTGCGGTGCGTGACGACACTCCGAGCCGAACCGCCGCGTACGTAGCGTTCGCCCGCCACGCCGCCCGGCTGCTGCCGCGCGAGCTGCAGCTCGTGGACGATCCGTACGGGGCGGCGTTCGCGTCGCCGTGGATGGCCAGGCTCATCGAGTGGCGCGCGGAGCGAGGCGCCGGCTCGGTGCTCGCGAACAACTGGCTGGCGAAGCGCGGGATCCTGTACATGCAGGTCCGCACCCGCGTCATCGACGATGCGGTGCGCATGTTCATCGCCGCCGGCGGCCGGCAGCTCGTGCTGCTCGGGGCGGGCTACGACACGCGCGCGATCCGGCTGCCCGAGCTCGAGCATGCGCGCGTGTTCGAGGTGGATCATCCGGCGACCCAGCGCCACAAGCGCGAGGTGCTCACGAAGCTCGGCGTGGACTCCCCGTCCCAGTACGTGGTGTGGAACTTCGAGCAGCGACCGATGGCGCAGCTCGGCACGGAGCTCACCGCGTCCGGGCACGACGCGACGGCGCCGACCTTGACGATCTGGGAGGGCGTGACGATGTACCTGCCCGAGCCCGCGATCGATGCCTCGCTGCGCGCGATCACCGGGTGGAGCGCCGCCGGCTCGCGTCTCGTGATGACGTACTTCGCGACCGAGCATCTGGGCGGCCTCGGTGGCGCGGGTGGACCGGGTGGCGCGTCGCTGAGCACGCGCCTCGCCGCGGCGATGGTGGCGCGCATGGGCGAGCCGTGGCGCTTCGGCTGGGCGCCGGCGGAGCTGCCTGGCTACCTCGCCGCCCGCGGACTGCGCCTCGAATCGGATGTCTCGATGGCGAGCGCCGCCGCCGAGCTGCTGCCGCCCGCCGCTGCCGCGCTCGTGGCGTCGCCGGTACGGCGGATCGCGGTGGCCGCGACCGAGTCGATCGCGACCGCGTCGGTCACGCCGAAGCGCTGAGGGAGGGCGTCTCACGACTCATCACATCGTCGCCTGCACCTCTCGGCACGCCAACCGTTTCCATGAAGCCGCTAACACGGCGCGGTCGCGAGTAAACCGGAGTGTGATGCGGGGGCTGTGCACCACACACGCTCGCGCGGCCGACCGGCCGGATGGATCGCGCAGCGGAGCTCGTGAGGGCTTCGGCGGGACATGGCGACCCTGGATGACCGCCCTGCACGTGTCAGGGATGCACGTGGGTGGCGGCGCCAGAATGACAGGGGAGCCGCGAGGCGGTGTCGAGGAAGCATGAAGCATGTGGTCCGGATCGCGCCGTGAGCTGTATGGGCTGTTCCGGGAGGCGCCGGGCCTCGTGATGGCACCGGAGAGCCGCGCGAGCTTCGAGCCGATCGGCCTGTGAAGAGGTGGTGCCGCTGCTCGCTCCGTGGCCACGCCCGCGCCGCCAGCAGCCGTCCGCCTCTGCCATGACCCTCGAAACTTCTCCGATGAGAGAGGCTCGAGCCCTCGCGACCCACGCGCGCGTTCGTGCCAGCCCGACTGCGCAGCCGCTGCGGCGAGCCGGCGGGCCTGCATCGAGGCACCGCGCCGGGACTCCCAGGCATGGGATCGCGTCGCGCGGCATGCGCGCGTTTCAACGCCACCGGTCACGCTCGACCGCATCGTCCGTTCGTTCGAGGCCGGGCTCGCACCGTGCCGGTTCCTTCGGTCATCGCATCCGAGCGATCAGTGGTGACCGCACTTCGAAATCCTGCAGGCCTCACAAATCGCGAACCTGCGCGCGGCGTCGGGATCAGGCGGCGTTCCAGCCCCCCTCTGACCGCCCCCCCCAGGTCAGGTGGGTTCCAAACGGCATGAACTGAATTTGTTGATAGACATCCGCCGTATTAGCGAACATGATACTGGCTCACGATGGCGAGGCAGAGCCGGCAACTGGAACTGGAGGTCCGCGCACCGGGCGCTCGGGCGGCCGGTGCGGGCCGGCCAAAGAAGCAGTGGCCCAGGGGCGTGAAGCCGCCGGCTTCGCACGTGAAGCGTGAGGCGTTCGTGAAGGGCCGCGCGCTCCACGTGACGCTGCGGACGTTGCCGGTTGCGAAGAACCTCCGACGGATGGACGCGTATCGAGCGGTGCGCATCGGTGCCCGCGTCGTGCTCGCGCGCAGCGGGTTCCGGCTGGTGCACTTCAGCATCCAGAGCAACCACATCCACCTCATCGTAGAGGCGGACTCGCAGGCCGAGCTCGCGAACGGCGTGCGCGCGTTCTCGATCTCGGTCGCGAAGTCACTGAACGCGAAGCTTCACCGGCGCGGGCCCGTGTTCGCGGACCGGTACCACGCGAAGGCGATCGCGAAGCCCACGCAGATGCGCAACGCGCTCCAGTACGTGCTGACGAACTGGCTGCACCATCGCCCGGCGCACCACGAGATCATGGAAGAGGTCGATCCGTACTCGAGCGGCGCCGACTTCTCGGGCTGGAAGGAGCTCGGCGGCACGCGGCAGTTCGTGCGCGACGACGGCTTCGAACGCGTGGCACTCGCCAGCCCGCGGCTATGGCTCACGCGCGAGGGCTGGCAGCGCGGCGGCGAGATCAGCGTGTTCACGGTTCCGGGTTGATGCCGGGGTCGCCGGCGTTTGGGTCGGATGCGTGGCGATGCCGCCGGCGATGCCGAGATGTGACCGAATCGCGTGAGAGGGAGGGCGTGGACTGCGCCCTTCGCGAGTGCGAGACGTTCCCATTGACCGGGCGCCATGCCGGACCTATGTTGGTGGCTCGCTCTTTGACATGGGGACGTACCGGCTTCGACGGGGATGTCGATGTTCGGATCGCGCGTCGTGGCGCCCATGGCCACGTAAAAATGGGCAAACCTGCAACTGCGAACGATAACTCCGCTGTTGCTCTCGCTGCGTAAGTAAAACCTACGCAACGACGGTGCCTGCAGCTTCCGTCTGGAGCCGCAGAGCACCGTCATCAATCAGACTGGACCCCCGAACTGCCAGCGCAGGGAGGTCGAGACAAAGCTGACTTGTCGAGCTCGTAGACCGGCCGCCGCCGACGAGCCCGAGACCCCCAAATGGCGAGCCTACACGCGTAGAAGTCCGTTCGGATGCATTTCCGGACCAGGGTTCGACTCCCTGCGTCTCCACCATTTACTTTGCGAACCTTGCAGGTTCACGACATCCGCATGGCCGTCGCGAGGCGGGGGCCCGGCGTCAGCGCGGCGGAATCGCCACGATGGTCATCACGTATGCGCCACCGCTCCCAGCTCGGTCTGCGTGGTCTCGGGCGGTCCGAAGGTCTGCACCTCCGCCACTCCCTGGACGGCGCCGCGATCCACGAAGCGAATGACGCTACGGCATTGCCAGCGTCTGCTGCGTGATCTCGCCGTACCAGACGTGCACCCCGCGCCCGCCGAATCGGCGAGCCCTCGGGCCCCGATCGAACCCGGCGGGAGACACCCGCGCCGCGAAGGGTGTAGCGTCCGCGCGATGGCCGATTCGAAGCAGCTCAGCGTCCTCGCGCAACCACTCGAGAGCTGCTCGACCGCTCCGATGACCGGCTACTTCCGCACGGGCTGCTGCGAGACCGACGACCAGGACCGCGGGAGCCACACCGTGTGCACCGAGGTGACCGCGGAGTTCCTCGCGTTCTCGAAGCGGCGCGGCAACGATCTTTCGACGCCCCAGCCGGGCTTCGCCGGCCTGCACCCCGGCGACCGCTGGTGCCTCTGCGCGTCGCGCTGGCAGGAAGCTTACGCGGCCGGCTGCGCTCCGCGGGTGATCCTCGCCGCCACGCACGAGCGCGCCACCGACCTCATCGAGCGCGCCGCACTGCTCGAGCACGCGCTCGACTCCGACGCGCTCAACTGATCAGCGACCCCGCGAGCCGGGCCCGAGCCGAGCCCACCGAACCCGAGCCCACCCGAGCCGACGCCGGATCGAACCGAGCCCGATCCGGGCGCAACCAAACCCTGCCGCGAGCCTGCGTTACCGCGACTCTTCCTGGCCGCCGGGGCAGTACACCGCGTGGAACGTGCCGTCTGCGGCGCCCGCCGGGAACTGGACGCTCACCGTGCCGTCGACCGCGACATCCTTCATGTATGCGGTCAGCGTCACGCTGCCGGTCTTCGCTCGCACCTCCGTCGACACGCGGCCGAACAGATAGTTGTTCTCCGAGACATTCGCGGCTGCGGCTGCCGCCGCCTTCTCCGGGGTACCGACGGTCTTCGTTCCGACGATCATCTCGAGGACCTGGGTGCTCGGCTCGAGGTCCGTGAGCCAGCCCGTCACGGAGATGGCGTTGCACGTGACTGGCTGGGACAGGAGGTAGACGAACGGACCACCGTTCGACTCGGTCGGATCATCAGGCTGACCGATCCAGTACGCGGCCATGATCGGCGCGATCGCCTCGTCCCCGTACATCCCCGTGACGCTTCCCGTCCCGCCGACGACCGCCCCCTCGGGACCGTTGAGCGACGTCGTGTCTGCCGGGGGACCCGAGGAACAAGCGGCGCCTCCGGCAGTCAGAGCAAGCAGCGCAACCACAGAGCGAACCGAACCACGCGTTTGAATCATTAAGAGTCGTAGTGCAACACTGCGACCCAGGTGAGTCGCGGATGAGCCTGCCGTCTGGAGGGCCTGGCGCGTACGCGGAGACAGGCTCGGTACGATCATCTCGCAGTCAACCGCCCGTCGTGCGCCAGACCGAGCGATCGCGCACGGCCACGCCGCCCGCCCACTGCCGCGCCCACTCGACCGGCTACCGCGACTCCTCCTGCCCGCCCGGGCAGTACACCGCGTGGAAGCCGCCCGCGACGCTGCCGGACGGGAACGTCAGGCTCATCGTCCCGTCGACCGCGACGCCCTTCGTGTACGCGGTCAAGGTCACGGTGCCCGCGGTCGCGCGCACCTCGTCCGACGCGCGACCGAACAGGTAGTTCACCTCGGAGGCATTCGCCTTGGCGCTGGTGGCCGCGGCGGCCGCGGACCCGACCGTGGTCGTCCCGACGATCAGCTCGAGCACCTGCGTCTCCGGCGGGATCCTCGACAGCCAGCCGCGCATCGAGAGGTCCCGGCACGTCACCGCGGACGACAGGAGATAGATGAACGGACCGCCCGCTGCCTCCGCCGGGTCATCGGGCTGCCCCACCCAGTAGGCCGCGAGGATGGGTGCGACCGGGAGGTTGCCGTACGTGCCCGCCGCGGTGCCACTGCCGGCCACGACATCGCCCTCGGGACCGTTCAGCGCCGTGGTATCGGCACGCGGACGCGAGGCGCAGGCCGCGCCTCCGGCACTCGCGGCGAGCAGAGCCGAGACGACGCGCAGGGTGCGTGACACGTCAGACACGCCGTCAACCGGTGCAAACGGTCGACCACGTCCCGGGTTGCGCTGTTAGGCTTCGGGCATGACGCCGGAGCTCGACGACACGCTCGCGGCACGCGGCGCGACGATGACCGCGCCCGGCAGACCGCTCGCGCACACGAGCGGCAATGGCGCCGGGGCCGACGGGCTCGCGCTCGGGCAGCGACTCGGACACTTCGCGGTGGAGCGAAAGCTCGGCGCGGGTGGCATGGGCGAGGTGTACCTGGCGATGGACACCTCGCTCGATCGGCACGTGGCACTGAAGGTCCTGCCCGAAGCCTATGCGAGCGACCCGATCCGACGCGACCGCATGATTCGCGAGGCGCGCGCGCAGGCACGGGTGACGCATCCGAACGTCGCGCACATCTACTTCGTCGGGCAGGAGGCCGACCGGCTCTACTTCGCGATGGAGTACGTCGCCGGTCAGACGCTCGGCGAGCGGATCGCGTCGGGCCCGCTCGCGGTCGAGGACGCGCTGGTGCTCGTGCGCGCGGCGGCCCTCGGCCTGCGGGAAGCGCAGCGGATGGGGTTCACCCATCGGGACGTGAAGCCGTCGAACCTCATGATCGACAGTCACGGCATCCTGAAGGTCGTCGACTTCGGGCTCGCCGCAGGGGACGCGGGCGCGATCGGCGCCGGCCCCGTCGCGCAGACGTCGATGGCGGGGACGCCGCTCTACATGGCGCCCGAGCAGGCGCGCGGCGAGGCGATCGACTTCCGCGTCGATATCTATGCTCTCGGCGCGACGCTGTATCACCTCGTCTCCGGTCACCCGCCGTTCGAGGCGGACACGCTCGACGAGCTGCTCTCGCTTCACGCGACGGCCGCGCGACCGGCGCTCCGCCGCCGCGGGGTGCCGCGCGCGCTGGTCGGGACCGTGGATGCGCTGATCGCACGCATGATGGCGGCGCGCGCCGAGGATCGCTTCGCATCGTACGACGAGCTCATCCGCGCGCTCGATCTCGCCTCGACGACGCAGACGCGCCCCGCCGGCTTCTGGGTGCGGAGCATCGCGACGATCATCGACTTCCTGCTCGCGACCCTCGGGTTCGCGCTGATCACCTTCCTCGTGTCGCTGGTGCACGCGGGCTCCAGCGGCCTGTCCAGCGGAGCGATCCTGCTCGTGCTGTACGCCGTCTGCTCGCTGCTCGCGATCCGCCGCTGGGGCTCGACCCCGGGTCAGCTCCTGTTCGAGCTCGAGGTGATCGACTACACGACCGGACGCCGCCCGGCCTGGAGGCCCACGCTCGCACGCATCATCGCGGTGTTCGCGCTCCCCGCGCTCGGGACCGTGACGTCGGCCACCGTCGCCGGGCTCGGCTACGAGCAGAGCATCGCGGGTCAGATCCTGATCGCGGTGATCTGGCTCGCGAACGGCGTCATGCTGCTGTGGGCCTCGGTGCGGTCACCCGGCAAGCGCGCGCCGTGGGACCGCCTGTCGCACACGATGGTGCACTACCGCGGGGCTACGGCGCGATCGTGAACGGCAGGACGGCGTGCACGGCGCGGGCGCGGTCCGGCGTCAGCACGTAGTACGCGTGCCAGTACCCGTTCGTCGCGAGCGCGTACAGCCGGCGCGTATCGAGCACCGCCGCGAGGGTCGCGTTCACCGCCGGCACGAGCTCGGCCCGGGTCGCGATCATGTCCGGCAGGCGGACCTCGGGCAGGCGCGCGGCCAGCGCAGCGACCACGGGCGCCAGCAGCGCGCCATCGCGGACATCGTCGCGGACGTACCCGTCGTGGGTCGCGCGCGTGGCATCGGCCTCGTAGTACGCGTCGACGAGCGCGAGCAGCGTGGCCTTTGTCGCATCGCCGCCGAAGCGATCGGCGACGAGCTGCTGCTGCACGCTCTCGGTCAGCCCCGCGAGGAGGTGGGCGGCCTGCAGCTCGCCGATGCGCTGGTCGAGCGTGAGCTCGCGCGCGGCCGTGACCGGTCCGCTGCCCGCCGCCAGCGGCTGGACGTGGACGGCCTTCTCGCCGCCGCCCCAGCGCGCCTTGCCGACGCGGACGTGGACCTGATCGCCCTCCTCCGGCTTCATCGCGCAGATCGATGCATCGAAGGGAATCGCGCGACCATCCTCGAGCGTGATCGTGCCGAAGCCCTGCTCGCGCGTGAACCTGGAGATGTGTCCCGCAACCAGATCGCTCGTCGGTGACGTCATGAGCGTCGTCGTATCACGCCCGTTCGCATCGCTACGGCGCGGCGTCGACGAGACGGACGAGCTTCGTGCCGAAGAGATCGCCCCACGTGGCGGCCGCTGCCGAGCGAAGATCGGGCGTGGGCAGCGCGCCGAGGGCCGACAGCACGGCGGCGAGCCGCGTGCGATCGACGACGCCGAGCGACATCGCCGGGCCGGCGCGCGTGGCGATGAGCTGCCCCGTTGGCGAGCGCGCCCAGTCCTGATCGCCGAGCGGATAGGGCTGGCCGCGAAGCACGGGCAGGAGCTGGCCCGCGACCTTCGCGTCCACCTGATCGAGGAGCACCACGGGATCGTCCAGCTCGTCCGTGGTCGTCGCCGCGGGTAACGCCCGGGTAGCAGGGCCCTCGTCGAGCGAATGCGCGAGCGCGGCGGGGCGTCTCACTGACATGCGCACTCCGCACGGGGCGATGTTCGGGACGATGATGGGCGCGCTGCTGGGGTTGCTGGCCGGTGCGAGCAGCGCCGCGGCGGCGACTCCGACGGCGCGTCCGGCCCCGGTCACGAGCTTCGATCCGGCCACGACGTACGTGGTCGTGGCGGGCGTCGTCACCTGGGCGAGCCCTGACCTCGACGGCTTCTCGCCGGAGCACCGCAAGGACATCGAGCTCTATGACACGTTCGTGAAGCGCGGCGTGCCGGCCTCGCACCGCGCGCTGCTGATCGACGCGCAGGCCACGACCGCCAACATCGAGGCTGCGATCGCGAACGTGCTCGTGACCGCGCCCGCCGACGCGACGGTGGTCTTCTACTACGAGGGTCACGGCGTGCTCGTCGACGACGGGTCGATCGCGTTCGCCAGCTACGACATCGATCTCGAGGACGTCGAGTCGACCGGGCTCACCATCGATGCGTTGAAGCTCGCGTTCGCTCCCATCCGCGCACGCACGACGATCCTCCTCGGCGACGCCTGTTACTCGGGCGCGCTCGGCACCGTCGCGCGGGCGATCAGCCGCACCGGTGGGCGGCAGGCCGTCGCGCTCACGTCGGCGACGTCACGCAACGAGTCGACGGGCAACTGGACGTTCACGCAGGCGCTGATCGACGGCTTCTCCGGGCGCGCGCTCGTCGACCTGAACGACGACGGCGTGATCGAGCTCGGCGAGCTCGCCCGGGACACCCGGGACGCGATGCGCCACCGCGAGGACCAGGCGCGCGGGTACACGCGGTACGGCGTGTCGGAGCACCTCGTGCTCGCCACGACCGTCGGCGAGCCCCAGCGGTACGGCGTCGGAAGTGGCCCCCTCCACCGCCGTGCCTGGGTCACCGCGGTCGATCCGGACGACTACGCCGCGCCCGCCCAGATCCTCGCTGTGCGTGACGATGGCAACCTGCTCGTCGCCTTCTACGACTATTCGACCGAGCGGCAGTCGTGGGTCGCACCCGACGACGTCGAGGTTCTGCGATGACGAATGCTGCGTGATCCCGCACGGGGCGCGCCCGCTGGGGTCCAGAACGCAGGGTCTGCGGGTCCCGCCCACCGGTCCCATCCCCGATCGGCCCCAGGACGCCTCTGCAGCCGTTCGCGCAGGGCACGTCCGGTGCACTACCTCACGAGCAGCCACCTGGGTGTGGTTCGCGAGGTCGCCCGTTGTCTATCACCCGATCGCACTCGACGTTCGCCGCACTTGCTGTGGTCCTCGCATGCGTGTCTGCATGTGCGTTCGGCGCTCCTGGCAGCAGAGGGGGCGATCGCGGGGATGGGGAGGATGGAACCGACGGCGTCGGCACCACGCCGAGCGTCGTGTCGATGACGCCGGTGAATGGCGCGACCGAGGTGCTGCTCGACGAGATCACGAGCATCAGCGCGACGTTCAGCGAGCGCATGGACCCCGCCACCCTCGACGCCACGACGTTCACGCTCACGGCCGGCTCCGCGGTGACGCCGGTCTCGGGCCTGGTCACCTACACCGACTCGACCGCGGTCTTCGTGCCCAGCGCGCCCCTCGCGGACGACGTCGAGTACGCCGCGACGATCACCGTGGGCGCATCGAGTGCGTCGGGCGTCGCGCTCGTGGCGGTGAACGCATGGCACTTCACGACCGGCACGACGGTCCCGCCGGGCGTCCCCATCGACCTCGCGACCGCTGGCAACTACGTGATCCTGTCCAAGGCCGGCATCACCACCGATCCAGCGTCCACGATCACCGGCGACATCGCGGTATCACCCGCGGCCGCGACGTACTTCATGGGGTTCGGGCTCGCGGCCGATCCCTCCAACACGTTCTCGACGAGCACGCAGGTCACCGGCAAGGTCTACGCGGCGAACTACAACATCCCGACGCCAGCGACGCTGACCACCGCCGTGCTCGACATGCAACAGGCGTACATGTCCGCGGCCTCGCGCAGCGTCGACTATCCGGACGTTGGCGCCGGCACGATCGGCGGCATGACGCTCGGACCCGGCGTGTACCACTGGGGCGCCGCACTCGCGATCCCGACGTCGATCACCCTCGCGGGCCGCGCCTCGGACGTCTGGATCTTCCAGATCGACGGCGCGCTCGGCCTGACTGCGGGGGCGCGGGTCGACCTCACCGGTGGCGCGCTCGCGAAGCACGTGTTCTGGCAGGTGAAGGCCGCGACGACCCTGGGCGCAGGAGCCCACCTCGAGGGGATCGTGCTTGGCAAGGCCGACGTGACGTTCGACGCCGGCGCCGGAATCACGGGTCGAGTGCTGGGCCAGACGGCGGTCACGCTCGCCGGGAGCCCGGTCGCCGCCCCGCCGCCGTGAGCGCGGCCGCGAGTGCTGCGCCGTGCGTGACGGGCCCGACGAGCGTGCGGTTCGGGTGTTTGCTCGCGTGTGAAGGTGGCGAGAGATTCGCTACGTCGACCCGCTCGACGTTAACTGCTACACCGTCGCGGGTGCGCGAGCGCTGGGCGCACGAGCTGGCGGCACGCGCCGCGGACCACTGGACGGACGCGCGCGTCGCCGCCCTCACCGGCGGCAAGGCGTTGCCGATCACGCCCCGCGATGCGCCGCTGCTGCTCCGCGCGCTCGGGTTGCTGCGCAGCGATGCCTCGATGCCACCCGCGCAGGTGCGCAAGTTCCTCCAGATCAACCATGTCGTGCGCATGCTCGAGCCACCGCTGCGCGAGCTCCGCGAGCGGCACGCGACGATCCATCTGCTCGACGCGGGCTGCGGCCGCTCGTACCTGACGCTGCTTCTCGCGTGGGTCGCGAAGCATCGCTGGGGTCACCCGGTCCGCGTGCTCGGGGTCGACCGCAACGCCGCGCTCGTCGAGGAGTGCCGCCGGCGGACCGAGATCGCCGAGCTCTCCGATGTCGTGCGGTTCGTCGCGGCGCCGCTCGCGGGCCTCGACCTCGCTGCCGCGTGGGGCGCCGCATTTGGCGCGCCGCAGGTGATCCACGGCGTGTGCGCGCTCCACGCATGTGACACGGCGACCTGCGATGCGATCGCGCTCGGCGTCGAGCTCGGCGTCGACCTGATCGCCGTCGCGCCGTGCTGCCAGGCAGAGCTGGCGCGCGCCTGGGCGACCGCCGGCACCACCGGCGCGTTCGCGCCGATCTGGCGCGCCGGGCACCTGCGGCGCGAGGTCGGCGCCCACCTCACCGACGCGATGCGCGTGCTGCTGCTCCGCGCGGCCGGCTACGAGGCGACCGCGGCGGAGTTTGTCGCGGCCCACCACTCGGCCAAGAACACGCTCGTGCGCGCGGTGCGGCCGCGTGCCCCGGACCACGCCGAGCGTGCCGTGGCGTGGGCCGAGTACCGCGCCCTCGTCGAGGCAACCGGTGGGCACGGCCTCGCGCTGGCTGCCCGACTGCCCGGCGGCGTGCCGTGATGATCGCGTCCTGCGGTCACGAGCCGGGGACGATCGAGCTCGCCGGCGGCGGATTCGGCGTGGTCGGCCCCGAGCCTTTCACGCTGTGCTGCGGCAACGGCTTCGGCGGCTTCGCGGCCTCGCCTGCGGCCTCGCGATGCGCTTGCTGGCCGTCGGTCATCGACTGGTTCGCCTTCACGAGCTCCTCGCGGTCCGCGTCGGATGTGCTCGCCGCAGGCGCCTCCCCGGGGTTCGCCTTGGTGTTCGCGATCGGGGTCTTCGCGAGCGCGCCCTGGCCGGGGCCTGCGCATGCAGCTAGCAGCGTCGCGATGGCGAACAGTCGATTCATCGAGGGAGCGTACTTCAGTCGGTGCCCGGCGCTCGGTAGCCCTCGGTGAGAGGCCTGTGGCAGGATGCGCGCCACATGACGAACTGGCGGCCTGGAGCACTGGTATTTGCGGCGATCCTCGGTGTCGGCGGTTGCAACAAGAAGAGCAGCGAGCCCGCGCCACCGGCCGCGGGATCCGGCAGCGCCGTGGTGGTCGTCGCGACGCTCGACAGCGCGGTCGCGCTCGACGCGGCCCTCGCGCTCGACAGCGCGGTCGCCCTCGCCGCCGGCAGCGGCAGTGACTCCGGCAGCGGCAGTGATTCCGGCAGCGGCAGCGCGACCGCGATGGTCGACGACCCGACGAACTATCCCCATCACGACAGCGCCTTCGACAAGCTCGCGCCCGAGGCGCGCGGCAAGTTCATGAAGGAGCACGTCATGCCGGCGATGAAGCTCTCGTTCCAGAAGTTCGACCCGAAGGAGTACGCCGATTTCGGCTGCAAGACCTGCCACGGCAAGAACGCCCGCGAGGTCCACTTCCACATGCCGAACCCCAACCTCCCGAAGCTCGACTTCGTGAAGCTGAAGGCGGGCAAGCAGGAGCCGAAGATCGCCAAGTTCATGGGCGAGGTCGTCGTGCCCGAGATGGGCAAGTTGCTCGGGGCCGAGGTCTACACGGAGACGAATCAAAAGGGCTTCGGCTGTCTCGACTGCCACGTCCAGAAGCAGTAGCGCGCGTCTCGCGTTACGATGCGTCAGCCATGCACGCATCGCTGACCAGGACCTCCGTGCTCGCGGTCGTCGCGCTCCTCGGCGCGTGCGGTGGCAGCTCGAAGCACGAGTCCACGTCGACGGTGGCCACCGTGGCCGCGCCGGCATCGCCACCGGTTGCGCCGGTCGCCAGGAGCACTCCGTCGACCATGCGACCGCCCTGCGACTCGACGGAGACCGCGTCGAGCATGGCGTGCGCGATGGAGCTCATGCCCTACTTCCGGGACACGATGTGCTCCTGCACGTCTGCGGAGTGCGCTAGCGGCGTCCAGACCGAGCTGACCGCCTGGATGGAGAAGATGGCACGCAGCGGGGATCCGTCGAGCGTGCCGACGGCGGCCCAGCAGACCGAGCTGGAAGCGACGTCTCACGAGTACTTTGCGTGCAGCGCGAAGCTCCACGACGCCCGGCCGTCCACCCCCGGCAGCGGCACGCCGTAGTGCGAGCCCTCGCCATGTTCGCACTCGGGCCCGCGGACGACCGGCCGTGAGGAGCACGTCCACCTCGGCGACGCGCGTGGGCGGCGAGCAGACGGTGGACTTGCTCGTCCGCGCCGTGCTCGAGCAGTTTCCGGACCTCGACCGCGAGCAGCTCCAGGTCGCGATCGAGCGCGGCTTCGCGCGCGCTGCCAGTGCCTCGCTCAACACGGAGGGTCACCGCATCATCGATCTGCAGCTCGCCCGCGTCGAGGCGACCGAGGAGGCAGCCGAGCGCGCCGCGATCCTGCGCGAGCTCGCGACGAGCCTCGAGGGGGACCGCGGTGATGCCGAGCGCGCGTTCGCGGTCCGGCTCGCGGCGTTCGGCGAGTCTCCGAGCACGGCCGATCTCGCGCCGCTCCTGCGCCTCGCGCGCGTGACCGAGCGCGAGCGCGAGCTGCCGCTCGACGCGATGGCGGGCGTGGTCGCCGTGGGCGATGACGATGCGGCGCCGCAGCTCGTCGCGCTCGGCGACGCGTGGCAGCGGCTCGGACGCGCGTACGCCGCCGCGGACTGCTACGAACGCGCCGTGGCCCTCGCGCCCTCGCATGCCAATGCGCACGCAGCGCTCGAGGTGTTCTATCGCAGCACCGCGGAGTGGCCGACGCTCGTCGAGCTGCTCTCCCGGCGGGCGCTGCACGCCGAGCGCGCCGAGTGCGCGGCGCTCTACCGCGAGATCGCGGCGATCTACGAGCGCGAGCTCGCAGACGAGGTCGGTGCGCTCGACGCGTACCGCGAGGCCGATCGGCTCGCGCCGGACCAGCCCGAGGTGCTCGCCGGCATCGCGCGGCTCGCCTCCCAGCTCGGCGACCCCGATGGCGAGGCGCTCGCGGCGTACGATCGTCTCGCGCGCGTCACGGCGGCGCCCCGCGACCGAGCCGCGGTGCTCGCTCGGGCGGCGGCGGTCGCGAAGCTCTCCGACTGGGACCGCGCCGGCGCGCTCTACGATGCGGCGCTCGCGGCGGACCCCGATCTCGCGATCGCGATCGAAGGGCTCGCGGAGCTCCATCGCGATCGCGGGTCGCTCGACCTCGCGGGCGCGCTGCTGGTGCGGGCCGCCGCACGCCCGGCCCTCGCGGCGCATCGGTCGCGGTACCTCGCAGAGGCCGCCGACTTCGCGGTCGCGACGGGCGACTTCGACCGCGGCAAGGCGCTGTATCGCGAGGCGTGGGCGCTCGACGCGACGAACCACAAGGCCGGTGTCGCGCTCGTCGAGCTGCACGTCGATGCGGGCTCGCTCGTCGAGCTCGTCCCGGTCCTGGACGAGCTGTGCCGGGACACCGAGGAGCCGCAGCGCCTGCACGGCTACCTCGTGCAGCGCGGCCGCGTCGCCCTCGAGATGGGTGACGCGGACACCGCGCGTGCGGTCCTCGCGCGAGCCGTCGCGATCGATCCTGCGGATCGGGAGAGTGCGCTCGCCCTCGCCGGCCTCCTCCACGACGCCCAGGACTGGCCGGGCACCCTCGCGCTCGCCGAGCGACTGCTCGACGACGAGGATCGGCTGCCCGCGGGCGCTGCGCTCGAGCTGCACTTCCAGGCTGCGCGGTCGGCCCTCGCCCTCGGCGAGCTCGACCGGGCGACGCGCCACCTGGACATCACGCTCGCTCTCGCCCCGGACCACCGCGGTGCGCTGATGATGCGCCGCGAGCTCGCGACCACCGACCCCGCCGCGCACGCCGCCGCCGAGCTGGCGCTGACGGCCAGCGCCCCGGCGAGCGAGCAAGGCGTGCGCTATGCCGCGCTCGGCGATCGCTACCTCGCGCTCGGCGATCGGGCGACCGCCCTCGAGATGTTCCGTGAGGCGCTGGTGCGCAGGCCGACCGACAAGATGGTGCTGACGAAGTCGCTGACCCTCGTGAGCGAGGCCGGCGACTGGAGCTACAGCCTCGATCTCGTGCACCGCCTCGTCGACACCGAGCGCGATGCGCGGGTCCGTGCCCGCTATCGCACGCTCGGTGGCCGCATCGCGCGCGACGAGCTGCGCGATCCCGAGCGCGCGGCGCGGGAGCTCACCGCCGCCCTCGAGGACGATCCCACCCGCTTCGATACGGCCGACGAGCTCGAGGCGCTGCTGTCCGCGGGCGCGGCCGCGGATCGCGAGGCGCTGGTCGGGTTCTACTACCGTCGCCTCGACGACGTCCGGCAGGACGAGGGCCGCGGGGGCGAGCGCCTGCGGCTCTGGGACCACCTCGCCGAGGAGTGTCTCGCGCTCGGGCGCCACGATGACGCCATCGCCGCGCTCGAGGTGGGACTGTCGCTGGTGACGGCGGCGTCCGGCCCGTCGGGGATCAGGGACGCGCGCCGCAAGCGGCTCGCTGGCCTGTACGCCGCCGCCGGTCCGGCCCACGTGGATGCGGCGATCGCGGCACACCAGGACGTGCTGCGCGCCGACCACCGCCGCGCGAGCTCGTACGCGGCGCTGCGAACGCTCTACGCCCGGCGTGGCGATGCCGACCGGGCCGACGCGCTGACCGAGGCGATCGCCGTGCTGCGCACCATCGCGCCGGCGACGGCTGCACGCGCGACGGGCGCCTCGCCGACGGCGGGCGCGGCCCGGACCACGGGCGTCACGCCGACGCTCGGGACCGCCGGGGCCGCCGAGACCTACTTCGACGAGCTGTTCGCGGCGGCGCCGGATGCGAGCGACGACCGAGATGCCCCGCGCCCGCCCGCACGGGCCGCCGTGCGCGCGCTCGGCGCCGAGGACTGGGCCGCGATCGCGCGCGTCGACGTCGACCTGCACGTGGCGGCGGTGCTCTCGCTCGTCGCGCCCGCGTTCGCCATCGACCGGGCGCGCGTGCGGCCACCCGCCGCCCTGCCCGCTCGCGAGCACGAGCTGCCGGCGCTGGTGGCCCGCGTGCTCGCGCGCGTGGTCGGCGTCGTCGGCAGCGCGCGGCCCCCGACGTTCGTCGATCGGGATCAGGCGGTCACGTGCAAGGTCGTGATGCGCGCGGGTAGCGGAGCGCTGGTGCCCGCGCTCGTGTTCGGCGGCGCGGCCGCGCAGGCGAGCGAGCACGAGCTGGCATTCCGGATCGCCCGCGCGCTCGCCGATCTGCGCACGGATCGCATTGCGCGCCTGCTGTGCCCGCGCCCCGGCGAGCTCGCGCAGGTGCTGGAGCTCGTGCTCGGCGACCCGGTCGCCACGCGCGCGGGGACCACACCCGCCGCGCGCTGGCTCGCGACCGCGCTCCACCCGGTGGAGCTGGAGCAGGCCGTGGCCATCGGCGCCCGGCTCGCGGAGCGGGGGGACCAGCCGCTCCGGGCCGCGCTCGACTGGCTCGCGGCCACCGAGCGTGCGGCCGACCGCGTGGGCCTCGTGATCGCCGGTGACCTGGGCGCCTGCGCGACGAGCCTCGGCGCGGATCCGACGAGTGCCGACCGGGCGCTGGACCTGGTCTGGGCCAGCGTCACCGACGACCTACTGACGGTTCGCACTCGCACCGCCGGCCGGTGATAGCTTCGGGTCGATGACCCGTCCCGCTGCTCCCCGCACCGATGCTGCCTGGCTCGACGCGCACTGGATGCCGTACACCGGCAATCGCGACTTCAAGGCGCATCCCCGCATGCTCGTGGCCGCGGAGGGCTCGTACTACACGGACTCCGAGGGCCGGCAGATCTTCGATGGCCTCTCTGGACTGTGGACCTGCGGGCTCGGTCACGGCCGCCGCGAGATCGTCGATGCGATCACCCGCCAGGCCACGGAGCTCGATTACGCCCCCGCGTTCCAGTACGGCCACCCGAAGTCCTTCGAGCTCGCGAACAAGCTCAAGGAGCTGACGCCCGCCGGGCTCGATTACGTGTTCTTCACCGGCTCGGGCTCCGAATCCGCCGAGACGTCACTCAAGATGGCGCGCGCCTACTGGCGACTGAAGGGCCAGGGCACCAAGACGCTGCTGATCGGCCGCGAGAAGGGCTATCACGGCGTCAACTTCGGCGGCATCTCCGTCGGTGGCATCGTCGCCAACCGCAAGATGTTCGGCCAGGGCATCCCGGCGGACCACCTGCCCCACACGCAGCTCGCGCTCTACGACAAGGCGAAGGCATTCACGCGAGGACAGCCCGAGACGGGCGCCGAGCTCGCCGACGATCTGCTGCGGCTGATCGCGCTCCACGACGCGTCGAACATCGCGGCCGTGATCGTCGAGCCCATGGCGGGCTCGGCGGGCGTGATCGTCCCGCCCGTGGGCTACCTGAACCGCCTGCGCGACATCTGCACGGCGAACAAGATCTTGCTGATCTTCGACGAGGTGATCACGGGCTTCGGACGCATCGGCGCGTACACCGGTGCGGAGGCGTTCGGCGTGACCCCGGACATCGCGAACTTCGCGAAGCAGATCACGAACGGCATGCAGCCGCTCGGCGCGGTGATCGCGTCGAAGGAGATCTACGACACGTTCATGGCGAACGGCGGCCCCGACTACATGCTCGAGTTCCCGCACGGCTACACGTACTCGGCGCACCCGATCGCCTGCGCGGCCGGCGTCGCCGCGCTCGACCTGCTCGTGAAGGAGCGCGCGGTCGAGCGCGTGAAGGAGATGGCTCCGTACTTCGCGGACGGTGTGCACGGCCTCAAGGGACGCAAGCACGTCGCCGACATCCGCAACATGGGGCTCGCGGCAGGGATCACGATCGACGCGGTCCCGGGCGAGCCCGCGAAGCGCCCGTACGAGATCGCGATGCACTGCTTCGAGCATGGCGTCTACGTCCGCTACGGCGGCGACACGATCCAGCTCGCCCCTCCATTCTTCGTCGAGAAGGCCGAGCTCGATCGCCTCTTCAGCGTGCTCGCCGACGCCCTCGCCGCGACCGCCTGACGCACCGAAGCCGCTACGGCTTCTTCGCCTTGTAGCCGCTGCCGCCCTGGGTGTGGACCACGCAGCCCACCGCGACCGAGGCGAGCAGCAGCACGAGAATCGAGGACGCGAGGAACTTCATGAGTACCTCCTGATGCAGCGGCCGGGCCACCCGTCTGGTCCGCCTAACTCCGCGTCCCGACTCGGCACCTTCGCCGGGTGATCGCACCCGTCCGCGGCGCCCGCGCGCACCGACACGTCGCAGGGCGCTACCGGGCTACAGCGAGAACGTGCCGCGCTTGATGAACTGGCCGCGCCCGCGCTTCGTGGTGGCGACCCACACGTCGTCCTTCACGAGCAGCTCTCCGCGCGAGAACACGTGGGACGGCGCGCCGATGACCTTGCGGCCCTCGTACGGGGAGTAGTCGACCCGCATGTGCAGGGTCTTGTCGGACAGGATCTTCTCGAGCTTCGGATCCCAGATCACGACGTCGGCATCGGCACCGATGGCGAGCGTGCCTTTCCTGCCGTACATGCCGAAGATCTTCGCGGGGGCGGTCGCGGTGATCTCGACGAAGCGGTTCATCGAGATCTTTCCCGTGCGCACGCCGTCCCACAACAAATGCATGCGCGTCTCGACGCCCGGCATCCCGTTGGGGATCTTCGAGAAGTTGCCGCGGCCCAGCTCCTTCTGGTCCTTCATGCAGAACGGACAGTGATCCGTCGCGACCACCTGCAGGTCGTAGTTGCGCAGCCCCCGCCAGAGGTGCTCGTGGTGGTGCGCCTTGCGCAGCGGCGGCGTGGCGACGAACTTCGCGCCCGCGAACTCGTCGTCGGGGTCCCCGCGCAGGTCGTCCTCGGAGAGGAACAGGTACTGCGGGCACGTCTCCGCGAACACGGGCAGGCCGCGGTCGCGGGCCTCCATCACGCGCTCGAGCGCGCGCTGCGCGGAGAGGTGCACCATGTACACGGGCACACCCGCCATCTCGGCCAGCGCGATCGCGCGCTCGGTGCCCGTCGCCTCGGCGACCTCGGGTCGCGTGAGCGCGTGGTAGATGGGCGCCGTGCGGCCGGCGGCGAGCGCCTGCTGGACGATCACGTCGATCGGCAACCCGATCTCGGCGTGCATCGTGATGAGCGCGCCGAGCTCGCCGGCGCGCTGCATCGCGCGGAAGATCTGCTGGTCGTCCACCAGGAACACGCCGGGGTACGCCATGAACATCTTGAAGGACGTGATGCCCTCGCGGACCATCGCCGCCATGTCCTCGAGCGTCTGGGCGTTCGCCTCGGTCATGATCATGTGCAGGCTGTAGTCGCCTGCCACCTGGCCCTCCGCCTTGGCGAGCCACGCGTCGAGGCCCGACCGCATCGACGTGCCCTTCGACTGGATCGCGAAGTCGACGATGGTCGTGGTGCCGCCGTGCGCGGCCGCGACGGTGCCCGTGTAGAAGTCGTCCGACGCGGTGGTGCCGCCGAACGGCATGGCCATGTGCGTGTGGCAGTCGATGCCGCCGGGCATCACGTACTGGCCCGTCGCGTCGTACGTGATGTCATCGGGGCCGTACGCCATCCCCGTCGCGAGCGGCTGGGCGAGCGCGGCGATCTTGCCGTTCTCGATCCAGACATCCGCTGCAAACGTATCGCTCGCCGTTACGACCGTGCCGCCACGAATGATGGTGCGCCCCATGCGTCGCATCGTATCGCAGCCGCGCGGGCGGTGCGTCACCGAGCGGCGACGGCCGGCTCGACGAACATGATGCACGAGCCCCAGTACCCTTCGAGGGTGCTCGTCGAGACGCTGGTGGTGTCGCGGCTGCTCGCCACGGTCGTCGCGGAGCGGTCGCGTGTGCCGTTGATGATCAGGCCGTCGCACCCGCGCCGGCCCGCAGCCGCCCGCATCTTCGCGACGATCTCCGGCATCTGGTCGAGCGAGAGGTCGCTCGACTGCTGGGCCTGGAGGATCCCGACCTCGACGTACTGCACCGCGGGCAACGAGGTCGTGAACACCACGACGTCACTGGCTGCACGCGCCGACATCGGGCGAGGTGAGGGGTTGGTCGGTGCGAATTGCGTCGTGGTGCCGCAGGCAGCGACGCACGCGGAGGCACAGGCAAGGAGCAGAGCGGAGAACGGTGTGATTCGCATGAGAATCACCATTCGCAATTGCTGGACCAGCGCGCGGACCGCGCCAGAGCGAGATGCGGCGCGTGATCCGCGAGTCGGTTGGCCTCGAGCGTCGCGCATGCGCCACACTCGTGGCCCGGACCTGGGCAACCCGTTCACAGTTCGGACCGATCCGGGGCACGTGCTTCGACCGACGAGGAGCGCGACGCGCGAACTTGCTCTTCTGGCTGTACCGTCCGGCAGTGTTTGCCGTCATCTACCGCTGGACGCTGAAACCAGGCACCGAAGACCGCTTTCGCGACGCCTGGCGGACGATGACCGAAGCGATCCTCGCACGCAGCGGGACCTCCGGATCGCGCCTGCATCGGACCGACAACGGCGAGGTTGTTGCCTACGCTGTCTGGCCGAGCCGCGAGCGCTGGGAAGCCGCCGGCAAGCTTCCGCCAGCCAGCGCCGAAGCGCTGACGACGATGCGCGACTGCATCGAGACGTCGCACGGCGCCACGCCACTCGCACTTCTCGACGACCTACTCGAGTAGCGGCACCGTCGACCGGCCCGTCTGGCTACCCGAGCCGGGCATCGAAGGCCAGCGGAGCGGCGGGATGAACCCGTAGTCTGTTCATGTCCGGGTGGCTGGGGTTCAGCACGACGTTGGTCTCGATCGCCACGACGGCCGAGGGCACTTCGAGCGCGCACGTCGAGCCCTGGGCCACCCAGCGCGAGCCGATC
>JAYSYE010000077.1:0-7142 GCA_043716635.1 Deltaproteobacteria bacterium | reverse complement strand
CGAAGGAGCTGTGGGACCTGTTCAAGGTCGAGTGCGACAAGGTCTACGAGCAGGTCCGCGGCGTGCGCGCCGTGCAAGACGAGGCGTTCGGCGAGGTCGCGAAGGTCAAGGAGGCGCTGATCGCCGAGGCCGAGGCGCTCTCGCAGTCGAGCGACTGGGCGGTGACGGCCGACAAGCTCAAGGCGCTGCAGACGCAGTGGAAGAGCTCGGGCCACATGCCGCGCAAGCAGGGCGACGACCTGTGGAAGCGGTTCCGTGCCGCGTGCGACCGGTTCTTCGAGCGCCGCAAGCCGCTGCTCGATGCCCAGTTCGAGGAGCAGGCGCAGAACCTCGCCGCCAAGCAGCAGCTGATCGCACGCGCGCAGCAGGTCGCGGCGGGCGCGCCCGGCGTGGGCGGCTGGGGCAAGGCGATCGGCGAGATCAAGGATCTGCAGGCCGCCTGGAAGGACATCGGCTTCGTGCCGCGCAAGGACGCGGACGCCGTCTACAAGACGTTTCGCACCGCGTGCGATGCGCTGTTCGCGAAGCGGGATGCCGCGCGCGATGGCGAGGCGAACGCGCACCGCGCCGAGCAGGACGCGATCGCGACCGAGATCGAGGCCGTGATGGCAGGCCCCGCCGACATGGTGGCGCGGGCGATCGCGGTGCGCGCCAAGGCGAGCGAGCACTCCGCGCACGGCGACAAGATCGAGGCGATGCTGAAGCACCTCGTGACGGCGCATGCGAGCGCGGTTGCGGGCACGGAGCTCGATCCCACGCAGCTGCGCGCGCGGCGCGAGAAGCTGATCGCGCGGGTCGAGGAGCTCGCGCCGAAGCAGGCGGCGACTGCCGCCGGTGGCAGCGCGCCGCTCGATGTGGCGGCGCAGCTGAAGCAGGCGATGCAGAAGAACGCGTTCGGCTCGCTCCGGTTCTCGGGGCGCGATCCGATCGAGGTGGTGGCCGAGCTGCGCGCCGAGTGGCGCGAGGGCGGGCCGATCCTCGACGAGGCGGATCGCGAGCAGCACGCACGGTTCGAGGCGACCGCAGCGCGCGTGCTCGAGGCGGCCGGCGTGTCGGCGCGCGAGCGCGATGGGGCCGGACAGCGCGAGCGCGAGCGCAGCGATCCGAGCAGCCGCGAGGGCGGTGAGCGCGACGCGGGCGGTGGCGAGCGGACGCGGCGGCGTCGCGATCGCGACGATCGCAGTGATGGCGCGCGCCCGCCGTCGGGCCTGCCGCGGGATGCGGAGCCCGTCGATCCGCCCGCGCTGCGGGACGTCGTGGCGACGGAGGCGGCGCTGCCGCACCCGTCGTCGCTGACGTCGATCCCCGATGCTGCGGGGAGCGCCGTCTCGGCGATCGGCTCGCCCGCGAGCGACGTGGATTCGATGGAGTCGTATCCGGTCACCACGCACGACGCGGTCACGCGCCCGGCACACTTGCCGCCCGAGCTCGCGATCGGCATGGACCGGCCGCGCGCGCGTCCGGCCACGACGCCGCCGCCGATGGAGGAGATCGACACGGGCTGGGACGACGAGCCCGTCGCGAGCACCGCCGCGCCCGAGTCCGACCACTCGTCCGCGCCGTCCTCGACCGAGATGGCCGGCGACGGCGCCGTCGAGGGCGACGGCCTCGATCAGGTCGACTGACGCGCGCTAGCAGAACAAGCTGTGAGGACGAAGCCGTACTGGTTGCCAGTACTGATTCTCGTCGCGTGTGCCCCTGAGCCTGCGATCCGGCGCGCGCGGTGGCAGCCCGCGAGCGACTCGGAGACAGTGGTGGTCGAAGGTGACACGAGCTACCGCGTGACAGGGACGGGCGATCTCGCGGTGACGGTCGTTGTTCGCCTCGCGGGGGCCGAAGCCACCGGCTCCGCGGTGGTCATGAACTCGACTCTCGTGCGGGTACGGACTTCACCGCATGTCGGGCTCGCGACGGCGCGCGCGTGGTACGCGCTCGCGCAGCAGCACGCCGGCGAGGCCGCGGTGGCGTACGAAGCCGCACACGCGGGGCTCGATACCCTCGGCACGCACTTCGCGCCGAACGGGCTGAAGGACGACACGGTGTTCCTGATCACCATCGCGGAGGAGAAGCGCGCGACCAGCCCCATCGATGCTGCGCGCGAGCTCGCGGAGATCCTCCACGGTCGGCTGAGGAAGTACACGATCCGGTGGCACTCCGAGGTGCTGTGACCGCTGCCGCGACGCCGTCGCCAGGGCGACCCCCAAGCTGGCGAGCTGTGCTCCGGACCGGTACTGTCGAGGGGTGCGGCTGATACTACTGGTCTTGATCGCGCTCGCCGCTTGCACCGAGCCAAACACGGCCACCGACACGCTCGCGCTCCAGCTCGCCGACACTCCGCTCCAGCTGACCGCGCCGACCTCCGTGCTGCTCCAGATCGTCGTGGTGGGTGCCGATGGGAATGCGGTCTCGGTGTCGTCGCCCGACCTCCCTCCGTTTGCGTCGCTGCAGGGTACGCTGCTGACCCTCGCGCCCGGCTACGAGGATGTCGGGAGCTACGCTATCGAGCTCGATGCGACCACGAGCCAGGCCACCGCCACCGGTGTGTTGAGCGTGCAGGTGACGCGATCGAATACCGGCCCGTACTTCCTCATGCCGATGTTCGTGAACAACGGCGTCGACGGGAATCCCGTGCCGCACCTCCTCGGCGCCGTGTGCGACAAGGAAGGCGACAACTTCACGTACGAGGTCGAGATCGTCGCCGTCGATCAGGCGCTGGCCAACGTCGCCACGTACACGAAGCTCATCGACTTCTCCGTCACGCCCCCGGTGCCCTACGTGACGGACGCTTCCTGCGCCGAGCCGACGTTCGATCTCGGGTCGCTTCCGACGGGCCAGTACCACGGCGCAGTGCACGCCTACGACGTGCTCGGGGCCGAAGATCCATACGGCTGGGTTCCGATTTCCGGCGTGCTGATGCAGCCGTAGCGGTCGTCAGACTGCGAAGCGGTCTCCTGGCGGTCCGGTGGTTCAAGACCGGGCTCGCCCCGTCCAAGCCTCACAATCGCGAGCCTGCGTGCGGCGTAGGGATCCGGCGGCGATCCAGACCCTCGACGGCCGGGTCTGGATCGCTCCCTGAGCTGTATGGGGGTGTGCCGACAGCCGCCGGGCCTCGTGATGGCGCCCGAGGTCCGCGCGAACTTCGATGCCATCGGCTCGTCAGGAAGTGGAGCCGCTGCTTGCTCGGTCTGCCTCTGGCATGACCTGCAAAATTCTCCGATCACAGAGGCTCTAGGCCTCGCGACAGCGGGCGACGGCGCGCGTTCATGCCAGCCCGACTGCGCAGCCGCTGCGGCGAGCCGGCGGGCCTCCACCGAGGCGCCGCGCCGGGACTTCCAGGCATGGGATCGCGTCGCGCCGCATGCGCCGGACTCACCGCCACCGGTCACGGTCGGGCGCATCGGCCGGTGGTTCGAGCCCGGGCTCGCCTGGATCGCTCCCTGAGAGGTGGTGCTTGCTCGACGGCCAGCGGTACACCCGGCAGCAACGCGGCACGTGCCGCTACCACACGCTCGCGGGCCCCGTGGTGGTCGGCCGTGAATCGTTTCGGCTCGTCGGGATGCACAACGGTCCGACCGTGGTGCCGCTCGAGGTGCGCGCGGGGTTGCTCGAGCGCGCCACGCCCGCGCTGGCGTTCAGCGTCACCCGAGGGTTCGCGGAGCGACCGCTGCGTCACTACGAGCTGGAGATGCGCGCCGCCTATCGACATGCGCCGTCGCGGTCGACGCTCGAACGCATCGGCAAGCGAATTGGCGCCGCGCTGGAGACCATGGTCAGCGACGCTCGCTCCTGCGATCCGCGACGCCGAGCCCGTCCTGTCGGAGGTCGGTTCGTTGTCGGTCGGCCTCGACCGTACGTCGGTGCCCATGGCGGAGGTCACCGGGCCCGTCGCTCTGCATGCCCCCCGGATTCGACGGCCGCCGCCGCCGGTGACGGTCGCGTATCGCATGGCGTACGTCGCGACGGTCTCTGCGCACGATCGCGACGGCAACGTGCTGCTGACCCAGCGGTTCGCGGCCACTCCGACCAAGGGCACCGACGGTCTCCTGAGTCGCATCGGGGCCGAGCTGCGACACCTGCAGAATCGGGATGACGGCGTCCCGACGACGGTCGTGCACGATGGCGCGCCGGAGCTGTGGAACCTGATCGGGGACCTCCGAGCGGGTCACGGCATCACCATCGATCACGAGCGCATCGATCGCTTTCACGTCGACGAGCGGCTGGCTGCCGTCTGCGAGCTCGTGACCCGCGATACCTGGACCGCAACCCAGCTGCGCGAGTCCTGGCGAGCCTGCCTCGACCGCAGCGACACAGCGGTCGACCGCATCATCCGGCGCCTCGACGAGCTCCTCGCTCACCTCTGGTTCGGGGTGATCCATGCCGAACCGATGCCGGCGTTCTGGAGCAAGCGCGTGCCGAGCTCGATCTCCGACGCCACGCTCGGCTTGATCAGCGGGCACGTCGAGCATCTCCGCGGTCAGCGCTGGTTCGAGACCGGACTCGCGCCCTGTCTCTTCCTTCGGTCACTGCATCTGAGCGAGCGGCTACGACCGTGCTTCGAAATCCTGCAGGCCACACCAATCGCGAGCTTGCGCGCCGCGTAGGGATCAGGCGGCGTTCCAGACCCGCGGTGGTTCGAGACCGGACTCGCATCGTGCGTTTGTAAACAAGATGAATTGAATTTCTTGTAAATATCCGCCGTATTAGTGACCATGGTACGAGCATCATGATGGCGAGGCGGAGCCGGCAACTGGAACTGGAGGTCCGCGCGCCGGGCACGCGGGCTCCCGGTGCGGGCCGGCCCAAGAAGCGATGGCCGAAGGGCGTGAAGCCGCCGGCCCCGCACGTCAAGCGAGAGCCGTTCGTGAAGGGCCGAGCCCTCCACGTGACGCTACGGACGTTGCCGGTGGCCAGAAATCTCCGCCGGATGGACGCGTATCGGGCGGTACGCATCGGCGCCCGCGTCGTGCTGGCGCGCAGCGGGTTCCGGCTGGTGCACTTCAGCATCCAGAGCAACCACATCCACCTCATCGCCGAGGCCGAGTCGCAGGTCGAGCTCGCGAACGGCGTGCGGGCGTTCTCGATCTCGGTCGCGAAGTCACTGAACGCGAAGCTGGGCCGACGCGGGCCCGTGTTCGCAGACCGCTACCACGCGAAGTCGATCGCGAATCCCACCCAGATGCGCAACGCGCTCCAGTACGTGCTGACGAACTGGCTCCACCATCGCCCGGCGCATCACGAGATCATGGAAGAGGTCGATCCGTACTCGAGCGGCGCGGAGTTCCTTGGCTGGAGGGAGCTCGACGGCACGCGGCAGTTCGTGCGCGACGACGGCTTCGAACGCGTGGCGCTCGCCAGCCCGCGGCTGTGGCTCACGCGCGAGGGCTGGCGGCGCGGCGGCGACATCAGCGTGTTTACGGTTCCGGGTTGATTCCGGGGTCGCCGGTGGTTGGGTCGGATTGCGTGGCGCACGGCGCGGACGCCGAGCCGTGGGCCCGGCGAGCCGTGGGCCTGACGAGCCGCGGGCCGCCGCCCATGCCTCCCGACCTCTGCCGAGCCGTCACGAACGATGCCGCCAGCGATGCCGAGATGTGACGAACCGCTCGGACAGCTCAGGCCGACGGTGAGACGCGCGCGGGGGCGAGCACACCGCGGAGCGTGACGGCGACGATGACGATCGCGCCGCCGGCGAGCGCCCACGGGCCGGGCACCTCGGATACGGCGATCGCCACCCAGATCGGCGAGAAGATCGGCTCGATCACGGGGATGAGCATCGCCTCCAGCGCGGTCGCGTGGACGGCGGCGCGCGCGTAGCAGAGGTACGCGAACCCCTGCTGCACCACGCCGAGCGCGACCAGCGCCGCGATCGCCGTGCCCGTCGGCCGCAGGGTCGCGATCGCGACGGGCGCGCCGAGCACCGCGCCGATCAGGCTGCCGAGGAACAGCGCGCGCAGCGCGGAGCCACCGCGGGTGGCGACCCGCCGGAGAAGCATGGCCTGGAATGCGTACGCGACGCCGGCCGTGAGCGCGACGAGGTTGCCGGCGACGTGGTCGAACGTCAGCCGCTCGAAGAAGAACAGCGCGATGCCGCCGAGCACCGCGACGATCGTGGCCCAGTCGAGCCGCGTCGCGCGCTCGCCGAGGAACCACGCGCCGAGTAGCGCGATCCACACCGGGGCGGAGTACTGGATGAGGATCGCGTTCGCGGCCGTCGTCAGCTTGTTCGCGACGATAAACAGGCCCGTCGTCAGCGCGTTCGCGCCCGCCGCGAGCCACTCGTCGCGCGAGATCCGCCGGAGCGATGGCCGGCCGACGATCCCGAGCGTCAGGGCGCAGATCCCGCAGCGGACGCTCCAGATCGCGATGGGGTTCGCGTCGACCAGCTTGATGAGCACACCCGCGGAGCTCCAGAACAGGCCGCACATCACGAGCAGGACCACCGCGCGTCGGTGCGCGGCTGTGGAGTTTTCGCCCGAGCTCACTCGGCGCTGACGCTACCGCAAGTGCCCGGCAGGTATGCTGCGAGCGTCGTGACGTCGCTCCTCTCCGCGCAAGATCTTTACCTCTTCAACGAGGGGTCGCATCACCGGCTCCACGATCACCTGGGTGCCCACGTCGCCGCGGAGGGCATCGTGTTCGGGGTGTGGGCGCCCAACGCGCGCGCGGTCAGCGTGATCGGCGACTGGAACGGCTGGCAGCACGGCGCCGATGCCCTGGTGGCCCGCGCGCGCTCGGGGCTCTGGGAGGGCACCGTCGGCGGGGCCACCGTCGGCGCGCGCTACAAGCTCGCGATCACGGGCCCCGACGGCACGACGCACGAGAGGGCCGACCCGTTCGCGGCACGCGCCGAGCTGCCGCCGGCGACGGCGTCGATCGTCTGGCAGCCGTCGCACGAGTGGCACGACGAGGGCTGGATGGCCACCCGCGCGCAGCGCATCGCGCGCGATGCCCCGGTGAGCATCTACGAGGTCCACCTCGGGTCGTGGCGCCGCCCGCACGGCGCCTGTCTCGGCTACCGCGAGCTCGGCGAGCAGCTCGCGGTTCATTGCGCGAACCTCGGCTTCTCGCACGTCGAGCTCCTGCCGCCGCTCGAGCACCCGTTCTATGGCTCGTGGGGCTACCAGGTCACCGGCTACTTCGCCCCG
>JAYSYE010000076.1:0-2307 GCA_043716635.1 Deltaproteobacteria bacterium | reverse complement strand
ACAGGCGTGAACGCGAGCTCGGTACGACCGTCGCGCAACGGACGCTTGAGGGCCATCACGACTCGTCCAGCCGGATCGCGCGACAGCCGGGAGTTGGCGACCGGCGAGCGGGCGCCGTATCGGCACAGCCGCTCGAGGCCCTCGCGATCCTCGGCATCGACGAGACGGTCGGAGTGGAGCGAGTAGCCATCGAGGAACGCGGACCGGTGGCCGGCCGTGGGAAACGCGGCGCGGCCCGCAAAGGGTGGGCTGGCCACGGACTCGGCTTGCTCGGCCGCGAGCAGATCCGGTGGGGCGTCGTCGCCGTGGAGCGCGAGGCGGCGCTGGACAAGGCGGTGGATCGCGCGGGCGATCTGCTGGAGCAGGCGGACGACGTCGTCGTCCCAGGGCGGGGGCAGCGCATGAAACGAAACGGCGCCGTCCGAGTCGGCCGCGAACACACCGTCGGGAAGCACGGCGTGGGCGTGGCAATTGAGGTTGAGCAGCGAGCCGAACCGCTGGACGAACGTGATGGCACCGCACTGCGGATCGTCGATGCCGTAGGCGCGAGCGCGGCGACGTTGCCAGGCGAACACCTTGCGCAGGAACACGCCGAGGACCTGCGTGAGCAGGTTGTGGTCGCGAGCGATCAGGAACCTAACCTGCCGCGGCAACGACAGCACCCACTGTCGGTACGGCACAGCAGGCAGCACGCGATCGACGAGGTGGGCCGCGGTGCCGGCCATCCGGCGACTCGTGCACGACGGGCAGAAGCCGCGGGTCTTGCACGAGAACGCGACCAACCGCTCGTCGGCGCAGTGGTCACAGCGCACGCGCACGAAGCCGTTGCAGAGCAGGCCACAGGCGAGGAACTTCTCGAACTCGCGCTCGACGAAGCGCGGATAGCCGAACCCGTGCTCGGAGTGATCGCGGGCACGCTCGAGTAACGCTGGGAGATGGTCGCGGACGACGCCGTAGAGCGTTCCGTCCTCCGGCTGGCGGCGGGCATCCGCGCGCGTTGGCGTCGGCGAGAGTCGAGCCGCGAGCATGTTCGTCGCCGCGTGTCGGCAGGGACCGTGCCGCGCGCCCGCTCGAGAAATCTCGACGACTTGGAAATGCGTCGGGTGACGCGGCGTCCGCCGGCTGGGCCTTCATCGATCGGATGTCCGGATCTCGGACAGAGTGCTGGTGGCCGTCCCGGACGCAGCACGCGTTCCGGAGCGACCGGAGCGCTCGTTTCCGTTCCTTCATAGCTCGTCGGTTCGTTGAGCGCGAGCACCCGCACCGCCCACCACGAGAGCCTCATGACCATCGGCGGACCGCGCCGGACCAGTTCACACTTCAGCGCCATGCGACCAGCGCCGCCAGGCCCGTCGCGCCTCCCACGCCCGCCGCGCGAGCGGCCTCGCTGCTGGAGCTCGAAGCGCGTGCCGCACTGACAGCGCTCGGCTGGTCCACCGCGGTCGCGCACGCCGCCGTCGCTGCCGCGCGCGAACGTCGCGGCCAGGCCCCGTTTGCCGAGCTGATCCGCGAGGCGCTGCGATGCTGCCCCCGACCCACATCGAACTCCCACCCGAGCGCGCCCACGTGGGCGCGCCCACGTGGGCGCGCCCCGATGCAAGCCCGGGCTGGGGTACGATGGCCGCATGGCGAGTCGTCGGGTGGTGCGGGGGATGCCGAGGGCCTGGGCGCTGCTCTTGACGTTCATCATGGGTGCGTTCGTGTGCGGCATGCCGCTCGCGATCGCCGCCGACGATGGGTGGACGCTCGTGCCTCTCGCGATCGCGGCGGTGCTCGCGGTGCCGTGGCTATGGCTCCTCGTTCGCGCCGCGCCGCGCGGATGCGGTTCGTCGGTGATGACGAGGGCGTGACGGTCGCGAACTACTGGTCATCTCAGCGGCTCCCGTGGTCGGAGATCACTGAGCTGACGACCGCGCTCGGGTCGACCGCCTGGCAGACCGGAAGCGGCCGCCTCGAGATCACCGTCCTCACGCGCCGCGGCCACAAGGTCTTGGCGTCGGCGACCTCGACGCCGGCCAGGGAGCTGCGGTGGCTCGTCGAGCAGATGGCGCCGATCGTCCGGATCGCGGACCGCCACGGCGTGCCCACGGTGTGGCGCGAGCTCTCGGAGATGCAGCAGGAGGCGATCCGGCAGCAGCTCGTGGCGCTCAGCGACATCGCCACGCGCGTCGGCAGGCTTGCTTAGCTATCGGTCGGGCCCTTGATCAGGCGCTCATGAAGCGCGTGTTCATGATCGACGTCCTAGTCTGCGACACCTGTGGCGGCGCCATGCGCATCCTCGCCGTGCTCCCCGACGGCGACGCCAGC
>JAYSYE010000075.1:0-2309 GCA_043716635.1 Deltaproteobacteria bacterium | reverse complement strand
CGGGCATCGTGCTCACCGGCGGCGCCACCGCGATGGAGGGCATCGCCGAGGTCGCGGAGCAGGTCCTCGGCCTCCCCGCGCGCAAGGGCGCCCCCACGCGCATCGGTGGCCTCGTCGATGTGGTGCGCTCGCCCGCATACGCGACCGGCGTGGGCCTCGTGATGTTCGGGGCCTCGCAGGGCAAGACCATCCAGCTCTCGGGTCGCAGCAGTGAAGATCGCCCGGGCATGCTGAAGCGCGCCTGGCGTTCGCTCGCCGAGATCTTCTGAAATTCCTGCGCACGCTTCACGATTCAACGCAAAAAGTTGCCCGCTTTGATCGGGCGCTTGCATATGGCCTTACGGGGCTCGCGCCGAGCCGCGGGTCAAAGCACCGCCGGATGGCGGAATCAAGGGGAACAAGATCCATGGCACTCATCGAGTTCGACGACGTCAGTCACGCAAAGATCCTGGTCATCGGCGTCGGTGGCGGCGGTGGTAACGCCGTCAACACCATGATCAGCGGCAGCCTCGACGGCGTCGAGTTCGTGGTCGCCAACACGGACATGCAGGCCCTCGAGGCCAACATGGCGCCCCACAAGATCCAGCTCGGCGACACCCTCACGAAGGGACTCGGGGCCGGCGCGAACCCGGACGTCGGTCGCCGCTCTGCCGAGGAGAGCATGCAGCAGATCGCCGACCTCATCAGCGGCGCCGACATGGTGTTCGTGACGGCCGGCATGGGCGGCGGCACGGGCACGGGCGCGGCTCCCGTCATCGCGCAGATCGCGCGGGACTGCGGGGCGCTGACCGTCGGCGTCGTCACGAAGCCGTTCGGCTTCGAGGGCAAGAAGCGGAACAAGCAGGCGATCGAGGGCATCGAGCGGCTCGAGAAGGCCGTCGACACGCTGATCGTGATCCCGAACAATCGCCTGCTCGCGCTCGTCGGTCAGCAGACGTCGATGGTCGAGGCGTTCCGCAAGGCCGACTCGGTGCTCCTGAACGCGGTGCAGGGCATCTCGGACCTCATGACGGTCCCCGGCCTCATCAACGTCGATTTCGCCGACGTGCGCACCATCATGAGCGGCATGGGCCGCGCCCTGATGGGCACCGGCATCGGGACCGGCAAGCGCCGCGCGACCGAGGCCGCCGAGACGGCGATCAGCTCGCCGCTCCTCGAGGACGTGTCGATCGAGGGCGCCACCGGGATCCTCATCAACATCACCGGCGGTCCGGACCTGACGCTGCACGAGGTCAACGAGGCGTCGTCGCTGATCCAGCAGGCCGCGCACGAGGACGCGAACATCATCTTCGGCTCGGTCATCGATCCGAACCTGTCCGAGGAGGTCCGCATCACCGTGATCGCGACCGGCTTCGACCGCGCCGAGAAGGTGATGGTCCAGGTCCCCGAGAGCTACGCGCGCGGCACCACGCCGCCGGCACCCGCGCCCGCTGGTGGCACCCGCCGCACGAGCTCGCCGCAGATCACGCTGCCGTACGACGCGGGCTCGCAGGTCACGCGCGACTATCCGCCCCCGGCCGCCGCGCAGTCGTTTCGCCGCACGACGGCGCCGCTGCCGGCCCAGATCGTCGACGAGCCGGAGATCGCCGTCGAGTGGGCGTCCGCCGACCAGGATTACTCGGGGTACGACGCCGCCGCCCACGCCAGCTCGATCCCCGAGGGTGACTACTCGCAGCGGCTCGCAGCCGGCTCGGGGCCGTCGATCCCCGAGGGCGCGCCCCTGGTGCACCCGGATCGCAAGCGGGCCCAATCGCGTCCGAGCATGAAGGCCGTGCTCGCGGGCGAGATCGATACCGAGAGCGAGCTGGACGTGCCGACGTTCATCCGCCGCCACTCCGCCTCGCACTGACCGCGGGCGGTACATTCCGCGGGTGCTGACCGATGGCGCCGCGCGCTGGCTACTCGTCGTGCACGCCGTGCTGGGTGCGGCGGCGGTCGGTGCGGTCACGCACCTCGTGCTGTGGCTGCGCAAATATGTTCGCGGCGAGTCCGGGCGGCGGCACGCGGTGCGGCGGTTCGCCTGGTACGCGGTGATCCTGCACGCGCTCGCGTTCACCGCGGGTGCTGTCGTGTACCCGACGTATCGCATCGACGTGCGCGCGGCGTACCTCGACAACGCGAGCCGGCTGGCGACCGATCACGCGGCGCTGGGTGACGCGCTCGCGGCGATCGCGAGTAAGGAGCACGCCGTCGCGTACGAGCAGCTGCCGGTCGAGACGTACCAGCGCCGCGCGCACGCGGCGACGAAGTGGTTCGACATGAAGGAGCACTGGACCGCGCTCGGCCTGTTCGCCTCGCTCGCGCTCGCC
>JAYSYE010000074.1:0-2314 GCA_043716635.1 Deltaproteobacteria bacterium | reverse complement strand
CATGGCGGCGTGGCAAGCGGCCGGCGGTCGCAGCTCTCGACCAGCGTCAGTCCGTGATGGTGAGCACGAGCGAGACCGGCTGTCCGCGCCGCGTGACGTCGAACCGAATGGCGGTCGCGGATCGAGCCTGTGAGAGTGCATCGAGGAGCTGTTCGATCGAGGTGAGCTCGACTCCGTTGATGGCGGTCACCGTGTCCCCGTTGGTGAACCCGAATGCGGCGAGTCTGGATGACGGTCGGATCGCGTAGAGCTTGTAGCCGGACGGCTCGCCATTCCTCGTCGCCGGGACGATGCGAGCACCGGGTCGCACGCCCGTCGGCTCCGAGAGCGCGCGCATGACGAGCGCGCGCGTGACCGTGCGGTGCGTGACATCGATCACCGTGATGCCGCGTGCGAGGTCGTCACCGTCCTTTGGAGGACCTGGGTCCGGCGGCTCGGGGCCGACGTCGGTGTCGGGTTCGGATGGACGAGGTGTGCCATTGCACCCGGACCTGTCGAAGAGGAGATCGCCGAGGGCGCCGGAGAGCCTCACATTCAGGAAGCCGGCCGCGTCGATCTCGATGCCGGCGGTCGTGAGGAAATCGCCTGCGAGTGACTCGCGTCGGATCGGGCTCTCCCGCGAGCGGAAGCGAATGCACACCGTCGCCGCCGAGTCGCCGAGGGTCTGCGCCAGGACCGCGTGCGCGTGCACGCTCGAGTCGACATCGTTCGACTGCGCGGTCCACGTGGTGATGTCTGCGACGCCCGCGGCGAGCACCGCACGGGCCTCGATCCGCTCGAACCGCGTCGGCGGTAGAGCAATCATCCCGCTATCGTCCTCCAGTCCGGCGGGCGGCGGCCCTCCGCCGATGACGCATGCGATGCAGGTCAGGCTCGCCTCGCCCGTCGCGACGCGGAAGTCGGGCGTGGCCGTGTGCGGCATGAGCAGGTCGACGTGAATATTGACCGTCCCATGAACGGGCAGGACCACCCAGTCGGGAACTGGCAACGACTCGATCGCGACACCTTGGCCTTCGACACGGAGGCGGATCCCGTCGCCTTCGCGGGTCTGCGCCGAATGGATCCGATGGTCGGCGGGAGGGGGCGCGGGTCGAGGAGGCGACACCGACGCAGCCCGGGAGCCGCAGCCAAGCAGGAGGCAGGTCGCGAGCGCTCGATTCCGCATGAGCCGCTATCGTACGCCGCGAACCAGCGGCCGGTCCGGAAGCGCTAACCAGTCAGGCGGGCGTGGTCGATGCGTGCGCGGTCGCAACCGCGCTCGGCTTCGCGGCTGCGAAGCTCTGGGCGCCGGCCACGCACGCGTGCGAGTGGATGCTAGGCGCCCTGCAGTGGCCGCTCGCGCACACCGGCCCGATCGTGCCGGCGTGGATGGTGCGCGATCCCACCGACCTCGTAGCGCTGCCGATGGTCGCGCTCGCGCGCTGGTGCTTTGCCGCGGACCATGCTCGTCAGAATATCGTTCCGGTTCGGCTTGCTGCCTCGTTGAACGCGTCCAGAGCGGCGCCCACGTTGCGCGCGTTGTCCACCGTGGCGTCCGCCGACCACAGCGTAGGTCAACGGAGTGGCAACCGCGAGCGCCGCGACGAGGACGCCGACGACGGGGACGCCGACGACGAGCGCGGTGACATCGCCGCGCTCGACCAGCTCGCGACGGGGTACCACGGCCGGTTCGAGCTGCGGATCTGGTCACTGCATGGGCGGTGGATTCGCGAGGCACGCCGTGAGCTCGGGCGTGTGCGTCCAGTTGCAAGCGCCGTCCTTCTGCCGCTCGCACGTCGCGGAGCCGTAGCACGCGTACTCCGGGCGGTACTCGCACGTCGTCATCATCTCCTTGCCGGTCTCCGCGCACACCGTTCCGCTGCAGCCACTCTTCGTGCAGCCAGCTGCCGGAGCCGGACACTCGCGGATCTCCCAGCCGCACGTCTCGCCCTGGCGGATGCACTTGCCCGTGTTCCCGCCGACACTTCCATCGTCGCACTGCTGCATGGGCATGCCGAGCGCTGGCCCACAGGCGGTCGGCCCGCACTCGGCGATCGCCGGGGCGGCTGGAGGAGGCGTGGCGGAGTTACCGCAGCCGGCGCCCAGGCCACCGACCACACCGAGGATTGCGACCAGAGCCACCGACGATGCGCGCATGCGGGTGAGCTTGCCATTTCGTCGGGTTGGCGGGCAACCCGGGCGCGCACCGGCGGCTGGGCGCGCGAGGCGCTATCCAGGCAGGCGGGCGCGCGCGGTGTCGATCGCCGCGCGCGCGGCAGCCCGGAGGCGGAGGAGCTGGGCGTGCTCGGCGGGCGTGGCGTAGCCGGCCCGCTGG
>JAYSYE010000073.1:0-21657 GCA_043716635.1 Deltaproteobacteria bacterium | reverse complement strand
CAAAGCGGAGACCCGCCTCGCAAGCGATGGGCGAGACCAGCTGGACGTCGACCTTGATGTTGTCGCCCGGCATCACCATCTCCGTGCCTTCCGGCAGGGTGACCGTGCCCGTCACGTCGGTCGTACGGAAGTAGAACTGCGGGCGGTAGCCCTGGAAGAACGGCGTGTGACGGCCACCCTCCTCTTTCTTCAGCACGTACACCTCGCACGTGAAGTGCGAGTGCGGCGGGACGGTGCCCTTCTTCGCGAGCACCATGCCGCGCTCGATCTCCTCGCGCTTCGTGCCGCGCAGCAGCACGCCGACGTTGTCGCCCGCCTGCCCCTGGTCCAGGAGCTTCCTGAACATCTCGACGCCCGTGCACGTGGTCTGGCGCGTGTCGCCGAGGCCCACGATCTCGAGCTCGTCGCCGACCTTCACGATGCCGCGCTCGATGCGGCCCGTGACGACCGTGCCACGACCCGTGATCGTGAACACGTCCTCGACCGGCATCAGGAACGGCTTGTCGAGCTCGCGGACGGGCTCGGGGATGAACGAGTCACACGCGTCCATCAGCTTCTGGATCGACGGCGTGCCGTACTCCGACGCATCGCCCTCGAGCGCCTTCAGCGCCGACCCACGGATGATCGGGGTGTCGTCGCCCTTGTAGCCGTTCTTGTCCAGCAGCTCGCGCAGCTCCATCTCGACGAGGTCGAGGAGCTCCTCGTCCCCCTTGCCGATCATGTCGCACTTGTTCAGGTACACCACCATCGCCGGGATGTTCACCTGCTTGCCCAGCAGCACGTGCTCGCGCGTCTGCGGCATCGCGCCGTCCGGCGCCGACACCACCAGGATCGCGCCGTCCATCTGCGCCGCGCCCGTGATCATGTTCTTGATGTAATCGGCGTGGCCCGGGCAGTCGACGTGCGCGTAGTGGCGCTTGTCGGACTCGTACTCGACGTGTGCCGTCGAGATCGTGATGCCGCGCGCCTTCTCTTCCGGCGCCTTGTCGATCTGATCGAACGCCGTGAACTTCGCCAACCCCTTGACCGACTGCACCTTCGTGATCGCAGCCGTCAACGTGGTCTTGCCGTGATCGACGTGGCCGATCGTGCCGATGTTGACGTGGGGCTTGTTGCGGACGAATTTTTCTTTAGACACGTGCGGCTCCTCTTCCCAACTTGGGCGCACTCAAGTCATCACGGACTTGCTGCGGTGCTTCGGCGTAGTGGTCGAATTCCATGGCGTAGGTAGCGCGGCCCCGACTGGCCGACCGCAGAACGGTCGAGTAACCAAACATCGAGGCCATAGGGACGAAACAGGCGAGGGTCTGTACACCAGCGCGGGCGGAGATTCCAGCGACTTTTCCGCGTCGTGCGTGCAAATCGCCAAGAACTTCGCCCACGTTTGCGTCCGGAGTGGTCACCTCGAGCGACATGATCGGCTCGAGGACGGTCGGACCCGCGGTCGAAGCGGCGGCGACGAGTGCCTTGCCGCCAGCGAGCTTGTAAGCGTAATCGTTAGAGTCTACGGGGTGATAGCTACCGCCGACGACCTGGACGCGGAGGTCGGTCAGGGGGTGGCCACTCAAGACGCCACGCTCGACGGCCTCGGAGATTCCGGCCTCGACGGCGGGCGCGTGCTCGCGCGGGATCTCGGCGTCGGGCGCGTGGTTCTCGAACACGTAGCCGCCACCGCGATCGGTCGGTTCGACCACCAGCCGGACGTGGCCGCGCGAGCCGCGCGCGAGGTGCCCGAGGTCCACGGCCTCGTCCGCTTCGGACCGGCGCGTGATGGTCTCGCGGTAGGCCACCCGGGGGTTGCCGACCCGGCAGCGGATGCCGAGCTCGCGGCGCAGCCGGTCGACGATGATCTCGAGGTGGAGCTCGCCCATGCCCGCGATCACGAGCTGGCCCGACTCGGGGTCCGTGCGCACGCGGAACGAGGGGTCCTCGAGGGCGAGGCGCTCCAGCGCGGCCGGGAGGCGCGCGTGGTCGTCGTCGGTCTCGGGCTCGATGGCGATGCCCATGACGGGGCTCGGGACCGTCATCGCGTCGAGCAGGATCGGGTGTCGCGGGTCGCAGAGCGTCACGCCGGTCGCGATCGGGAACACGCTGTGGGGGTCCACGACGGCGCCGATCATGCCGGCCTCGATCACGTCGATCTCCTCGCGGTGGTTCGCGAACATGCGGACGAGGCGGCCGATCTCGACGCGGCGCCCGGGGCCGCCGGTGATCGATGGGACGAGCACCGCCGCGCCGGTCTCCAGGCGTCCGGAGTACACGCGGACGAACGCGAGCATCCCGCCCGGGTCGTCGACCTGGACCTTGAACGCGAAGGCGGCGAGCGGGGCCTCGTCAGACGCCGCACGAACGAGCGTGGGCGCGGCCGTGGGATCGGCGGGGTCCCGGCCCCGGACCGGCCCGACGTCGGCAGGCGACGGCAGGTACGCAATCACGGCATCGAGAAGGTTGTGGATGCCCAGGTTCGCGAACGCGGCGCCGACGAGCGTGGGGACGCCCGCCCCTGCCAGCGTGACCCGGCGGATCGCGGCGGTGATCGCCACGGCGGCGAGCGGCGGACCGGAGACCCACGCGGCCATGAGCTCGTCGTCGTGCTCGGCGACCGCGGCGAGCATCTGCTCGCGGGCGGCGGCCGCCTCGGCGGCGTGGCTCTCGGGGATCGGCCCGTCCGTGAAGGATGCGCCGAAGTCCTCCGCGTCCCAGGTGCGCGCCTGCATCGTCACGAGGTCGATGACGCCATCGAAGTCCGGGCCGAGGCCGACCGCGAGTTGCGTCACGATCGGGTGCGCGCCGAGGCGAGCGACCATCATCTCGACCACGCGCGCCGGATCGGCGCCCTCGCGGTCGAGCTTGTTGATGAACGCGATCCGCGGGATGTGATACCGGTCGGCCTGGCGCCAGACTGTCTCGCTCTGCGGCTCGACGCCCTCGACGGCGGAGAACACGGCGATCGCGCCATCGAGCACCCGCAGCGAGCGCTCGACCTCCATCGTGAAGTCGACGTGGCCCGGCGTGTCGATCAGGTTGATGACGTGATCGGCCCAGGTCACCGTGGTCGCGGCAGCGACGATCGAGATGCCGCGCTCCTGCTCCTGGGTCATCCAGTCGGTGACCGTGGAGCCCTCGTTCACCTCACCGAGGCGCGAAGTCGCGCCGGCGTAGAACAGGATCCGTTCCGTCGTCGTGGTCTTGCCCGCGTCGACGTGCGCCATGATCCCGAGATTTCGGGTGCGGTCGAGCAGGACCGAGCGGGTATGAATGGGAGGCGTGGCCATTCGAGCGAGCCGGGTGGTTTGGGGCGACTCGCGTCGTCCCCACCTTCCGAGCCCTCCAGGAGCAAGAGCGGTTGGGTAGCTACCAGCGGTAGTGAGCGAACGCCTTGTTGGCGTCGGCCATCTTGTGGACGTCTTCGCGCTTCTTGACCGCGTTGCCACGGTTCTGCGCGGCATCCACGATCTCGTTCGCGAGGCGATCCATCATCGTCTTCTCGCTGCGGCCACGCGCGTACTCGACGAGCCAGCGCATGCCGAGGGCGAGCGAGCGGTCCGGGCGGACATCGACGGGCACCTGGTACGTCGAGCCACCGACGCGGCGGCTCTTGACCTCGACGCGCGGACGGACGTTCGTCAGCGCGCGGTCCCACACCTTCAACGGGTCGTCCTTGGCGCGCTCCGCGACCATGTCGAACGCCTTGTAGACGATGCCCTCGGCAACCGCCTTCTTGCCGTCGCGCATGACGACGTTGACGAACTTCGTCAGACGGCGACGCTGATCGGCCGGGGCATCCGTGTACTTCGGGTCCGGGAGGACCTGACGCTTAGCAACTTCACCTTTACGCGGCATAGGTCAATCCTCTTACTTCGGGCGCTTGGCGCCGTACTTGGACCGGCTCTGCTTGCGGTTCTGGACACCGGTGGTGTCGAGCGTGCCGCGGATGATGTGATAGCGAACGCCCGGGAGGTCCTTCACGCGACCGCCGCGGATGAGGACGACCGAGTGCTCCTGCAGGTTGTGCCCCTCGCCCGGAATGTACGACGTCACTTCCATCGAGTTCGTCAGTCGAACACGAGCGACCTTGCGGAGGGCCGAGTTCGGCTTCTTCGGCGTGGTGGTGTAGACGCGAGTGCAGACGCCGCGCTTCTGCGGGCACTGCTTCAGGGCGGGCGAGGCACTCTTCGTGCGCAGCTTCTCGCGACCCTTGCGGACGAGCTGATTAATCGTGGGCATGGTTTTTTTTTTACAGACCGTGACCGGTCAGCGGAGGCAGGACTCTACGGATCTGTCCCTGGGAGTCAAGGCCCGAGCGAGGCGCTCTAGCGGATGACACGTGCGATCCGGGCTGCAGCCTTCTTGACGGCGGCATTGGGATCACTTTTCGCGGCCCGCAGGAGGGCGGCCTTGGCCGGATGGCCGATCGTCCCCCTCAGAAACGTCTCGGCCCGGCTCGCCGTCTTCTTCGAGCCGAGCATGCGGACGAGGTTCCTGAGGAGGACCTGGTTGCCCTTGTAGCCGCCGTTCTTCAGGACGGCGATGCGGTAATGGTCGAGCGCGACGTTCCACCAGCGCTTGTCGAAGTACAGATTCCCGATAAGAAACGGGATGTAAGCGCTGTTCTGCTGATGGCCCCACAGCGCGCGCAGGGACGTCAGGGCGAGCTCCTTGTCACCCGCTTGCAGGAGCAGCACGGCGTCGTGCACCGTTCGCGCGAGCGCGGGCGACGCGGCCTGAGGAGCGTCGCGCTCGTCGGCGGCGGTCTTCGTCTCGGGAGCGTCGTCCGCCTCGTCGGCCGCGGCGTTCGCGGGATCCGCTGCGGGATCGACCGGGTTCGGATCGATCGCGGTCATCGGATCGGGATCCATCTCGATCTCGACGGCCTCCGGGGCGTCCGCCGCGGCGATCTCCACGGCGGCGGCGTCCATGGGCGCCACCGCGACCGCCGGCTCGTCGGCATCGGGCGTCGCGACGCGCGCATCCCCGACGACGGTGACGACGGCGGGGGGTGGCGCGGCAGCCCGGTCGTGAGCCACGTACGCCACGGCGGCGCCACCGACGAGCAGGACGCCGGCGAGCGCGAGCCCCACCCTCGTGCCGCTGCGGCGGGGCGAGCGCGAGGAGGTGGCGGCAGGCGCGATCAGCGTCGGTGCGATCCCGGTGTCGCTCCGCGAATCGTCTTCGCGCACCGAGGGCAGCGCGCGCTGGGCCCCCGTCTGGAGCACGGTCCCCAGCGCCTCGAGCGCCGCGGACATCTCCATGGCGTTCTGGTACCGGTCGGCGGGCCGCTTCGCCATCGCCGTATCGATGATGGCCTGGAGCCCGTCGGGGATCATCACGTCGGCGCCGACCCGGTCGGCGAGCCGGGGAATCGGAGCCGTGCGATGCATCGCGAGCACCGACGGGGTGTCGTCCGCGCTGAACGGCCGATCGCCGACGATCATCTCGAACAGCACCACGCCGGCCGCGTAGATGTCGGTGCGCGCGTCGAGCGGCTCGCCCGCGATGGTCTGCTCGGGCGCCATGTAGTTCGGCGTGCCGACGACGACGTTCGCGGCGGTCGGGTCTCGCCCGCTCCCCGGGCCGCGGAGGCGGGCGAGCCCGAAATCGAGGATCCGCACGACCTCGCCGGCGCCGATCGCCTGCCCGATCATGATGTTCGCCGGCTTGATGTCGCGGTGGATGATGTCGTGCGAGTGCGCGTGCGCGAGGCCGGCCGCGAGCTGACGCGCGAAGCCGACGGCGCGGGGTACGGCGATGGCCTCGTCGTCGATGATCGACCGCAGCGTGACGCCGTCGACGTACTCCATCACCAGGTACGGCGTGCCCTCGAACATGCCGAAGTCGACGACGGACACGCAGTTGGGATGGGCGAGCTTGCTCATCACACGCGTCTCGCGCTCGAAGCGCGCGAGGAACTCCGCGTCGTCGGCGAACGACGCGTGCACGAACTTCATCGCGACGAGCTTGCCGACGGGGATGCGCTCGGCGCGATACACCGCGCCCATCGACCCCGAGGCCATCGCGGCGAGGACCCTGTAGCGCCCGTCGACGAGCTTCCCGATCAGGGCAGGCTCCCTGCCCGGCTCGATCAGTGAGTCCACTTGTCTTCGCGCCGGTGCTCGCCGTCGTCGTACTCGTGAGCCATCACGAAATGGTACGCGACCTCGCGAGCTTTCTCCGACTCGGAGATGCACTCGAACATCCACTCACCCTCGGTCTCACTCGGCTCGACCTGGACGTAGGCGATCTCGGCCGGAAACACCACCAGCTCGCCGACGAGGTCCTTCGCGCGCGCGAGCTGGACCACGAACGTGTGATCGTCCTCGGTCGTCAGCGTCCAGTGAAAGTCGTCGTGATCGACGAGCATCGTCTCCGGGGTGCCCGCGCGCACGATGCAGCTCGCGTGCGCCTTTAGCCAGGTCCAGAACTTGTCGAAGCTGAGCGTGGTCGCCACCGCCGCGAGAGTCCGCTTACCGGTCGTGCCCATGATCGCGCGGAGCATAGCCACGGAGCCCTCGCATGCAAGCCCTGTGGCCAGAACTGCCCCACGAGTCAGCCGGCGGGTCAAAAGTAGCCCGAGACGCCGATCGTCGCTCCGGAGGCGGTCACCACGGGTGTGATTTGCACGGACTCGGCGGAGGGGGTGTCGAACAGATAGAGGCCGATGGCGAGCGCGGCGCTCGCGACGGCGGCGGTCCCGAACACCCAGGTCGCGGTCTTCAGATCGTCGCGCTGCCGGACGCGTTTGTCGTAGCGGTCGGCAGCGGAGGGCGGCTGGTTCCCCGCGTCGATGCCGGCGCGCAGGTCGCTCGCCTCGTGATCGCGCACCACCGCGGTGGCGCCGGTCAGGATCGCGAGGCCGCCGCTGAGCCCCGCGGCCGTCAGCATCCACGGCACGGCGCGACGGCGCTCGGTGAACTCGAGCGGTGCGCGCATGGCGAGTGCCTGCCCGCGCGCGAGCACGACCTCGCGCACGACCGGCGTGCGGCCCCGGTGCGTGATCGTGACGACGCGCTTGCCGGCGGCGACCACCAGAGGCGCCGTCGGAGCGATCGCGACCATGCGGCCGTCGATCGCGATGCGGGCGCCGGGCTCGGACGTGATCGCGAGGGTGGCGGGCTGCGCCAGCAGCTCGAGCTCGACGACACTGGCCTGCCCCTCGACAACCACGGTCTGCTTCTGCGCCGTGAGATAGCCGTCCGCGACGGCGGTCACGAGGTGCGGGCCCGCGGTGACCTCGACGAGCGCGAACGGCTCGATCGGGATGCCATCGAGCGTGGTTCGAACGTGCTCGAACGCGTCCTGCGGCGCCGGTGCATCGGCGATCGCGGTGATGTCACCCGGAACACTGCCCTGCCCTGCCACCGCGATGCTCACGCCGATCCGGGTGGTCGCGCGCGCCGGCGAGGAGGCAGGCGCGGTGACGGCGCCCCCGCTCTCGAGCTTGCGGAGCTCGGCCACGAGCGCTTCGAGGTGGTCCGATGCTTCGCGCACCTTGCCACCCGTCTTCACCGCGGCGAGGTACGCCCGGTACAGCTCGATCGCGCGCTTCACGTGCCCGGCCTGCGGATCGCCCTGGTACCGGCGCCGGTACGCCTGC
Organism: Deltaproteobacteria bacterium; assembly: GCA_043716635.1. Lineage (GTDB taxonomy): Bacteria > Myxococcota_A > Polyangia > Haliangiales > Haliangiaceae > JABFXX01. The sequence continues at coordinate 14,063 of JAYSYE010000073.1, read as the reverse complement.
GCGCCCGAGAACGCGATCTCGGGGAGCGGGAGCTCGGCGTATGCGAGGTCGAATGCATCGGCCGCGGCGGCGAAGTTCTGCGCGTGATAGGCCTCTGCCCCGCTGCGGAAGTAGCGCTGCGCGGCGGCGCGATCCGCGCGTGCCGCTCCGGCCATCATCAGCATCAACGCCGCGGCACCCAGGACGGCTTTCATCACTGGCCTCCCTCCGTCGCGGTGCCGCAGGTCAGGTCGCGCGACGTGCACTGCGGAAATAGCTCGAGCTGGCGAACTCCGCCCTGGTCGGTCACGACCGCGAGGTCCGGTACGCCGTCGCCCGTCACGTCCGCGAGTTGCATGAGCACCGGCCTCGCGAGCGACGTCCCGAGGCTCGCCGCGGCCCAGCTGCCGCCGCCGCGCGAGAGCCCGAACAGTCGCCACGCCGTGATCGTGCCGACGGTCGACGCGCAGGCCACGACCAGCGTGTCACCGGCGGTCGTGACCGTGCTCGGACCCGCGCTCTTCAGCTGACCGGCGGCCCCGGCCGAGCAGCTGACGATCGCGGGATCGATGGCGCGCAGGACGCTCGTGAGATCTTCGCAGGTGGTGGCCATGCCGGCGTCATCGACCTGGCAGTGGATCACGGCGGACCCGGACGCGCTGCCCGGAGGGGCGGCGCTCGACAGCGAGGCGACCGCGACCAGGTCAGCGCGGCCGTCGCCGTCGAAGTCGCCGCGGACGAGGGGCGCGAGCGCGCTGCCGTCGGGGATCAGCGCGACCAGAGGGTCGAGGTTCGAGATCGACACGGTACCGGCCGCGGCCGCGAGGCGCACGACATGAGGACGAGGTGTCGCTCCGTCCACCCCGAGCGCCACGTCGCGGCCCGATGGTAGCCGCCACGGGAGGTAGCGCGCGGATTCGAGGCAGAGAGGAGACGTAGGCCCGTATTCGCATTCGAAAACCGCCGCCAGAGGAGCCCCCGCGGGCGACGCCGGCGGGACCAGGGCGCCGGCCTCGTACGGCACGACGAAGAGCCGGGACCTCCCGGAGGACGTGATCGCCGCCAGCGTCGGGGTGAGCTCTGACGTGAAGCGACCGAGGATGGCACCGCGGAGCAGCGAGTCGTCGTCGGACGGGCGCGGATTGTAGTAGTCGACGAGCGTGCGTTGCGGGCTGCCGTGCAGGAATGACAGTCGCGTCGAGTCGTCGAACGGCTCCACGACCACGAGGTCGTCGGCGAGCCCGAGCAGGTCCACCGAATCGCGGAGGCTCGCCACCACCAGCGAACTCGCCCCCGAGAGCGACGCCATCTCGCGCGGCGGCAGCGGGCCGTCCGGGGTGGAGTACGCGATCGACAGCGTGACGTGGTCGCCCCGCTGCTCGGTGTACGCGATGTCAAGCCGCCGGTTCCCGTCGAAGTCGCCGGCGACGACCACGTCGGGAACGCTCGCCGTGTCGATGCGACGGACCTGGAAGCCCGGACCCGCGAACACGGCCGAGTCCCGGCTCAGGAGGTCGAGATCGTCGGACGTGGATGACCACAGCACGGCGTCGAGATCGCCGTCCGCGTCGAAGTCGCCCGTCCGCACGCCGGTGATCGACCGCAGCGACAGGAAGAGGCGTGGGTAATGCGCGTCCTGCGTGGTCTGCGTGGGATCCGGCGTCGCCGCGGGCGCGGAGGCCACGACACCGTCGCTCGTGACGAGCGCATCGGCGGCCCAGCCTGCCACCGCAGGCGTGAGCCGGATCGCACCGACGAAGCGCGAGCCCGGCAGGCCCGGCACCGGTTCGAGTGCAGCGCCCGCGAGAGGGGCCGCGTCGAACGCGCAGTGGTCGGGTCGACCCGTACCACCGGTGCGCTTGCCGCCGCGCCAGATGCGCGCGTCACCGACCGTGCCAAGTAGGAGGTCCGGGCAGTTGTCGCCCGCGCCGACATCGAGGTTCGCGAGGACCGGCCGACCGGGGGCAACGAAGGACGCGGGGGTGGGCGTGACCGTGAGGAAGTCACCATCGGTGAAGAGGACCTTCCGGACCGCGATCACGCAGAGCCGACCACCGGCGAGCCGCGCCGCCACGACGAGATCGGTGTTGATGCTGGACTCGGACGTCGCGGAGTAGGTGGTGACACCGGCGAGCTCGAGATCGGCCTCTCGCGCGCCGCAGAGCGGTGTCGAGGGCGCCCTGTACCTGTCCTGGGTCGCGGCCAGCGCGTAGTCGCTGGCGTAGAGATTCACCGAGCTGCCGTCGATGCCGATCACCGCAACGCCGAGGACGGTCATCGGATAGGCAGCGAGGATCGTCACGCGCGGCGGGATCCCGGTCAGCCGCAGCACGTCGGGGTTGCCGCGGACGGGCACCGGTGACAGCGCGCCGTACCGCGTCGACATCGAGACGATGCCGTCCGGGGTCGGGAAGGCCAGCTCGACGTGCCCGTCGTCATCGAGATCACCGAACGCGGCGGGCCCGGACGTGGTCGGGGTGATTGTCGATGTCTTCGTCGTGAGCGCTCGGCTCTCCGCTCCAGCGGCGACGACGATCGAGGTCGAGGTGACGCCGATCGCGTCGTTGATCGAGTCGCCGTCGAAGTCGCGAACCTCGAGTTGATTGGCCTGGAACGCGCCGAGGTCCTCGCGGACGCCGAGCCGTCCCGCCGGTGCATGGCACACCGCGTCCACCCCGCAGTGGTAGTCGGGGTTGGGACACGGCGAGGTCGCACTGCACGTGACCGCGCAGCGGACGCACGTGTCCGCCGAGGAGTCACAGTCCTCGCCGGGGTCGAGCAGGCCATTCCCGCATACGCCGCGTTCGATCGTCTCGAAGCTGGTGCAGCCGGCAAGAAGCGCGAGCAAGGACAGGGTTCGCAACATGGGCACCTCAGAATGGGTTGAGCAGATCTGGATCGACTTGCCGCGGGTGCGCCTTGCGCGTGGCGGCGGGTGCGTCGGGATGATCGGGGGGCGCCGCGGCGAGCTCGGCGGCGTCGGGCGGCTCGGTCCGCGTCGACAGGTCGCGCATCGGCGCGATGACCTGGATCGTCGGCGGCGGGGGTGACGGGCCGGGCGCGGCAGTCGGCACGTGGCGGCGGTGGGTCGCGACGACGACGATCACGGCCGCGACGGCGCACGCGGCCGCGAGCACCGCGGCAAGCGGCGCGCGCGATCGCCTCGGCAGCGCCGTCGAGTGGCGCCGGTCGGCCGGCAGGGGCACGGGCACCACGGTCGAATCGTGCGCATGCGCCGCCGGTCCCACGTGCGTCGAGATCGGCTTCGGCGCCGGGGGAAGCGGTCGCAGCGAATGAGGGCGTCCAGCGGCGATGTCGTCGAGGGCTTGCACCACCGTGCGCAGGTCGCTCGGCCGATCGGCCGGATCTTTCTGCATCAGCGCGGCGATGATGTCGTCGACCGCGCGGGGGATCGTCGGATTGCGGTGCGACGGCGGCTCCGGCGTCACGGTGAGCTGGCCCATGAGGATCGTCACGTAGTCATCGCCGTCGATCGGATACGTGCCGGTGAGCAGCAGGTAGACGACAACCCCGAACGAGTAGAGGTCCGTGCGGTGATCGAGCTCGATCCCGCGCGCCTGCTCGGGCGACATGAAGTACGGCGTGCCGACCGACGTGCCGGTGCGCGTCTTCACGCCAACTCCTGGCTCGGGCGCGAGCAGCTTCGCGATCCCGAAGTCGAGGAGCTTCGGCACCACACCGCCGTCCGGCTCGTTCGCGAGGAAGATGTTCTCGGGCTTGAGGTCGCGATGCGCGATGTTCGCGGCGTGCGCGGCATCGAGCGCGCGACCGATCCCGCGCAGGATCGGGACCGCCCGCGCCAGGGAGATCATGCCTTCGCGCTCGAGCACCGCCTCGAGGGTCTCGCCTTCGAGCAGCTCCATCACGTGGTACTGACGCCCGTCCGGCAGTTGCCCGAACGCGAAGATATCGATGATGTTGCGGTGCCGGATCTGGTTCACCGCGCGCGCCTCCACCATGAAGCGGCCGACGACCTCGGGGTCCGTCGAGTACCTGAATTTCAGGACCTTGATCGCGACGACCTTGCCGATCAGCGGATGCACCGCGCGAAAGACGGTGCCGAACGCGCCCTCCCCGAGCCGGGCCTCGACACGGTACTCGCCGACCAGATCGCCCGGCTCGAGCTGCGACTCCGCTGGCTCGCTCATGGCCACCGCTGCCGCATTCTCGGACACCACCAAACTTCGTGCAAGGATCGGCCCGTCGACGCTACCGGGCGAGCCGGGTCGGCACGCATGTGCGCGTGATGCGAAACCCGGCGGCGGCGCCGTCGTGAACGAGGCAAATGGCCTCGTCGCGGTCGGTGCTCGGAGTCAGGACCGGTGCGAAGCCGGGTGCGAAGCCGAAGGGCGCGGCCGCAATCGAACGGTTCATCGACGGTGGAAGGTTTCGGGCTCCAGCAGCTCGTCGCCGGTGGTGCCGGTGGTGCCGGTGGTGCCGGTGGTGCCGGTGGTGCCGGGATGGCCAGTGATGCCGGAGGTCGAGGAGTGCGTTTTCGTGTCGAGCTTTTCGAGGCGGACGGTGACCCGACTGTCTGCCGGTCGGACAATGACCACGCCGGGCTTGTAGCCAGGCGCCTCGAGGCGCAGCGCCACATCACTATCGGAGCGCGGCAACGCGATGGGAGCGCTCGCCGGGCCGAGCAGCGCGGTGCCGAGGAAGACGCGGGCCCGGGCGGGCGCGTTCGCGAGCTTCACGAGGCGCGTCGACTGCAGCGCGGGTGATGCATCGACGAGAGCCGACGGTGACGATGCGGCGGGCGCGGCATCTGGCACGGGTGCCGCGACGGCTATCGGCGCTGCGTCGGGGGTGACCGACCCGACGCGAGCTGGCGGCGGCGGGTCCGGAGCGTCTCGGCGGCCGAGCACGAGCGCAGCGACGACCGCGGCGGCGCCGATCACAAGCGCGGCGCCGCCGCCGCCGAGGAGCCACCGCGAACGCGGCGAGCGCCCGGACCAATGCCCCGCGGAGACCGCCGCAGACACCGCCGCCGCGCCCGGTGCCAGCGTCGGAGTGTAGGCATGCGCGACGCTGACCGCCCCCGAGCGCGGCGGCATCTGCACCGAGATCGAGTGCGGGGTGACGAGCCCCGACGAGCCTGCGGGCGCGAGTGCGGCGATCGCCTCCGCCATCGTCTGCGGGCGGGCGGCCGCGTCCTTGTGCATCATCCACGCGATCGCAGCGTCGACGGCCGGCGACAGCGCGCCGTTGCGGGTCGACGGCGGTGGCGCGTCCTCGTGCATCTGCTTGTGCAGGATCTCGATCAGCTCACCCTCGAACGGGTACGTCCCCGTGAGCACTCGATACACGAGGATCCCGAACGAGTAGATGTCCGTGCGGTGGTCCACGTCGCGACCCCGGCACTGTTCCGGGGACATGTAGTACGGCGTCCCGAGCGGCACGCCCGTCCCGGTCTTGTGGGACATCTGGTCGTCGGGCCCCGAGAGCTTCGCGATGCCGAAGTCGAGGAGCTTCGGGAACATGCCGTCCTCCTCGGCGACGAGAAAGATGTTCTCTGGCTTGAGATCCCGGTGGGCGATCCCCTTCGCGTGGGCCGCCCCGAGCGCGCGCGCGACCCCGCGCAGGATCGGCAGGGCCTCCTCGAGCGGCAGCGAGCCGCGGCCATCGACCACGGCATCCAGCGGATGCCCGTCGAGGTGCTCCATCACGTAGTAGTGCCGGCCATCCGCGAGTTGCCCGAACGAGAAGATGTCGATGATGTTGCGGTGACGGATCTGGTTCACCGCGCGCGCCTCGGCGGCGAACCGACTGACCATCTCCTCGTCCGAGGAGTAGCGCCGTGACAGGACCTTGATCGCGACCGTCTTGCCGATCAGCGGATGAACGCCGCGGTAGACCGTGCCGAAGCCGCCCTTGCCGATGCGCGCCTCGATCGTGTACTCGCCCACGACGGCGCCGGCGGTGAGCTCACCGTCTCCCCCGGTTGCCGTCGTCGCCGTGACGGCGGCCTGGGTCGCGGTCGTGGCGTCCGTATCCAGGTCCCCCACGTCCCGAGTATCGTAGCACCGCGCTCACCCCGCCAGTGCACGCGCGAGGTAGGGCGCAGTACGACTCCGCTTCGAGCGCGCGACGATGGCGGGCGGCCCTTGCGCGACGACGCTGCCGCCCTCGTCGCCGGCCCCGGGCCCGATGTCGATGATCCAGTCGGAGGCCGCGATCACGTCGAGGTCGTGCTCGACGACGATCACGGTGTGGCCCGCGTCCACGAGCGCGGCGAGCTGGGCGAGGAGCTTCTCGACATCCGCGGGATGCAGCCCGGTGGTCGGCTCGTCGAGGACGTAGAGCGCGCGCCCGCGCTGGCCGCGCCACAGCTCCGTGGCGAGCTTGATGCGCTGCGCCTCGCCCCCGGAGAGCTCGGTCGCAGGCTGCCCGAGGCGCAGGTAGCCCACGCCGACCTGCCGCAGCATGTCGAGGGCCCGGGCGATCGGGGCCGCGTCGTCGTGCTCGACGAAGAACGCGAACGCGGCATCGACCGTCATCGCGAGCACGTCGGCGATCGACCGCTCGTGATACGCGACCTCGAGCGTCCTGCCGTTGTAGCGCGTGCCACCGCAGGCCGGGCACGGCGTGTACACGCTCGGCAGGAACAGCATCTCGACGAAGACGAAGCCCTCCCCTGCGCACTGCGGGCAGCGGCCCTTCGCGACGTTGAACGAGAAGCGGCCCGCGTCGTAGTGGCGAGCGCGCGCCATCGGCGTGGCGGCGAACAGCTTGCGCACGTGGTCGAACAGCCCGGTGTACGTCGCCAGATTCGAGCGCGGCGTGCGTCCGATCGGGCGCTGGTCGACGCGCACGAGACGGGTGATGGCATCCAGCCCGGCGACGATGCGGCCCTCGGTCGCGCGCTCGGGCGCCTCGGTGAGGCCCTCGCTCTCGGGCTCGTCCGCCTCCTCTACACCCGCCGGCTGGCCGAGCTGCGTGGCGACGAGCTCGACGAGCGCCTGCGAAACGAGGCTCGACTTGCCAGAGCCCGACACGCCCGTGACCGTGGTCAGCACGCCGAGCGGGAACCGGACCCCGAGTCGATCGAGGTTATTGCGCGAGATGTCCGCGAGCTCGAGCCAGCCCGTCGGGTCGCGGGGCGCCGCACGCACGGGCGGCCGCTCGGGGAACAGGTACCGGCGGGTCGCAGACGCCTCGACCTGCGCGAGTCCCGCGGGGGTGCCGCTGTACAGGATCTCGCCGCCGTTCACGCCCGCGGCGGGGCCCACATCGACGATCCAGTCGGCGCGGCGGATCACGTCGAGCTCGTGCTCGACGACGAACAGCGAGTTGCCCTGGGCCTTCAGGCGGTCGAGCGCCGCGAGCAGGGCCTCGGTGTCGGCGGGGTGGAGCCCGGCCGACGGCTCGTCGAGGACGTACACCACACCGAAGAGGTTCGAGCGCACCTGCGTGGCGAGGCGAAGGCGCTGGAGCTCGCCGGGCGACAGCGTCGGCGTGCTCCGCTCGAGGGTGAGGTAGCCCAGGCCGAGCTCGAGCAGCGCGGCGATGCGCGATGCGACATCCTCGGCGATGCGCTGCGCGACGACGGCCTGCTCCGGATGCGCAGCGGCCGCGGCGACGGTCTGCCGACCATCGGCGAACGGGGCGACGATGGTCGCGAGCCGCTTCAGCGGCAGCCGCGAGAGGGTCATGATGTCCATTCCCGCGAACGTCACGGAGAGCGACTCGGGCTTGAGGCGCTTGCCCCCGCATGCCATGCAGTCGCTCGCGATCATGGACTGGAGCGCCCGCTTCTTCATCATCGGGCTCTGCGTGGTCGCGAAGCTGTGGAGGATGTGTCGCCGCGCGCTCGAGAACGTGCCCTGGTAGCTCGGCTCCCAGCGCTCGCGCTGCGCCCGCCTCGTCTCGGCGGGCGTGAGCCCCGCGTAGACGGGGATCGTGGGCTGCTCGTCCGTGAACAGGATCCAGTCGCGCGTCCGCTTCGGCAGGTCGCGCCACGGGATGTCGACGTCGATGTGCTTCGCGACGAGGATGTCGCGCAGGTTCTGCCCGCCCCACGCGAGCGGCCACGCGGTGATCGCGCGCTCGCGGATCGTGCGCGACGGATCGGGCACCATCGAGCGCTCCGTGACCGCATACACGCGCCCGAGCCCGCTGCAGGTCGGGCACGCGCCGTCGGGCGTGTTCGACGAGAACGCGTCGGCGTAGAGCAGTCCCTGCCCGCGCGGGTACGTGCCGGCGCGCGAGTACAGCACGCGGAACAGGTTCGACAGGGTCGTGACGGTGCCCACGGAGCTGCGCGTCGTGCCGCCGCCGCGCTGCTGCTGGAGCGCGATCGCGGGCGGCAAGCCGTCGATCTCGTCGACCTCGGGCACGGGCATCTGATCGAACAGGCGGCGCGCGTACGGGGACACGGACTCGAGGTAGCGGCGCTGCGCCTCGGCGTAGAGGGTGCCGAACGCGAGCGAGGACTTGCCCGATCCGGACACGCCGGTGAACACCACCAGCGCGTCGCGCGGGATGTCCACGCTGATGTTCTTCAGGTTGTGCTCGCGCGCTCCGCGGACGCGTACGAAACCGGGCTTCACGGCGAGCTGGAGGGTAGCGAGATTCGCGGGCCTCGCACGCTGGATGAGGACGCCATGACCGGTCGCGAGTCACTGCTGCGCGCTATGCCGGATCGATCTCCGTGATCGTGACGCGCATCCCGTCCGCATCGGGCTCGATCGGGCGGCCATTGCGGCGCGCGAGCTCGCCCGTGACGGCGGCGCCGAAGAAGAAGACCTGCGCCGAGTAGTGCACCCACAGGAGGATCAGGACGATCGAGCCGCCGGGGCCATAGTGCGTGGTGATGCTCTCGTGGCCGAGGTAGAGGCCGATGAGCGTCGCGCCGAGGGTGAACAGGACCCCCGTGACCACCGCCCCGCGAACGGCATCGCGCCACGTCAGCTTCGCGTCCGGCAGCGCCTTGAAGATCGCGGCGAACATGAGCGTGGTGGTCGCGAGCGAGACGGCGGTATCCCCGACGCGCCACAGCACGTGGCCCCCGGTCTCGCCGAGTTGCTCCGCGGAGGCGGCCAGCACCGTCTTCACCAGCACCACCCCGACGATCAACACACCCACGAACACGACGAGGAGCAGCGCCAGTCCGCGCTTGCGGAGCTGCTTGCCGATGTTCGCGCGCAGCAGTCCTCCGGGCCGCGGATGGATGTCCCAGAGATGGTCGAGCGTGCCCTTCATCTGGCTGAACAGGCGCGTGGATGCGTACGCCACCACGAGGCCACCCAGCACGGTGGCTCCGAGGCTGGTGGTATGGGTGCCGGCGCGATCGAGCAGCGCGGCCACGGCCTCGGCGCCCTCGGGCCCGAGCCAGCGCCCGATGTCGTGCATCACGCTCGCACGGCTCGTACCCTCACCGACGGCCACGCTGGCGATTCCGAGCGCGACGTAGAGCAGGGGGGCGATCGACAGCAGCGCGGAGAACGCGACCGCGCTCGCGAGCATGCGCCCCGAGTGCCGCGAGTACGACGTCGCGGCGGCGCGAAGCACTCGCGCGACCTCGCGGACCCGCGTCGCGAGCTCAGCGGTCAGCACGGCGAACCCTCACGCTCGCATGCTAGCCCGCCGAGCGTTCGTCGCGGATCACGCGATCATAGTACGCGCATCCGACGCGCCGGGCGATCGACTGAATTACAGCGCGAAGCTGACGCGGATGCCGAGCTGACGGGCGTCCACGGTGTGCCCCTTGCCGATCAGGTTATTGAAGTAGAAGTCGCCGCCAACCGCCACCTTCTCGCTCACGGCGAAGGTCGCGCCGGCGCCCAGCGGGACGGCGAACGTATCGCTGAAGCCGCTGAGCTGACCCTGCAGCCCGATGCTCCCGTACAGGCCCAGCTTCGGGCTGACCGTCAGCCACACCCAGGCGGGGACGTCGATGTACTCCTTGTTGCCGCCCACGGTGCCGCCCATCCCGTCGCTCACACCCTTGCGCTTGTTGAGGCCGATGCCGATGCGCGGGTCGAACACCAGCGCGAGCTTCTCGCCCAGCTCGTAGCGACCGAGGAGGCCAAGCCGAAGGTTCATGACCAAGGGATCGATCGACCGCGCGTCGAGTCCGGGATGCACGGCCGCGGTGAGCTTGCCGGCCGAGAGCCCGAAGATCGCGTCGACGCCGACGTTGTTGTAGACCTTGGGGCAACCGTTCGATTTCCCGCTGATGCAGATGCCCGCGCCGGTGGCCGGTCGCGGCGTCCACTGGGTGGTACCGCCGTCGTGAGTCACGCCGAGCGTGAGCTGCTCGTTGACGCCGTACCAGACCGACGGCGCGAGCGACACGGGCTTGCCGACGGCACCCTTCGACAGGTCGATGTTGAGCGTGGAGCCGGCGATCACGAGGTGCCCCGTGCCGAGCGTGAGCGACGGCGAGACGGCGGCCGCGGGTCCCATCTCATTTGCTTCCTGGGGCGCGTTGGGATCGAGGGCAGCCTTCCCGGTGGTGTTCACCGTGGTCTCGCCCGTGGTGGCGTCGGTCTCGGTCGCGCCACCTTCGGGCTGCGCGAGCGCCACTCCAGAAGCGGCGGACAGAACCGAGATGGCTGCGAAGAGCGTAGTGCTAAGGTTTTTCATGCGGGGATGATGGTCGGACATCCGCACACAGGCCCCAAATTTCCGGTCACCTCACGGTGACTATTTGGTGTCGGCGCGGTGCAGATTCGCGAGAAATTCGTAGCTGATGTGACCGGCGTTCCTGTGCGGTGACGCGGGCGTGCAGCATGGCCCGGCCCGCCGACCGCCGCGCTCGTCTCCACGAGCCGCGGGAACCGATCACCGCTCCGTCGCTCGCCCGCATTGCTCCGCCCGCACACGACAAAGCGGCCGGCGCGGGGACTACCCGGCCGGCCGCGAGACGCAGTGTGGAGGGCGGCTACTCTGCCGCGGCGAGATCCGAGTCGTCGTCGCCGTCGGTATCGCGCTGGGCATACTCCTCGCCCGCCGCAACATCCACGGTCAGGCGCTTGTACGCGCCGAGGCCCGTACCGGCCGGGATGAGCCGACCCATGATGACGTTCTCCTTGAGGCCGCGGAGGTAATCGACGCGTCCGTTGATGGACGCCTCGGTGAGCACCTTCGTGGTCTCCTGGAAGCTCGACGCCGAGATGAACGACTCGGTGGAGAGCGACGCCTTCGTGATGCCGAGCAGCAGCGCATCACCCTTCGCCGGCTGGCCGCCAGCGACGATGACGCGCTCGTTCTCCTCCTCGAAGATGTGCTTCTCGACGTGCTCGTCGACGAGGAAGTTCGTGTCACCCGGGTCGCTCACCGACACGCGGCGCAGCATCTGCCGCACGATCGACTCGATGTGCTTGTCGTTGATGCGCACACCCTGGAGGCGATAGACCTCCTGGATCTCGTCGACCAGGTACTTCGCGAGCGCGCGCTCGCCGAGCACCTTGAGGATGTCGTGCGGGTTCGCCGGACCATCCATGAGCGCCTCGCCGGCGCGCACGCGGTCACCTTCACGGACCGAGAGGTGCTTGCCCTTCGGGATGAGGTACTCGCTCGGATCGCCGACCTCGGGCACCACGAGCACCTTGCGCTTGCCCTTGGTGTCCTTGCCGAAGTGCACGACGCCGTCGATCTCGCAGATGACCGCGTGATCCTTCGGCTTGCGCGCCTCGAACAGCTCGGCCACGCGCGGCAGACCGCCGGTGATGTCCTTCGTCTTCGTGGTCTCGCGCGACACCTTCGCGATGACGTCGCCGGCTTCGATGAAGTCGCCGTCGTTCACGTAGATGTTCGAGCCGACCGGCAGGAAGTACCGCGCCTCGGCCTCGGTACCGCCGCTGCCACTCTGGATGCCGGCGGGGATCATGACGGTGTTGCCGTCGGCGTCCTTCAGCGTGATGCGCGGGCGCGAATCCGCGTCCTTGCTCTCCACGATGGTCTTGCGCGACAGGCCCGTCTGCTCGTCGAGGGCGTCCTGCATGGTGACGCCGTCGATGATGTCGCCGTACTTCACGTAGCCGCCGATCTCGGTCACGATCGGCATCGCGAACGGATCCCACTCGGCCATGACCTGGCTCGCCTTCACGCGCTGGCCATCCGTGACCATCAGGCGCGCGCCGTACTGCAGACCGTACCGCTCGCGCTCGCGACCGATATCGTCCACGAGCACGAGCTCGCTCTGACGGTTCATGACCACCCAGTGATCTTTCTTCTTCACCGTGTGGATGTTGTTCAGCTTCACGGTGCCCTCGTTACGGGCCTCGAGCGAGCTCTGCTCGGTGCGAATCTGACCGACGCCGCCGATGTGGAACGTTCGCATCGTGAGCTGGGTACCCGGCTCGCCGATCGACTGCGCCGCGATCACGCCGACCGCTTCGCCGATGTTCACCATCTGGCCACGCGCGAGGTCGCGGCCGTAGCACAGCGAGCAGATGCCGCGGCGAGTCTCGCACGCGAGCACGCTGCGGATCTTCACGCGGTCGATGCCCGCGTTGTCGATGATCTTGACGTGATCCTCGTTGATCTCCGCGTTCGACGGCACGAGCACTTCGCCCGTGTACGGATCGACCACATCCTCGAGCACCACGCGACCGAGGATGCGGTCACCGAGGCGCTCGATGATCTCGCCGCCCTCGATGAGCGGCATCATCTCCATGCCCTGGCGTGTTCCACAGTCGAACTCGCTGATGATCGTGTCCTGCGATACGTCCACCAGACGACGCGTGAGGTAACCCGAGTTCGCCGTCTTCAGTGCCGTATCGGCGAGACCCTTGCGGGCGCCGTGCGTCGAGATGAAGTACTGGTGAACCGAGAGACCTTCGCGGAAGTTCGTCGTGATCGGCGTCTCGATGATCTCACCGGACGGCTTGGCCATGAGGCCACGCATGCCGGCGAGCTGCCGCATCTGCTGCTGCGAGCCACGAGCGCCCGAGTCCGCCATGATGAAGATCGAGTTGAAGGACGGCGCCTTCTTCTTCGGGAGGATGCCCTCGGGATCGACGAACTCTTCCGTCGAGATCTCCTTCATCATGTCCTTGGCGATCGACTCGGCGACCTGCGCCCAGATGTCGACGACCTTGTTGTAGCGCTCACCGTCGGTGATGAGGCCCTCGGTGTACTGCTCCTCGATCTCGCCGACTTCCTTCTGCGCCTTGCCGAGGAGGACTTCCTTGGACGGCGGGATGACCATGTCGTCGATGCAGACCGAGATGCCGGCCTTCGTCGCGAACGTGTAGCCCGTGGTGCGGAGCGTGTCGGCGAGGAGGACGGTGGCCTTCTGGCCGGCCTCGCGATAGACGATGTCGATCAGCTCGGCGAGCTGCTTCTTGCCCATCACCTTGTTGATGGCCTCGAACGGCACCTCCGGCGGACAGAGGTCCTTGAGGAGGGCGCGACCGACCGTGGTCATCACGAGCTCGCGGGTCGGGGCCCCCGCCACCGGCACGGTGCCGGGCTTGAGGACGATATCCATGCGCAGGCGGATCGCCGCCTGGAGGTGGATCTCGCCGTGGTCGTACGCCATGCGCACTTCGTCGATCGACCCGAAGACGCCGCGGGTCGCGCGGCCCTTCTTGTCCTCGCGGTACTCGCCCTTCGCGTACGGCCGCTCGCGCGTCAGGTTGTAGAGCCCGAGCACGATGTCCTGCGACGGCACGATGATCGGCTTGCCGTTCGCCGGCGAGAGGATGTTGTTCGTGCTCATCATGAGCACGCGCGCTTCCATCTGAGCCTCGACCGAGAGCGGCACGTGGACGGCCATCTGGTCACCGTCGAAGTCGGCGTTGAACGCCGCGCAGACGAGCGGGTGCAGCTGGATCGCCTTGCCCTCGATGAGGACGGGCTCGAACGCCTGGATGCCGAGGCGGTGCAGGGTCGGCGCGCGGTTCAGGAGAACCGGGTGCTCGGAGACCACTTCTTCGAGGATGTCGAAGACCTCGGGGCGCTCCTTCTCCACCATCTTCTTCGCAGACTTGATGGTGTTGACGTAGCCGCGCTCCTCGAGCTTGTTGTAGATGAACGGCTTGAACAGCTCGAGCGCCATCTTGGTCGGGAGACCGCACTGGTGCAGCTTGAGCGCGGGGCCGACGACGATG
>JAYSYE010000072.1:0-7169 GCA_043716635.1 Deltaproteobacteria bacterium | reverse complement strand
CGCCGTGGGTGCAGGTTGCCCCGTCGGGGCCGCTGCCCCGGTGCTGGCGCCCTGCCCCACCTTGGCGACGCCGCTCGCGGCCTTGGTGACCACCTCGGCCACCTTCTCGAGCATGGTCTGCGTGTCCCACGGCTTCGGCAGGTTCGCATCGGCTCCCGCGGCAACGCCCTTCGCGTTGTCATAGGGCGCGGCGTTGCCGACGAGGATCACGACGGGGATCGACTGGGTGGCGGCATCCGACTTCAACGCCTGGCAGACGTCGTAGCCGGACTTCGTCCCACCGTGGGCGCCCAGGTTGGATGCCACGAGCACGACGGTGGGCTGCTGCCCCTTCGCCTTCTCGATCGCCTCCTCGTACGTGCGCGCACCGATATAGGTGAACTCGGTGCCGCGGAAGGTGATGTCGGCGACCTGCTGCATGGTCGCGCTGTCATCGACGCATAAAACAATTTTGCTCAAGAGGCCTCCCGACGCGTTCCCTGGCCACACGTTGGTAACACATCCGCGAGGCGGACTGCGAGTCGGGGGCAGGTGATCTGCTAGCCTCCGCGGCCTCATGGCGCTCCATCACACGCCTCTACATGCTGCAGCAGCGGACGCTGTCGCGACGAGCACGGGCGTGGCCGCGCGCGAGCTCAAGGTCGAGTCCCCGCCGAAACCAGAGCTCGGCGATTTCGCGGTCGGGTGCTTCGCGATCGCGAAGGCCCAGGGGAAGCCGCCCGTCCAGGTGGCGCAGGCCATCGCCGCGAGCTTCGTGCCCACCCCCCTGCTCGCGAGCGCGACCGCGGCCGGGCCGTTCGTGAACTTCCGCGCCGATCGCGCGGCCACATTCCAGTGGGTGATCCACGCGGCGCTGACGGATACGCTCGTGCCGCGCTCGCTCGGCGAGGGGCAGACGATCTGCATCGACTACTCGTCGCCGAACATCAGCAAGCACCTCGCCTATCACCACATTCGCTCGACCGTGATCGGGCACTCGCTGGCGCTGATCTTTCGCGGGCTCGGCTATCGCGTCGTCGGGATCAACCACCTCGGCGACTGGGGCACCACGCACGGGATGCTGATCGCGGCGTGGCACATGTGGGGCGCGGGCGATGACTTCAGCGGGCTCGACATCACGCGGCTGAACGAGCTGTACGTGAAGTTCCGCGAGGCCGAGAAGGAGCAGCCGCAGCTGTCGGACAGCGCGCGGCAGTACTTCAAGAAGCTCGAGCAAGGCGATCCCGAGGTGCGAGCGCTGTGGCAGCGCTTCCGCGACGTGTCGTGGGCCGAGTTCGAGGCCGTCTATCGACGGCTCGGGATCGAATTCGACGAGGTGCGCGGAGAGAGCGCGTACGAGCCCGACCTCGCGCGCGTGATGCGCGAGCTGCGCGCCAAGGGCCTCGTGGTCGAGAGCCAGGGCGCGCAGGTGGTCGAGCTCGAGGGCGAGAAGACGCCCATCCTGCTCGAGAAGAACGACGGCAGCACGCTGTACGCCACGCGGGACGTCGCCGCCGCCGAGTATCGCTGGGCCACCTACGGGTTCGCGAGGTCGCTGTACGTGGTCGACCGCGGGCAGGCGCTGCACTTCCGGCAGCTGTTCAAGCTGCTGGCGAAGGCGGGCTTCGCGTGGGCGGATCGGTGCCAGCACGTCACGTTCGGGCTCGTGCGGCTCGGCGGGAAGAAGACGGGCACCCGCACGGGGAACGTCGTGCTGCTGAAGGACGTGCTCGCCGAGGCGGAGGCCGACGTGCGGACGAAGATCGCCTCGGTCAACTCCGACCTCCCGGTCGAGGTGCTCGACGTGGTGGCCCCCCAGGTCGGGACCGGCGCGGTGATCTTCGCGAACCTGGTCTCGCAGCGCGACAAGGATGTCGACTTCGAGTGGGACAAGGTCATCGCGCTCGATGGCGACTCCGGTCCATACGTGCAGTACAGCCACGCGCGGTGCGCGTCGATCGTGCGGCGGGCCGGCGAGCGGGTCACGTCGGTGACGGGGATCGACTTCGCGCGGCTCACGCACGACAGCGAGTGGGCGGTCGCGAAGCGGCTCCTCGAGCTCCCCGAGGCGGTCGTGCGTGCGGGGCCCGGGGATCCCGAGGCCGAGCTGGCGAAGGCGGCGGCGTGCGAGCCGCACGTGCTGTGTCACTACCTGCTCGCGCTCGCCGGCGACTTCTCGCGCTGGTACACGGCCGGCAACAGCGATGCGTCGCTGCGCGTCCTGTGCGACGACGCCGAGACGCGCCGGGCACGGCTCGCGCTGGTGTCCGCGGTGCAGGCGACGCTCGCGAAGGGTCTCGCGCTCCTCGGGATCGCCGCGCCCGACCAGATGTAGCCCTCGCGCCCGCCGCGTCCGCGACTACGTGCGGTCGCGGCGGCGGATCTGCTCGAGGAGCGAGGCCGACTCGTCGAGCGCGTGGCGCATGCGGCCGCGAAGCTGGGGGGACGCGCCCAGATCCTCGAAGATGCGGTCGCGCCGCGAGATCGAGCGCAGGAGCTGCACCATGCTCTCCGCGTACTGCACGTGGCGCAGCGGGTACGGGATCTCGGGCTCGACCGCCGCGGCTGGCTGCGGCGCGCGCGCCGGCAGCGCCGCGGCCGCCCCGCCGACCACGAGGTGCCGCGCCGCCGCGGCCGCCATCGCGGGGGACGACTCGCCCGGCAGCGTCCCGCGCGCTCCGAACGGCACGATCCGCGGGCTGCTGGACAGCGCGCCGGACGAGCCGGCGTCGGCCGCAATTCCCTCGCGAGCAGCTCGGTCGATGACCGTGCGGTCATCGCGCGGAGGCCCCCGATCCTCGGCACTCGCGGCTGCGCCCGGCGGCCGCGCCCACGGGCTGCGCTCGGGCGTGGATGCCGGCGCCGCGCCGAAGTGGCCGACCGCCGCGAGGAGGGCCGGATCGGTCTCGCCGATCACGGTCTGGACCGGGCTCGACGTCATCGTCGCGATCTCGAGGCATCGGTTCACCCAGCTCGCGGGCGGGACCTCGAACAGCGAGTGCTCGCCGATGCGCGGGTCCGAGTCGCGCAGCAGCGTGGCCTCGCGACCGGGGGCCTCGCTGCGCACCACCACGAAGCGACGCCCGCGCGCGTCGTGGAACGCCACGGTGTACGTGCTCGCCTGCGTCATCACGCGATACACGGCGACCGCGCGCTGCTTCAGGTCTCCGTACACCGTGCTGCGCGGGTTCATGGACTGACATCGAAACACGGCGGCCCGCGCCTGTCATCTCGTGCGTGCGTGCGTGCGTGGCGGCTCGTGCGTGTGCGGCGTCACCGCTGACCGAGCGCGCGAGGCGGGGCGCGGTGCTTGCCGCCCGCGATCACGAGCACGGCGAGCGTGAGCACGTAGGGCAGCAGCTGCACGAGCTCGTGCGGGATCGCGGAGGTCCGCAGCTGCATCTCGATGTTGAGCCGCTCCGCCGCCGCGACGCCGAGGCAGGCGAGCGCCGCCCATGCGGGGCGCCAGCCGGCGAGGATGACCATGCCGAGCGCGATGTATCCGCGCCCGCTCGACATGTCCGCGGAGAAGCCACCAACGGAGAGCGCGAGCTGCGCCCCGCCCGCGCCCGCGAGCGCGCCGCCCACCATCGCGGCCGCGATGCGCGCGCGCGTGGGCGAGACGCCGACCGCGACGAGCGCCTCGGGCCGATCACCCGCCGCCCGGAGCCGCAAGCCCCAGCGCGTGTACCGCGTCGCGAGCGGCACGGTGATCGTCGCCACGATCGCGAGCCACACGAGCGGGCTCCCGAGGACGGCATCGCCGAACCCCGGCGCCGGCGGCGAGTTCGCGCCCTCGCCGTAGCAGAGCTGCAAGAGGAAGCGCGTGCCGCCGAGCGCGAGCAAGTTCAGCGCGACGCCGATGATCACCTGGTTCGCGCCGAGCCCGAGCGCGAGGCCGCACTGGACCGCGGCGACGAGCATCCCCGCGGCCATGGCGCCCGCGATGCCCGCGCTCGGCGAGCCGGTCGCGTGCGCGACGGCGGCGGCCGCGAACGCCCCGAACAGGAGCTTCGCCTCGAGTGCGAGGTCGATCACCCCTGCGCGCTCGGTGGTCGCGCCGCCCAGCGCGGCGAGCGTGTACGGGACCGCCATGCGGACGACCTGGAGAGCCGCCCCGATCATGCGAGCCTGCCGGTCCGCGCGTGGCGCGCCGCGACCCAGGGGCCTGCGGCCGCGACCGCGAGCACGACGACGCCCTGCAGCATCTCGGTGAGCTCCTTCGGCACGAGGTCGCCGACGGCGAGCCCGCCGGCGCCGAGGAACGCGAGCACGAGCGCCGCCACCGCGATGCCGACCGGGTGGCTGCGGCCGAGCAGCGCGACGGAGATCCCGAGGAACCCGGTGCCGCGACCGAGGCCCTCCTCGAAGGCGTGCTTGTGCCCGAGCACGACGTTCGCGGCGGTGAGCCCGGCCAGCGCGCCCGACGCGGCCATGATGATCGTCTGCACGCGCGGCGCGGCGATGCCGACGCTGCGCGCGGCCTGGGGATCGCGGCCGACGGCTCGCCACGCCTGGCCCCACGTGGTGCGGCTGCGCAGCCACGTCATGCCGACGACGGCGATCACCGCGACCACCAGCGCGAGATTGGCCGGGCTGCCGCCGAGCCCGAGCTGCGGGAGCTGGGCACCGGCCACGATCGGCGCACCGCGCGTGGTCCCGCCGCGGAACAGGTATGCATTGCCGAGCCACAGCACGACGTTCGCGACGATCGCGTTCAGCATGATGGAGGTGATGACCTCGTGCGCACCGCGCCAGGCCCGCAGGGCGCCGACGATCGCGCCGAGCGCACCGCCCGCGAGCGCCGCGGCGAGCAGACAGACGGGCACCGCCACAAGGCTCGGCGTGCTCGCGGGGAGCGCCGCCCCGACGCCCGCGCACGCGAGCATGCCCGCACCGAGCTGGCCCTCGGCGCCGATGTTGAACAGCCCCGCGTCGAGCGCGAGCGCCACGGCGAGCCCGCAGAACATGAGCCCGGTGGCGCGGTAGAGCACCTGCCCGAGCGCATACGAGTCGCCGAACGTCCGCACGACCATCTGCGACCACACGTGTCCCGGCGCGACGCCGACGACCAGCATCAAGGCGCTGCCGATCGCGACGGCTGCGAGCAGCGCGATCGCCGACGCCTCCACGCCCTGGCGCGCCGTCCCTCCCGAGCGGGCGAACGCGAGCACCGCGGCGACCCGCGCGCCGAGCGCGGACGGATGCGACCCAGGCGGCGGCGGCGGTGACGTGGTGCGGGTCGCTCCACCGTCGGTCGCGCGCGTCCCGCGGTCGGCGTCCGGTTGCAACCTGGCCCCCGGCGCCCGCCGGGGTGACGTTCGATCGGGCGGTCCTCCTCCCACCGCGGTCGCCCCGGGGTCCGCGTGCGCCGCGACGGCCGCGACGGCCGGGTCACCCGCAACGGCTGCTTCACCCGCACTCGACCCACTCGGCATGTCACCCGCGGCACCCGCCGCATCCGCGGCACCCGCCGCATCCGCGGCACCCGCGGCATCCGCCGCACCCGCGGCACCCGCCGCACCCGCCGCACCCGGGCCGGACTCACTCCGCATGTCACCCCGGCGAATGCCGGGGTCCAGGATACGGTGCGGCTCCGGCGCGCTGGCGACAGCCGTCGCGCTCGCCGTCGCACCCGTCATCAGCGCACCCAGCCGGCTCCGCGCATCCTCGGCACGCAGCTCGTCGCCCGCGAGCTCGCCGACGATCGCGCCGCGCAGCATCACCGCCACGCGGTGACACAAGCCGATCAGCTCGTCGAGATCGGCCGAGATCACGAGCACTCCCGCCCCAGCCTCGGCTGCCGCGCGCAGCCGGCCGTGAATCCGCGCCACCGCCCCGAGATCCACGCCGCGCGTCGGCTGCGCCGCCAGCACGACCTTCAGGTGCGGGCGCGAGAGCTCGCGGCCGATGACGACCTTCTGCTGGTTGCCACCGCTCAGGTCCCGGACGACCGCGCGCGCGTCGGGCGGTCGGATGTCCAGCACCTCGATCTGCCGGCGGGCGTGGTCCTGCACGCGCCCGCGATCGACCCGCCACCGCCCCGTGACGTCTGCGCGACCGAGCGCCAGGTTCTCGGCCACGCTGCCATCGAGGACGAGTCCGCCGTGAAGGCGATCCTCCGGCACGTACGCGAGCCCGGCCGCGAGGCGCCTCGACGTCGGCCAGCCGGTCACGTCGACGCCCGCGATCGCCACGCGCGGCGCGGCCGTGCCCTGGGCGAGCCCCGCGATCGCGTGCGCGAGCTCGCGCTGCCCGTTGCCATCCACCCCCGCGATCCCGACGAGCTCGCCCGCGTGCACGACGAGGCCATCCACGGCGAGCACGACGGCGGCGTCGGGCGCCGGCTCCGCGACGCGCTCCCCGACGGCGGGCAGCTCGTCCCCGACCATCGCGCGGGCGATCACGCCGACGTCGAGCGTGGACTCACCGCCCTCGCCTCGGTCCGCATGAAACGTCGCGACCGTCCGCCCCGCGCGCAGCACCGTCACGTCGTCGGCGACGGTGCGCACCTCGTCGAGCTTGTGCGTGACGATGATGACCGTCGTCCCGCCCGCGGCGAGCTCGCGCAGCGTCGTCAGCAGCCGGTCCACCTCGACAGGCGCGAGCACCGCGGTCGGCTCGTCGAGGATCAGGATCTTCGCGCCCTGGTACAGCGCCGCCACCAGCTCCGCTCGCTGCCCCGCGCCGAGCGACAGCGAGTCCGCGGACGCCCGCGCGTCCACCTCGAAGCCGAGCGCGTGCCCGCGCGCGACGAGCGCTGCCGCCGGCGGGTCGAGCGCGAGCACCCCACCGCGCCTGGGCTCGTCACCGAGCACCGCGTTCTCGATCACCGACAGCGTGCCTGCCGACGAACCGTGCTGCTGCACGATCCCGACGCCGCGCGCCCGTGCCGCCCGGCGGTCCCACCGCGCGAGCTCGGTCCGGTCGCCGGACACCTCGAGCGAGCCACCATCGGCACGCACGATGCCCGCGATGCACTTCACGAGCGTGCTCTTGCCCGCGCCGTTCTCCCCGACCAGCGCGTGCACGGTGCCCGCGCGCACGGCGACCGTCGCACCGTCGAGCGACCGGACCTCGCCGTAGGACTTCGTGAGCGTGGCCTCGACCGCAAGGCGCGTGTCGCCCGGGACCCCGGCGTTCATTGCGACGGCACCACGATCGTGCCCGCGATGATCTGCGCGCGCAGC
>JAYSYE010000071.1:0-21661 GCA_043716635.1 Deltaproteobacteria bacterium | reverse complement strand
CTCCGCGATCGAGCAGCGCCTCGAGCGCCGGTCGGTCGATCGAAAAACACTCGCACTCGACATTGAGCTGGTCAGCAGAAGCAGCCATGGATTTCGCCGACGGTAACACCTGATCGACCCCCACCCAACCTGGATGCGCCCCTTCCGGGTCTGTCACGCGGCCGGGGGCTTGCCGATCTTCGCGCGCTTCAATAGCAATGCGTTGGCGACCACAATCAAGGTCGAGCCGGACATCGAGAGAGCTGCGACCGCGGGACTGAGTAGCCAACCCGTCAACGGATAGAGCACACCTGCGGCTAGCGGGAACGCGAGGATGTTGTATCCGGCCGCCCACCAAAGGTTCTGTCGCATCTTGCGCCGCATGGCGCGACTGATAATGACGGTGCCGATCACGTCGAACGGGTCGCTCTTCATCAGCACGACATCAGCCGTGTCCATCGCGACGTCCGCGCAACAAGACGGATGCCAAGAACCTACCGCCGGCGACGGCGACGGCGCCCACCGCGAGGCCATCCGCGCCCGCTCCAGCAGCGCCGACCGCGCTGCCTGCAGCCTCACGCGTCGCGATCAGTGTCACCGAGGACGGCTTCGAGCCTGAGAGTGTCAACGTGCCCGCCGGCAAGCCGGTCACGCTCGTGTTCAAGCGCGTGACGGACAAGACCTGCGCGAAGGCGTGCGTGCTCACCATGGACGACGGCAAGACGATCGTGCGCGAGCTGCCGCTCGACACGCCGGTCGAGCTCACCGCCACGTTCCCGAAGGCCGGCAAGCTCGCCTGCGCGTGCTCGATGAACATGATCAAGGGCACCGTCGTCGCGTGCAGTGATCGGCCGGTGACCCATCTAACGACGCCCACGGCGCAGACCAGGCCGCGCGCTCGGCACATTCGCGCCAGATGCCGGCCGGCATGTCCGCCGCGTGCGAGCATAGTCGGGGCGGGCAAGGCCGCCTGGAACAACCGGAGCGTTCGGCGTCGATGAGAACCACCACGCATCAGAACGTCGTCCTCGGGCCGTGATGGGCGCGATCGAGCCTTACGACTGGTGGGCGTGTCCGTGCTGCGCATATCGGGTGAGCAACGGCTCGACCCCGGGCACGCTCGCTGTCTGCCCCGTGTGCCACTGGCTCGACGTGCCGCTCGAAGACGACGACGAGCGTATCGCGCTGTACGAAGCACAGCGTTCGTTCGCCGCGATCGGCGCGAGCGCGCTCCCATTTGTCGATCGGGTTCGTGCACCCACCGCCGCCGAGGCGAGACGCGTACCGTGGGAACCCGGCCGGTCACCCGCGATCGGCAAGGTGATGGCGCGCGAGTCGGTGCGTCGCGCGATCGCGGACGCATTCGCCGACGTCGACCGCACCGGCGGCGCGAGCTTGCGCGATGCCTACCGCGCCGACGCCTACGGCCACGAGTCGGACCACGACTGGGACGACCGCGATCAGCACTGGAGCGAGATCCCGGACGACGTGCTCGAGTACTTCGGCAACGCCTGCACCGTCTTCCTCTGGGGCAACTCGATCACGTATCGGTACTACCTGCCGGCGTACATGCGCTGGGCGCTCCAGGGCCCGTCTGACGATGCTTTGTACGCCATCACGATGGAGCGCATCGCCGAGACGGATGGCACCACCGTCCGGCCGCATGACGTGCTCACGTCGGAACAGCGGGCGGCCGTTCGCGCGTTCGTGTGGTTTCTCGCGAGGTACTACCCCAGTCATGACGACACGGAGGAGCGCTTGCTGCACCAGCTCGAGGCCGAGGAGGGCAGCTGACGCACTGCGAGCGCACACTGCCAGCACGCTGCGCGTTCCTCGAAAGTCACCGAGTCTGCCGTGAGTCGAGGCCAGCAGTCCGGTCAGCGGACGTCGAGCGTGCCGCGGACCATGTCCATGCCGCACGAGAACTCGATCGGTCCCGCGCGATCGACCCGGATCGGGATCGCGACCGGCTGGCCGAGCGGGAGCGCCTCGTCGACCCGGGTGCCGTCGGGCAGCACGAAGTGGACGTCGACCGCGCACGTCGAGGTGGAGGCTCGGGTGAACACCAGCGTGACGGGCGTCCCGACGGGGACCGCGATGCGGGAGGGCGCGAATCCCGCATCGGTGACCGCGATCGCGATGCGCGGGGCACCCGGCACCTCGATCGACGAGCGCGGGCGCCCCCCGGTCAACAGTCGCTCGACCTCGCTCGTCAGCACCAGCGGCGGTGACGAGTGCTCCCACAGCAGTATGCCATTGGCGCCGAACACCTTGAGGTGAGGCAGCGTGAACGCGCCGAGGTACTTCACCGACGCCGGCGAGTCCGTGTCGACGACGTTCACCTTCCGCACGGCGATCGCGCCTGGGTGCCGGCGCACGACGGCGGCGAGCTCGTGATCCACCACGTGACACGGCCCGCACCACTCGGCCCAGAAGTCGAACACGGTGATCTTGCCAGGCACGGGCACGAGCGGGACGGCGCTGCCGTCCGTGGTCGCGTCGCGCTCGTCGAGCCCCGTCCAGTCGCCCGGCGTCACGCCCGGATCGGAATGATGGTGCGCGGTCCCGGTGCCCTCGAACACGTGAACGTGTGTCCCGAGGCTCAGGCCCACGAACGGTGACGAGTCGAGCTGGCCGCCCTGCACGTGCGTGTAGACCGGCAGCTTCGCGGACACGCCGAGATGCCAGTCATCGGAGATGCGCCAGCTCGCCTCGATCCCGGCGAGCAGATCCGTGCGCCCCGTGTTGCCCTCGTCGGTGTGCACGGTGCCGCGCCACGTCTCCGCGGTCTCGTGCTGCCCTTCGATGGTGGCGCGGACGCGGAGCCGCTTCGTCCCCAGCGCGGATGCGGCGCCGAGCCCGCCAGCGTAGCGATCGCCCGCCTGGTAGCCGCGCGAGCTCGCGTAGAGTGACTGGATCGACAGCGCGAACGCATCGACGCGGACGCCTGCGATGATGCGCGCGGCATCGATGCCGACGAGCGGCTCGAACGTGCCGCTGCCGAACTGGGAATGTTCGTGCGGCACGCCCGCATCGCCGAGCACGAAGGGGTCGGGCTCCGTACGACCGAGCGGGATCGCGACCCCGCCGCGGATGCCGAGCACGAAGCCGCCCGCGCTGGTCGCGGCACGCCCGAGCAGCCACGGGTCACCGACTCCGACGAGCGTCTCGTCGTGGTGATGCACGTACGGGTTCTCGATCGCGACCGGCACGCCGTCGCCCCCGAGGTATCGGATCGTCGTGTGAAAGACGCGCACGGGCAGGACCACCGTCGCGGCGAACCAGGTCCGGATCCCGAGCTCGGCGATCACGCGGGCCTCGGCGTTGGCCACGCGCTGGTCGTGGATGACCATTGCCGGACCGCCGCCGACGACGGTCTCGATCGCGTCATGCGTCGCGGTCGCGGTGCTCGCGATCGACGTCAGATCGAGCGACAGGCGCCCGACCTCGATGTCGCTGGTCTCGGACCCCCCGACCGGGAGGTTTGGATTACTTCAACCCGCTCAACCGCCGGCCATCACGCTCGGCACGTCCCACGCGATCGCCGCCAGGAGAGCCAGCGTGGCCAGGCGGGCGTTCACGCGCAAGGTATAGGGCGAAACGCGCCCGGAGGCGACTCCGTACGGACCTCGAGCACGACGATGCGGTATCTCTGGCGTGTCGTGACGGTTCGCGTGCTCACATGCCTTGCAGGAGCGCTTTCACTGGGCGCGCTGGCGGTTGCATGCGGTACGCCGTCGGCCCCGGCCCCGACCCCGGCCCCGGCCCCGACCCCGGCGGCCGATCGCGAGCTCGCCGAGTTCGCGGGGTCGTACCCGGAGCAGGCCCACCCCACGGGCGTGATCCGTTCGTTCGACCTCACTGCCGCGCCCGCCGAGCTCCCGCTCATCGACGGGAAGCCGCTCCGGGTGTGGGCGTACAACGGCCAGGTCCCGGGCCCGACGCTGCGCATTCGCCTCGGCGAGACGATCCGCGTGCGCTTCACGAACGGGCTGCCCGAGGAGACGACGATCCACTGGCACGGCGTGCGACTGCCGAACGCGATGGACGGGGTCCCGTACATCACGCAGCCGCCCGTGAAGCCGGGTGAGACCTTCGTGTACGAGTTCACGCCCAAGGACGCGGGCACGTTCTGGTTCCACCCCCACGTGCGCGCGAGCGAGCAGGTCGAGCGCGGGCTCTACGGCGTGCTCGTGGTCGAGGATGCCCGGCCGCCGCCGTACTCGCGCGACCTCGTGTGGGTGCTGGACGACTGGTTGCTCGACTCGACGGGCCAGATCGCGACGCCGTTCAACACGCGCCACGACCTCGCGATGGACGGGCGCTGGGGCAGCGACATCACGATCAACGGGCGCACGCACACGGTCCTCACCGTGCAGCCCGGGGAGCGCATCCGGCTCCGGCTGCTCAACTCGGCGAACGGCCGGATGTTCGTGCCCGACTTCGGCGAGCTCGACGCGACCATCATCGCCGTCGACGGCATGTACCTGCGCGCGCCGATCCCCGCCCGCGGCTTCGAGCTCGCGCCCGGGAACCGACTCGACATCGATCTCGCGTTCGACCGGAGCACGAGCGGACCGCTCGAGGTGTGGGACCGCTTCTCGCCGCGGCGACCGAACAAGCTCGCGGACATCCAGATCGCCGGGGCGCTCGTGGACACGCCTGCCTTCGCGTCGCCCGCGGCGGCCCACGTGCCTCGATGGGAGAACGGGCTCGCGGCCCCCGTCGCGCACGACTTTCACCTGAACGCACAGGCCGGCGGGCCGTTCGGGATCGCCTGGTCATTCGACGGCATGGCGATGGACCCCACGCACCAGCATGCGATGCCGCCCAGCGCGACCTTCACGCGGGGCCGCTTCGCGCACGTTCACTTCACGAATGACTCGCCCCGGATCCACCCGATCCACACGCACGGCATGTTCTTCCGGCTGCTCGCCCGCAATGGCATCCCCGTCGACGAGCCGTTCTTTCGCGACACCGTCCTCATCCACGCGCGCGAGCAGATCGACGTCGGCGTGGTGCCCCTCGACAGCGGCACCTGGATGATGCACTGCCACATTTTGGAGCACGCCGAGTCCGGGATGATGACCACGATCGCGGTCGTCGATCCCTGACGCCGGTTCGCCCGTGCTGCATGAGGGCTGCATGAGCCGCCATCGGCAGCGCCGAGGCCACATCGCGGGATATGACCCCACGGCGCGAAGCGGCCACCGGCGGAGCTGAACCCGCGCCCTGGCTCGTGCATCGTGGTGGGTCCCGGTGATCCGTTGACCCCGCATCCGATGACTCGTCGTTCGTTTTACGTCACCAGTGTCACCCGCGTGGGTGATCGCATCGTGACGTACTGGGTCGGCCGCGCTCCGTGGCCATCGCCGGACGACAATCCCGAGGACCGCGCCGAGATGGCGCTCGCAGTCGGGCTGGGGGCGACCTACCTGCTCCGGGACGCGGCCACCGGGCGCGACGCCGAAGTCGTTGCGGTGACCGCCGACGCGCCGCACCTCCGCATGAAGCGCGACGATGTCATCGGTGACATCGTGATCGCGCTGCCGACCCGGCGCGCCTAGGCCCGCCGAACGGGGCAACGCGTCGTCGTCAGATGGCGACCGAGGTCAGCGATAGCCCGGCGATGCGCGATCGCAGCTCGTCCCGCGCCGCGCGGAAGCGCGCGAGCAGCTCCTCGCGCGTGACCGTCGGGTCGCTCGTGGCGGGATCGGCGATCGGCCAGTGGAGGCGCTCGACGTGGCCGAGGAACACCGGGCAGACCTCCTCGGCGCAGAGCGTGACCACCGTCCCCACCGTCGCGGGATCGATCGTGTCGACGGACTTCGAGTGCTGACCGGTGAGCTCGATCCCGAGCTCGCGCATCACCTCGACCGCGTACGGGTTCACGGTCGAGGGCTGGCTGCCAGCGCTCTGGACGGGGCGAGTCTCGCCGAGGTGCGCGCGGGCGAGCCCCTCCGCCATCTGGCTGCGCGCGGAGTTCGCGACACACAGGAACAGGATGCCCTTGGCTTTTAACATGCAGATATCGTGATATCTCCATACCGTGTTGACCAGCGCAACCGCTCTCGACGACGTTCGCCCGCTCTCGCGGCTGTTCCGCGCCCTCGGCGACGAGACCCGGATGCGCATCATCGCGCTGCTCGTGCACGGCGAGCTGTGCGTGTGTCACGTCGAGTCGGCGCTCGGATTGAACCAGCCGAACTGCTCGCGACAGCTCGGGATCCTCAAGTCCGCCGGCATCGTCGATAGCCGGCGCGACGGGACGTGGGTCTACTACCGGATCACGGAGCAGGAGACCGCGTCCGTGACGAGCGTCCTCGACGTCCTCACCCGGACGTTCGGCGCCGAGCGTGCGCTGCGCGCCGACCATGCCCGCCTCAAGAAGACCTGCGGCCCGGTCGCGTGCAAATGACCGCCGCTCCGTCCGCCCTCTCCCCCACGGCCTCCACCCCCGGCGTCCTGCGCCGGCTCTCGGTGCTCGACCGCTACCTGACCGTCTGGATCTTCGCGGCGATGGCCGTCGGGGTCGCGCTCGGCAATCTCGTCCCTGCCCTGCCGCGCGCCCTCGACCGGCTCAGCGTCGGCACGACGTCCCTCCCGATCGCCATCGGTCTCGTGCTCATGATGTACCCGCCGTTCACGAAGGTCCGCTACGGGCAGCTCGGCAAGATCTTCCGGCACAAGCGGCTGCTCGCGCTCTCGCTGCTGCAGAACTGGGTCATCGGCCCCGCGCTCATGTTCGTGCTCGCGGTCGTGTTCCTGCCCGATCGGCCCGACTACATGATCGGGCTGATCGTCATCGGCCTCGCGCGGTGCATCGCGATGGTGGTCGTGTGGAACGACCTCGCGAAGGGCGACACCGACTACTGCGCCGGCCTCGTCGCGTTCAACTCGATCTTCCAGGTCGTGTGCTTCCCCGTGTACGCGTACGTGTTCGCCACGCTGCTGCCGCGGTGGCTCGGCCTGCACGGCGCCGTCGTCGACATCTCGATGCTCGCGATCGCGAAGAGCGTCGGCATCTACCTCGGGATCCCGTTCGCGGCGGGGTTCGTGACCCGCCTGCTGCTCGTGCGCGCGAGGGGCGCGGAGTGGTACCGCACGCGGTTCGTGCCGCGCATCGGACCGCTCACGCTGGTCGCGCTCCTGTTCACGATCGTCATCATGTTCTCGCTGAAGGGCGATTCCATCGTGCAGCTCCCGCTCGATGTCGTGCGGATCGCGGTGCCGCTCCTGATCTACTTCGTGGTGATGTTCGTCGCGTCGTTCGCCCTGAGCAAGCGGGCGGGCGCGGACTACGAGCAGTCGGCGACCCTGTCGTTCACCGCGGCTTCGAACAACTTCGAGCTCGCGATCGCGGTCGCCGTGGCGACGTTCGGCATCCACAGCGGCGTGGCCTTCGCCGCCGTGATCGGCCCACTGGTCGAGGTCCCCGTGATGCTCGGGCTCGTCCACGTCTCCCTGTGGGCGCGGCGTCGGTACTTCTCCAGCTCGCCGCGCACCCCGGAGCTCGCATGACCACCACGCCACCCGCTGCCCCGCCCGTTGCCCCGCCCGTTGACACGATCGACACCGATCTCCCGGCCCACGATCCCGCGTCGACGTTTGCCACGTTCGCGCGAGCACCGAGCGCACATCCGCCACGGATCCTGATCCTGTACGGCTCGCTGCGCCCGAAGAGCTTCAGCCGGTACCTGGCCGAGGAGTGCGGTCGCGTGCTCACCGCGTTCGGCGCCGACGTGCGGATCTACCGGCCGAACGATCTGCCGGTCTTCGATCGGACGTCCTTCGATCTGCCGGCCGTCCGCGAGCTCCGCGACCTGAGCGTGTGGTCGGAGGCCCACGTCTGGATCTCGCCCGAGCAGCATGGCGCGATGACGGCCGCGTTCAAGAACCAGATCGACTGGATCCCGCTCAGCGACGGCGCGGTCCGACCGACCCAGGGCCGCACGCTCGCGGTCTTGCAGGTGTCCGGCGGGAGCCAGTCGTTCAACGCCGTGAACCAGATGCGGGTGCTGGGCCGCTGGATGCGCATGTTCACGATCCCGAACCAGTCGTCCGTGCCCAGGGCGTTCGACGAGTTCGACGCGACAGGCCGCATGAAGCCGTCCGGCTACCGCGATCGCGTCGTCGACGTGATGGAGGAGCTGTTCCGCTTCACGATGCTGCTGCGCGACAACTCCCGGGTGCTGAGCACGCGCTACAGCGAAGAGAAGGAGCGCCGGCAACTCGGTGCGCTCAAGCCCGCGCTCGGCGTCGCCGCGAAGGAGTAGCGGCGCTCACACGACGGTGCCGACGCCCTGCTCGCACCGGTGCGCGTGGTCCGCTGGCTCGAGCTGGATCGTCGCGTGACTGATCTTGAAGCGATGTTCGAGGTGATGCTGGGCGTCACGCAGGAACGTCGGCGAGCACGCGTTCCATCGCACGAGCACGTGCGCGGTCAGCGCGACCTCGGTCGTGCTCATCGACCACACGTGCAGGTCGTGGAGGTCGACCACGTCGGGAAGCGCGCGGAGGTAGGCCTCCACCGCGGGGAGGTCGATGTGCGCGGGCACGGCGTCGAGCAGCAGATCCATCGCCTCGCGGAACAGTTTCCACGTGCCACGCACGATCACGAGCGACACGACGAGACTCGAGGCCGGATCGACCCACCACCAGCCTGTGCGCCACACGACGAGGCCCGAGACCACGACCCCCGCCGAGACCGCGGCGTCTGCCACGAGGTGCAGGAACGCGGCGCGGACGTTCATGTCGCCCGCTCGCCCCTTTGCGAACAGCAGCGCGGCGATGCCGTTGATCCCGACACCGACGGCCGCCACGATCGCCACGAGGCCACCGGACACCTCGTGCGGGTGACCGAGTCGGCGGATCGCCTCCCAGCTGACACCGCCGATCGCGACGAGGATCAACATCGCGTTGAACACCGTCGCGACGATCGTGGTCCGTCGCAGCCCGTACGTGCGGCGCGCCGTCCGCGCCCGGCGCGCGAGCACCATCGCGCCCCAGGCCAGCGCCAGCCCGAGCGCGTCGCCGAGGTTGTGCGCCGCGTCGGCGAGCAGCGCCGTCGAGCTCGCGGTGATCCCGACGATCACGCCGAGGACGACGAACGCGAGGTTCAGCGTCATCCCGATCGCGAATGCGCGACCGAGCTTCGACGGCAACCCGTGCGCGTGGCCGGCGTGGCCGGCGTGGCCGGCGTGGTCGGCGTGGTCGGCGTGGTCGGCGTGATCGGCGTGACCGTGATCGTGCCCCGCGTGCTCATCCATCATGCGAACTCTCCACCGTCTTCGGCGTCTGCTGCGTCCGGTGCGCGAGCGAGTACACCGCCGGGAACAGTAGCAGTGTCAGCAGCGTCGCGCTGACGAGGCCCCCGATCACGACCGTCGCGAGCGGGCGCTGCACCTCGCTGCCGGGCGCCGTCGAGAGCGCCATCGGGATGAAGCCGAGCGCCGCGACGAGCGCCGTCATCAGCACCGGACGGAGCCTCGACAGCGCCGCCTCGCGGATCGCCGCGTGCGGTGAGATCCCGGAAGCCTCGAGGGCCCGGCACGCAGCGACGAGCACGAGCCCGTTCAGCACCGCCACCCCGAACAGCGCGATGAAGCCCACCCCCGCCGAGATGCTGAACGGCAACCCGCGCAGCGCGAGCGCGAACACGCCGCCGATCACCGCGAACGGGATGTTCAGGAAGATCAGCAGCGCCGGCTTGCCCGCATCGAACGCGCGCCACAACAGGAACAGGATCCCGAGCAGCGCGAGCGGCACCACGATCAGGAGCCGCGCCTTCGCGCTGACGAAGTTCTCGAACTGCCCACCCCATTCGATGCGGTAGCCCGCGGGAACCTTGACGTCGCGAGCGACCGCCGCCCGCGCGTCGTTCACCACGCTCACCAGGTCGCGTCCCCGCACGTTCGCCTCGACCGACGTGCGGCGCGACAGCTGGTTCCGGTTCACCACGAGCGGCCCGGTCACGGTCTCCACGATCGCCACGTCCCCGAGCGGGACGATCGCGCCGCGGGACGAGCGCAGCGGCAGCGCCTTCACCCGCTCGAGATCGCCGGTCACCCCGTCGAGCTTCACGACGACCTGGAAGCGCCGGTCGCCCTCGCGGACCGTGCCCGCCGACCGACCGACGGCCATCGCCTGCGTCAGCGAGCTCACGTCCGCGATGGTCAGGCCGTGCCGGGCGAGCGCATCGCGGTCGGGCGTGATGCGCAGGTACGCGAGCCCCTGCCCCTGCTCGGCGCGGACGTCGACCGCACCGGGCACCCGGCGCACGACCGCCGCCACCCGACGCGCGATCCGCTGCAGCTGATCGAGATCGTCGCCGTAGATCTCGATCGCGAGGTCGGACCGCACACCGGCGATCAGCTCGTTCGTCCGCATCTCGATCGGCTGCGACAGGCCGATCGACAGCTCCGGCACGTTGGTCTCCAGAGCCTCTGCCACGCTCGTCGCGATGTCTGATTTCACGAACCCCTCGCGCCACTGCGCGCGCGGCTTCAGCTGGATGTAGATGTCGGTCTGCTCGATCCCCATCGGGTCGTTCGCGAGATCCGGCGCGCCGGTCTTCGACACGACGTGGGCCACCTCCGGCACCTCGAGCAGCGCGAGTTGCAGCCGGCGGTCGGTCTCGATCGACTCCGACAGCGCGACCCCGGGGAGCCGTCGCGCCTCGACCAGCACGTCACCCTCGTCGAGCTTCGGCACGAACTCCGCGCCGAGTCGCCGTCCCACGAGCAGCGCGATCGCCAGGATACCGATGCCGAGCGCGAGCGTCAGCAGGCGGCGGCGGAGCGCGACCGACAGGGCGGGACGGTACAGGCGCTGCGCCGCCCGAACGATCCAGGTCTCGCGCTCGTGCCCGCCGCGGAGGACCAAGCTCGCGAGCACGGGCACGAGGCTGATCGTCGCGAGGAACGCGCCGCCGAGCGCGAACAGCACCGTGATCGCCATCGGGTGGAACAGCTTCCCCTCGATGCCTCCGAGCCCGAGGATCGGGATGTAGACGATCGCGATGACGAGCTGCCCGAACAGGCTCGCCGACAGCATCTCCGTCGCCGCTGCCTCCACGATCGCCGCCCGCTCGCTCGCCGTGGGCACGGCGCCCGTCCGCGCCCGCGTCTCCGCGAGCCGCCGCACGGCATGCTCGACGACGATCACCGCGCCATCCACGATCAGCCCGAAATCGATCGCGCCGAGGCTCATGAGATTGCCGGAGGCCCCCGTCGCCTTCATCAGCAGCACCGCAAACAGCATCGCGAGCGGGATCACGAGCGCGACGATCGCCCCCGCGCGCAGGTTGCCGAGGAGGAGCACGAGCACGACCACCACGAGCAGCGCGCCCTCGCCGAGGTTGCGCGCGACCGTCCCGATCGTGCGGTCGACGAGCGCGGACCGGTCGTAGAACGGCTCGATCCGGATCCCCGCCGGCAGCGTCGGTGTCAGCGCCAAGATCTTCGCCTTCACGGCCGCCGTCACCGTGCGCGAGTTGGCGCCCATCAGCATCATCACCACGCCCACCGTGACTTCGCCCCGCCCGTCGATCGACGCGGCCCCGCGGCGCAACGCCGAGCCGATCTCGACGCGTGACGCGACTCGCCCGATCGTGATGGGCACGCCATCGCTGCTGGTCACGACCACGACCTTGCGCAGGTCTGCGATCGACCGCACCAGCCCCACCGAGCCCACCACGAGCTGCTCGGGGCCGCGCTCGAGGTAGCCGCCGCCCGCGTTCCCGTTCGCCTGCTCGATCGCCCCGACCACGTCCGCGACCGTGATGCCCGACGCCTGCATCCGCCGCGGATCGAGCGCGACCTCGTACTGCTTCGTCTCGCCGCCGAAGCTGTTCACCTCGACGACGCCCGGCACCATGCGGACCAGCGGCGCCACGTACCAGTCGAGCGTCTCCTTCAGCTCGCGCTCGGACTTGCCCTCGCCGCGGACCACGAACTGGTAGATCTCGCCGAGCCCCGACGAGATCGGCCCCATCTCCGGGGTTCCATACTCGCGAGGCACCGCGTCCTCGGCCTCGCGCATCCGCTCCGCCACCATCTGCCGCGCGAAGTAGATGTTCGTCCCGTCCTCGAAGACGATCGTCACCACCGAGACGCCGTACTTCGACAGGGACCGGATCGCGGTCGTGTGCGGGATCCCCGCCATCGCGCGCTCGACCGGCACCGACACGTACTGCTCCATTTCGACGGGCGAGAGCGCCGGTGCCGTGGTGATGATCTGCACCTGCATGTTCGTGACGTCCGGGACGGCATCGATCGGCAGCGTGATCGCAGCGCGGATCCCGAAGCCGACCAGCACCGCGAAGGCCACGATCACGAGCATCCGGTTCCGCAGCGACCAGTGGAGGATGGCCTTGATCAGCGCCATCTCACTCCTCCTCGCCGAACGTGGATTTGAGCGCGAGGCTCTTCAGCGTGAAGAGCCCCGCGATCGCCACGCGGTCGCCCGCGCGCAATCCGGCCGTGATCTCGACCAGGGCCGTCGTGGCGTGCCCGAGCTCGACCGTGCGCGCCTCGAAGCGGCGCGGTCCGACCTCGACGAAGACCGTCGCGTGGTCGTCGATCTGCGTGACCGCGGTCGCCGGCACCACGGGTCCGGGTGGCCGCGGGACCGCGTCGGGGATCACGACGCGCACCGTGCCGAACAGGCCGATCTTGAGCTTGGCGTCGACGTCGTCGATCGCGATCCGAGCGAGCACCGCGCGCGCCGCCGGTTCGACCTGTCGACCGATCGACAGCACGGTGCCGCGAAACGTCGTGTCGGTGAATGCGTCGAGCACCACCTCGGTGCTCGCGCCCTCGTGCACGCGCGCCAGGTCGTGCTCGAACAGGCGCGCGACGAACAGCGCATGGTCGAGGTCGACGATCTCCGCGAGCACGTGGTCCGCCGCGACGGGCTGCCCCACGACGCCGTCCCGCTTCGTCACCACGCCGGCGAGTGGCGACCGCAGCGACATGCGCGCCGTCGCGCCGCCACCGCCGCCCATGCTCGCGAGGGTCTGGCGGGCTGCCGACACGTCCGAGGCGAGCGCGCCCGCCTCGGCACGCGCGGTCTCGAGGTCCTGCGCCGAGGCCGTGCCGAGCGTCACCAGCTCGGCGAGCCGGTCCACCCGCTTGCGCGCCGCGTCCGCGCGCGTTCCCGCGGACGTCAGCTCTGCGCGGATCCGCGCGACCTCGCCCGACTCGATCACCGCGAGCACGTCGCCGACCGCCACGTGCTGGCCCTCGTGGAACGCGATCGAGACGAGGCGTCCGGACACGCGCGCCGACACGTTCGCGACGCGGTCCGGATCGGCCGCGACCTCGCCCACGAGCTCCACGGTCGAGGGCACGGTCCCCAGCGTGACGGCGGCGACCTGCAAGCCCGCGTCCTTCGCCACGCGCTCCGAGACCTCGATCTGCGAATCGCGCTCCGGCTCGACGGCCGTCGGCTTCGCCTCCTCCGGCGCGGCCTCGCGTCGGCCGCACGCCGCGAGCATCAGGGCGACCACGACGGCAAACGTGTCAGTCGCCCTCACGGCGCCACCTCCGTCGCGGCAGCGAGCGCGAGATCCGCCCAGTCATCGAGTGCCGCCGCATAGGCGTCCAGGTACGCGATGCGCGCCGCGACCAGCTCGCGCTGCGTCGTGGCCAGCTCGGCGAAGTCGAGCCCCCCGCGGGTGAACGCCTCCTGCGCGGCGCTCAGGTTGGCGTGCAGGTGGTCGATGATCGTCGCATCGAAGCCGGACACCGCACCGCGCGCGAGCGCGTAGCGGTCGTACGCGAGCCGCGCGCCGCGCTCGATCTCGGCGCGCGTCTGGTCGCGGTCGAGCTGCGCATGCGCCACCTCGATCCGCGTCGCGGCGCGCTCGCCTTGGTTGCGGTTGCGCACGCCGAGCGGAATGCTGACGGTCCCGACGACGGCGTGGGACCCGTCCGGGTCGGGGTCGTACGCGTAGCCGACGCCGAGCGTGATGTCGCCGACGGCGCGCGAGCTCGCCACCGCGCGCCGGGCGCTCGCCGCCGCGACCGCCGCGTCGGCCCGCGCGAGCTCGGGGTGGCCGCTGACCAGGTGCCGGATCGCGTCGTCGCCATGCTCCGGTGGCTCGCGCAGCATCGCCAGCGCGCCCACGGGATCGAGCACCTCGCCCGGGGGTGCGCCGATCGCGCGCGCCAGCTCGGCGAGCGCGGTGACGAGCTCGCCCTCCGCCGCAAAGCGCTCCTGGCGCACGCGCCCGGCATCGGCCACGAGCACGTTCGCGCGCAGCGTCGTCGTGCCGCCCGCCCGCGCGGTGGCCTGCATCGCGATCGCGAGCGCGGTCGCGAGGTCTTCGATCTCGCGCCGGGTGTGTACCCGTTCGCGCGCGACGAGCGCGTGCTCGAACGTTCGCCAGGTCTCGACGCGGGCTCGCAGCGCCTCGCCGATGCGCTCGACCTCGGCGCCGCCGGCGAGGACATCCGCTTCACCGATGCGCGCGCGCCGCTTGCCGCCGCGCTCGAGTGTCTGCGCGAGCCCGAGCTCGATCCGCGGTGACAGCCCGCCCGCGCCGAACTGCGGTCCGGCGCTCGCGGACAGCTCGGGGTTGTACGCGGCGCGACGCGCACCGGCCGCACGGGCGCGCGCTGCGTCGACACCGAGCGCGGCGCCCCGGAGGCTCGGACGCACGGCGGCCCGCGCGAGCGCGTCGTCGAGGGTGAGCGGCTCGGCCGTGACGAGCGGCGGTACGAGGCAGAATGCCCCTGCTACCGCCGCGATGATGAGGTTCCATCGCATACGAGTTCTCCCGGGCGCACGGGGGCGCCCTCCGCCAGCTGTTCCAGACCGCGTGGAAATCAGCAGGGACGGATCGGAGGACGCAGCGCGGGCGCTCGAGCGAGTTGCCCGAGGATCGTGACGAGGGCCGGGACCGCGAGCTGGCGGCAATGCGACGGGGTCGCGCACGTGATCGCGACCGGCGCCGCGGGCACCGGCGTCACCGCGTGGCCCACGCACACGCAGGTCGGGCACGCGGGGGGACACTGCTTGCCCTCGGCATCGTCGAGGCATGCCGCATCGCACGCCTCCACGAGGCCCGTCGCATCCGCGACGACGAGCATCGCGATCACGAGGACGAGGATCCGCAGCACGGTCGCGAAGCTAGCAGCTGGCGACCATACCGACCAGGATCTCGACGTGCCGGAGCACCAAATCGGTCACGCGGCGGGCGCGAAGATGGCGTAGGGTCCCCGCCCATGAAGCTCGCTGCTCTGCTGTGCGCCGCGTCGGTCACGTTCACGCTCGCGGCCGGGTGTGGTGACAACTTGCACGCGTCACTCGACGGCACGGACGCGAACGACGCGAACGACGCGATCGATGCGCCCACGTCGTCGGTCGCCGATGCGCCCGGATCGGCCGATGCCGCGATTCCGGCTGACGCCGCGGTGACCGCCGATGGCGGCCTGTTCGGGGACGGCGGCATCTCGCTCGCCTGCTCGATCGCGGAGCTGACGCCGGTCTTCACCTGCGCGCAGACGGCGTGCGCCAGCGACCCGACGCTGGCCTGCGTGATCTCGCACTGCGGGATCCTGGTGTTCGGGCTGTCGCCCAGCTGTCAGCAGTGCGTGATCACCGGGCTCGCGTCCGGCGATCTCGCGACGACGGTCGCCGCGTGCATCTCGGGGCTCCCGACGCCGCCGATGCCGTGAGGTAGGGAGAGGATCCACCTCATGCCGACCCGTCCACCCGCTCCGGCCGGTCCCCGCAAGCCCCTCGCCCGCGAGGTGGTGCTCCTCGGCTGGGTCTCGTTCTTCAACGACATCTCGAGCGAGATGATCTATCCGCTGCTGCCGCTGTTCATGGTGGTGGTGCTCGGGGCCACCGCCACCTCGCTCGGCTGGATCGAGGGCGTCGCGCAGGCCGCGGTCGCGCTGCTGGCCGCCTGGATCGGTTACCGCAGCGACCGGTTCCAGCGCCGCGTGCCGTACGTCCGCCTGGGCTACGGGCTGCCCGTCATCGGCAAGGCCGTGCTCGTCGCGGCCGTCGCATGGCCGATGGTGCTGGTCGGCCGCACCGTCGATCGCATCGGCAAGGGCATTCGCTCGAGCCCGCGCGATGCGTTGATCGCGGACACCACGGCCGAGGCGGACCGCGGGCGCGCGTTCGGCCTGCACCGCGCGATGGACAGCGCCGGGGCCGTGGTCGGCGTGCTCGGCTCCGCGTTCCTGCTGTGGTGGCTGAGCGGATCTCCCGTCGAGAACCCGAACGTCACGCAGGTCGCGCACACGGCCTCGACGTTCCGCACGATCTTCGCGATCGCGGCCGTGCTCGGATTCCTGGCCCTCGGCTTCACGTTCCTGCTGCGCGAGCCGCCCGCCCATGTGGAGCCGGCTCCCGTGGCGACGGCGCCGCCCCCCGCCAGCGGACTTCGTGGCCTGAGCCGGACGTACTGGATTGTCCTCCTGCTCATGCTCGTGTTCTCGCTCGCGAACAGCAGCGACACGTTCCTGCTCCTGCGCGCCGCGAAGGTCGGGTTCGCGCCGTGGCAGGTGGTCATCGTGTATGCGCTCTTCAGCTTCGTCTACATGGCGGTGTCGTACCCCGCAGGCGTGCTCAGCGACCGCCTGGGACGCTGGCCGGTGATCGCGATCGGGTGGGGCATCTACGCGGTCGTGTATCTCGGGATCGCGCGAACGGGCGCGACCGCGCTGTGGCCGCTGCTCGCGTTCTACGGCGTGTACATCGCGCTCACTGACGGGGTGGGCAAGGCGCTCCTCGCCGACCACGTCCCGCGCGCGCGCCGCGGCTTCGGGATCGGCCTGTTCTACCTCGGGTCGGGCCTCGCGACGCTCGTCAGCAGCGTCGTCGCCGGCGTGCTGTGGGACCGCGTCGGACCCGACGCTCCGTTCTACTTCGGCGGGGTCACCGCGCTCGTCGCGCTCGCGCTGCTGCTGGTGCTCCGGCCGTGGCGCACCCCGCGAGCAGCACCCGCCGCCTGATCGCCGCGCGGGGCCTACGGGACGCCGACGAGCTTGTGCAGCTGCATGGACAGCCGCCACTGCGGACGCGCCTGGATCAGCCGCAGCGTCTTCGCGAGGTAAGCGGTGTAGTGGTCGTCCATCCACGGCTGCACGAAGTAGTGCTCGCACTGGTAGCGGGCGGCGTAGCGATCCAGCACCGCCTCGTCGACGGTCGCGTCCACGACGACCTTGAGCTCGTTCGCGGAGACGTCCGTCGCGAGCGCCAGGCCCACCGGGTGGTGCTGCGGCTTCGGCGACACGGTCAGCCAGTCGACCGCGCCCTGCGGGGCCCGGGTGCCGTTCGACTCCATGTGCACGCGGAAGCCGGCACCACGCACGGCCTCGGCGAGGGGCGCGTCCCACTGCAGCGTCGGTTCGCCGCCGGTCACGATCACGCGCGCGGTCTTCGAGGAATCGAGCTCGCGGAGCCGCGCGACGATCTCGGCCGCATCCATGCGGACCGCGCCCTCCGTCGCGAAATCGGTGTCGCAGCCCGGACAGTCGAGGTTGCACGCCGCGAAGCGGAGGAACACGCACGCGCGCCCGGCGTGAGCTCCCTCGCCTTGCAGCGTGGGGCCGAACATCTCCTTGACGAGATATCGCCGGTCGGACATGACGAACTCCCTATAGCGCGCCGACGGGCGCGCCAACAGTGTTAAGCCTCGCCGGGTGCGGTCCGTCGCCCTGATCTTGCTCGCCGCAGCCTGTGGTCGCGAGCGCCACGCCGCACCGGTGCCCGCGCCGACATCGAGCCCGAGCCCGAGCCCGAGCCCGAGCCCGGCGGCTCCCCTGGATCCGGGCGCCGCGGCCGCGCCGAGCCTGGCGTGCGAGTCGCTGCCGTTCGCGCACGATTCCCCGGTGCCCGAGGCGTCCGGCGCGGCGTGGCTCGCGGTCGATAGCGTACCCGCGCTCGTCGTGATCTCCGACAGCGGCAACGACGGCGCCTACGCGATCATCGATCCCGAGACCGGCGTGACGCGCGAGCAGGGCAAGCTGCCGCTCGGAACCACGGCCCCCGGCGCCGACGATCTCGAAGGGGTCGCCACCCGCGGCGACACCGTCTACGCGGTCTCCTCGCCGGGCTGGATCCGCGCCTGGAAGCGCGCTGGGCACGGGTTCGCCCTCGTCGACGGGCCCTACCCGCTCGGTCCCGAAGACCTCCCGAACCGCAAGGGCGGGATGGGCGATGCCGTCCCGACCTCCGACGGCATGGTGTGCGGCGCGGCGTTCACGAACTGCGGCCGCAACTACGAGGGCCTGTGCCTCGCCCCGCCCGGCCCGGAGGCCACCGACGAGCTCGCCGGGTTCGTCGCCGCCAAGGCCGACGGCCACCTGTACGCGCTGGCGCTCGTCGCGGGCCGCCTCGTGGTGGACCGCACCCGCGCGATCGCGATCGCGTCCAACGGCGTGATCGCGGACTGCGCATTCGACACGGACGGCACGCTCCTCGTCGGCTCGAACTCGCTCGACTTCGGCGGAGTGTTCCGCGTCGACGGCTGGCGCAACCCGGCCACGGCGACGGTCACCCGCCTCACGAACTTGCTCCTGGGCTTCCCGGAGACCCTCGCCGTGCGCGGGGACACGGTCTACCGGATGTCGGATCTCGGCGGGGCGCCCAGCCTATTGGCGAAGTACCGCTGCGCCGGGCTACGATCCTTTCGTGCAGTGCCCCTACTGCCGAGGTGACTCGAACGTCACGGAGACCCGCTTCACCGCGGATGGTCTGCGGCGGCGTCGCGTCTGCGCGGTGTGCAAGCGACGGTTCACGACGTACGAGAAGCTCGGCGCACCGGGACTCAAGGTCGCGAAGCGCGACGGCAACGTGGAGGCGTTCGAGTCCGACAAGCTGCTGCTCGCGCTGCGTCGAGTCTGCTCGCATCGGGCCCGCATCGACGACGACCAGCTGCGCCACCTCGCGATGAAGATCGAGGCGCTGCTCGTGGATACGGGCCGCAAGACCGTCGAGTGGAGCGAGATCGCGACCCTCGTGCTGCGCGAGCTGGGTGCGCTCGATCCGGTGTCCGCGAATCGCTTCGCCGCCAACTACACGGACGAGGCGGGCGCGGTGCGCTTCGACCAGGAGGCGCTACCGTCGGCGCAGCTCGGGTTCGACCTCGACAAGCCGGAGCGAACGTAAAAACAAGGCGATGAGGCGGGGGCAGCCCGGGGCCCATTCCGGGCTACCCCCTCGACGAAGTCACCACGTCTTCGTCGTTCTCACCGCTAAAAAAGTCGACGAGGCGAGCACGGTTCGGGGCCCATTCCGCCCCATGCTCTCGATCGAGTCACCACATCTCGATCGGTCTCGTCGGAACCGTTGGTCGAACCGGCAGCGCCATGCTCGTGCGGGAGGTCGATCCTGCGGGACCGTCGGGGCGAGCCGAGCTCGTCGGAGCTCGAGCGATGGCGAGCGGGCTGCGCGCTACCAGCGCGTGACGGACGAGTGGAAGAAGCCGCCACCGCCGCCGGCAATGATCGTCTGCGACGAGCTCTGGTTACGCTGCGACATCATGAGCCCGAGCGCCATCGCCGTCGTCGTATCGAGGCCGCCCTTGTTCTGGTTACCCTTGAGCGAGTCGAGCGAGCTCGTGATGTTGGTGAGTGCGGTCTGCGTCGCGGAGTCGACCGATGCGGCGGCCGACGTGCCAAGGGTCTTCGTGGTGCCGCCAGAAACAGTCGCAAGCTCGAGCGTGTTGAGTTCGATCATCGTGGGCGTCCTTGTTGGGGGTGTGTCCTGACCTCGTGCAGCGCCCGTGCCGCTCGTCGCGATCAGCGCGATCAACCACTTCCACGATGTTCCTCGCGATCCGCGTAACCCGCATGCGGCGATCGCATACCCCGCGGTCGACATCCGCCGCTTCGTCCGGCGCCCGGACGCACCACCGAAACGCAGCACGAGCCCGGAGGTGCAACCTCCGAGCTCGTCCGTACATCGCGCGCTGCGTGACCTGCGATGGGCACCACCGATCCGCGCTATCCCCCCCGCTTCTGCATCATCTGCTGCATCACCTGCTGCATCTGCTGGGCGCTCTCCGCCTTCTTCTGCGTCATCACCTGGCCCGCGGAGGCCACCGCCTCGGCGAGCGTCCTGAAGCCCGTGACGATCGCCGGGTCGGTCCCCTTGCGAGGGATCATGCGGCCGCCGGTGACGGCCCTGAGGGCCGACCCGTCGATCGTGGGGAATGCGCTGGTCGATGTGGTCTGAATTTTGGACATGAAAAACTCCTGTCGTCGAATGGGAGAGCGAGGCTGCGAGTGAGTGGTCAGGCCGGGCGCGCCTTGCGCGGTTCGCCCGGCAGAAGGGGGTCCCGAATGGCTACGCCATTCACCCTCCTAGGCCGGGCGCGCCTTGCGCGGTTCGCCCGGCACAAGGGGGTCCCGAATGGCTACGCCATTCACCCTCCTAGTACCGCTTGGTGGTGACGTTGATGATCGGCGCCGGGGGAGGTGCGGCCGCTGCCGGGGCCGCTGCGGCACCGCCGCCACCGCCGCGGCCTCCCATCATCATCATCATCATCATTTGCATCGGATCGCTCCCGGAGCCCTTGCTCGAGAGCTGCTTGATGGAGTCGGTCACCTGCGTCAGCATCGCGACGAGCTGGTCGTCGGCTCCGCCGGCGCGCGACGACACGCGCGACGCACCTCCGGAGACTTGCTCGAGCTGGGCGAGGTCGATGGACTGGAAGGGATCGGCGGGCGGCATCTGCGTGGGCTTCGACATGGGGCGTGTCCTCGGTGACAGGAGGGGGCGAGCGATCGGGGTGGGTGATCGGGTGTGGTGGGACGTCGCGAGCTAAAACGCGATGCCCATGTGCACGGTCGCGGCGACCGTGCTGTCGTGCGCGGAGAGGGCGGACTCGGCTCCGACGTCCTGGCTGTCGAACGTGGTCGAGTAGCGGCGATAGGCGAAGTCGCCCTTCACGAAGAGACGCCTGGGCAGCGGGATCGAGAAGTTGCCGTCGAGGGTGACCCCGGACGTGGTGCCCGGGCCGTACCATTGCGTCGACATCAGGTCCCCGGAGTCGACGACGTAGTGATACTTCGCGCCGACGCCGACCGTCGCGTGCTCGGTGATCGCCAGGTCGAGCTCGCCGCCCGCGTGGAACGAGCGATAGCTCGTGTCCGGCACGTCGAGCTGGATGTCGTTCTCGAAGGTGTAGTGCTCCTGGCCGTAGCCCGCCTCACCATCGATCGTCAGCATGCTGCTGAGCGGCTGGCGGTAGTGAGCCGCGGCGTCCCAGCCGCCGTAGTCGAAGTGGTTCTCGACCACGCCCGCGTCCGTCGTCACCGAGACCGTGCTCGCCGGTGATTTCCAGACCTCACCCGAGAACCCGAGCCCGGAGACGACGCCATCGATCGTCTGGTGCGGGAACGGATAGGCCGCGACCTTGAACGACACGCCCTTGCTGCCAACGCCCTGGTACTGCTGCGCATCGTTGTTCTCGTTCTCGACCGAGAGCGTGCGCGAGCTGTAGTACGCGCCGCCCTCGATGATGAAGCGGGGCGTCTGCACGGGCACGTGCTTCGCGGGCGCGCCGAGGATGGTGTCCGTCTCGACGCTGTTCTCGCCGAACAGCGGGACCAGTGCCTCGTTGTCGCCCGTTGCGGCGGCGGTCCGCACGCGCGCTTGCTTGCGGCTCGTGGCGCCGTCGTCGCCATCCGCATCCGCATCCGCATCCGCATCCGCA
>JAYSYE010000008.1:0-8052 GCA_043716635.1 Deltaproteobacteria bacterium | reverse complement strand
CACGCGGGCCTCAAGGCGCTCGCGAGCCTGCGCATGGAGAAGGGCTATCGCGACTACGGGCACGACATCGACAACACCGATTCGGTGCTCGAGGCGGGGCTCGGATTCGCCGTCGATCTCGACAAGCCCGGCGGGTTCCTCGGGCGCGACGCGGTGGTGGCCCAGAAGGCGGCGGGCCCGCTGAAGAAGCGCCTCGTGCAGATCTTCGTCGAGGATCCGCAGGCGATGCTGTTTCACGCCGAGCCGGTGCTCCGCGACGGCACGCCGGTGGGCTACATCCGCGCCGCGTCGTACGGGCACACGCTCGGCGGAGCGGTCGGACTGGCCATGCTCGCCGCGGCCGTCCCGATCGATCCGGCGTGGATCGCGGCGGGCGCGTGGCAGGTGGAGATCGCCGGCTCTCGGTATCCCGCGCGCGCGTCGCTCCGGCCCCTGTACGACCCGAAGAACGAACGCATCAAGATGTGAGACCAGACGCCCTGCGCACCGTTGCGCAACGTTGCGCAACCCTGCGCGACGTTGCGCAACGCTGCGCAGCGCGTCCGGCGCCCGAGGGTGATTTCGCCACTTCGCGCGTGGCACGGATCGTTCATCAGGGTCGTGGCATGCAACGCTTCCATTTCCTCCTGGCGTCCGTCCTCGTCGCTTGCGCTGACCCGGGAGCTGCGACGGATCAGTCCGATCCGACGGGAGAGGCGTCGAGCGAGCTGCAGCGGAGCCCGCAGGCGAAGGCCGGCGAGCTGCTGTTCGACCGGGAGACGTTCCACGGCAACGGTCGCACCTGCGCCACGTGCCACGCCGGTCGAAACCAGACGCTGTCGCCACACGACATCCAGGAGTTCGCGGAGGACAGCGATGGCGCCGATGCGATCTTCCGCAGCATCGATGCCGACGTCGCCGGCGGTGCCACGTACCACCGGCTGCTGACCGACGCGACGATCCGCATCCTCATTCCCCTGCCCGCCAACGTGTCGATCCAGGGCTCGAGCTCGCGCACCGCCGAGCTCTTCCGCGGCATCCCGTCGACGCTGAACGCGCCCGCGCTGGACACGGTGCTGATGGCCGACGGCCGGGCGCCGAATCTCCAGGCCCAGGCCGCGGGCGCCATCGCGGCCCACATGGAGCCCGGGCGCACCCCGACGGCCCAGGAGCTGGACAGCATCGCCGCCTACGAGAAGACACAGTTCTCGGATCACCAGCTCGAGGCCTACGCCTCCGGCGGTCCGGCGCCCGTGTTGCCCCCGGGTAACACGGCCTCCGAGAAGCGCGGTCGCGTCTTCTTCACCGACGACGCGCATGTACCCGTCCCGCGGTGCGTACACTGCCACACCGGCCCGATGCTCGATCAGACCTCACCGGGGCTCGAGGCGCTGTTCGGCGTGCCCGCAGGCTCGAAGGTCTTCACCGCGTTCGTGTCGCAGCTCGGCACCGGCGGCGGTACGCCGGTCACCTACGAGTTCCGCGACGCGAGCAACACCGTGACGACGGTGACGAGCACCGACCCCGGCCGCGCGCTCATCACCGGCAACCCCGCCGACGCGGACATGTTCAAGATCACGACGCTGTGGAACGCGAAGAACACAGCACCGTACTTCCACAACAACAGCGCGAAGAACTTCGACCAGATGATGGATCACTACGAGAAGATGTTCGCCCTGTTCGGATTGTCGCTCACCGCCCGGGAGCGCGCGGACATCATCGCGTACCTGAAGCTGCTGTAAGCGCCTCAGCCCTCGTCGAGGGGCTTTAGCTTGAGCTTGCGAGGTCGCTCGATCTGGTACTCGCCGAGGCGGCTGACGAGGGTGCGCCGCGACAGGCCGAGCAGGCGAGCCGCCCGGGTCTGGTTACCGCCGGCGCGCTCGAGCCCGCGCAGGATCCACTGCTGCTCGTCCTCGCCCTTCTCGCGCCCGAGCGTCTCGATGGGCTCCGTTCGCTCCGTGTCGGCCGCGCGGCGGCTGGGCGAAGCCGGCACGGCGACCGGCTCGAGCTGAAGATGCTCCGGCTGGATCGGCCCGCCGCCGCACAGGAGCACCGCGCGCGCGATCA
Organism: Deltaproteobacteria bacterium; assembly: GCA_043716635.1. Taxonomy (GTDB): domain Bacteria; phylum Myxococcota_A; class Polyangia; order Haliangiales; family Haliangiaceae; genus JABFXX01. The sequence continues at coordinate 6,006 of JAYSYE010000008.1, read as the reverse complement.
CGTGCTTCAGCTCGCGCACGTTGCCCGGCCAGGGGTAGGCGAGGAGCGCGTCGAGGGCGTCGCGCACGAGCGCGGGTGGTGCGGCGTCCGTGCGGTTCCAGCTGCGTGCAATGAACGCCCGCGCCATCGGCTCGAGCTCGGCGGGGCGGTCGCGGAGCGCGGGGAGCACGATCGTGATGCCGTTGAGCCGGTAGAACAGATCACGGCGGAACGTGCCGCGCGCGATGTGCTCCTCGAGGTCGATGTTCGTCGCGGCGACGACCCGCACGTCGATCGCGTGTGACTTGACGCCGCCGACGCGGCGCACCTGCGAGTCCTCGAGGAAGCGCAGCAGCTTGACCTGGATCGAGAGCGGCATGTCACCGACCTCGTCGAGCAGGAGCGTGCCGCCGTGCGCGGTCTCGAGGAGCCCGACCTTCGCGGCGTGCGCGTGAGTGAACGCGCCCTTCTCGTGGCCGAACAGCTCGCTCTCGAACAGCGTCTCCGTGAGGGCGGCGCAGTTCACAGCGACGAACGGGCCCGAGGCGCGCGTCGACGCGCGGTGAAGGGCGTGAGCGAACACCTCCTTGCCGGTCCCGGTCTCGCCGCGGAACAGCACGCCGATGTTCGAGCTCGCGACCTGGTCGAGCGTGCGCAAGACTCCGTGCATGAGCGGATCGGAGACGACGATGTCCCCTGGCACCGGCACGCGGGCCGCCGGTTCGGGTGCATGCACGCGCGCCAGCAGCTCCTTCGCGATGGTCCCGTCGCGGGGGTAGCAGGCGACGAACATCCGGCAGCGCAGGCCGCGCTCGAGCAGCTGACCATCGAGCCGCCGCGCCGCTGCGTCGGCCTGACCCTCCGGCGTCCCGGGCATGAGCACCTCGTACTCGTGCGGCCCGAACTTCGCGAGAATGTCCGATTCGCGCAGGGACTGGCCGAGCGTCTCCTCGAGCAGCGGTGCCGACGCGCGGCGATCGGTATGGATGCGGAGCAGGGCGAACCCCGTGCCGGCCTGCTCGGCAACCCGGCAGTGCTCGTCGACGCTGTCGAGGAAGGCTGCGTGGCTCCCCACGCGGCCGCACGTACGCCGCGACTTCGGCTGCAGCATGATCTTGACGCTGCCGAGGGAGACGACCTCGCCGATCGCGATCTGGGTCGGGCGGGAATGCTCGAGCTTGCGGCCGCGGACCGTGGTGCCGTTCGCGCTACCCAGGTCCTCGATCCTCAGGTGATCGCGGTCGCCGATCGCGAGCACCGCGTGCTTGCGCGAGATCGAGTTGTCGTTGATCAGGATGTCGCAGCTCGGGCTCCGGCCGATCGTGACCGTCGCGCTGTCAGGCACCCGGTGGGACGTGAGCGTGGCGTCGCCGATCACGACGAGCTGGAGCTGAGCGGGCCGGCTCGGCTCCGCCAGCGGATCGGTTGCCGTCAGGACCGTCGAGCCCGGGTCATCGAGCTCGTCAGGTTCCGCGGTGCGGCCCACGGCCGAAGCGTACCACGCCGAGGTGCGCCGACGCCGAGGCCCGCGAGCGCGATCTACGGTAGAAGGTTAGAACCATCCATGAGCCAGAACGGCGGACACGGCGATCTCGACATGCAGGCGATCGCCCGGCGTGTCGTCGAGGAGAACGGGTTTCGGGCCGCGATGCCGGCGGATCTCGAGGCCTCGATCCCGACCCAGGATCCCGCGGCGAGTGTGACCGATCTACGAGCCCTCAAGTGGTCGTCGATCGACAACCAGGAGTCGCAGGACCTCGACCAGGTCGAGTGGGCCGAGCGCCTGGCCGATGGTGCGATCCGGGTGCTCGTGGGGATCGCGGACGTCGATGCCTACGTGCCGGCGGGCTCGCCCGTCGACCAGTTCGCGGCTGCCAACACCTCGTCGCTGTACACGGGCATCACGACGTTCCCCATGTTGCCGCGCGTGCTGTCCGAGCACCGGACGTCGCTGCTCCAGGACCAGGACCACCTCGCGATGGTGACGGAGATCGTGGTCGCGGCGGACGGCACGGTCGATGACAAGCTCGTGAAGGTGTACCGGGCGCGCGTGCGCAACTACGCGAAGCTCGTGTACGAGACCATCGGCGAGTGGCTCGAAGGCCACGCGAGCCACGAGCCCAATGATGCGGAGCTGGGCGCGCAGGTGAAGCTCCAGGACGAGGCCGCGCAGCGCCTGCGCAAGCACCGCGTGGAGGCGGGCGCGCTCGACTTCGAGACCGTCGAGGCTCGCGCCGTGTCGGAGAACGGCCGCGTCGTGTCGCTCGAGGTGCAGCACCAGAACCGCGCGCGCCAGCTGATCGAGGACATCATGGTCGCGACGAACGGCGCCACCGCGCGCTACCTCGAGGCGCTGAACCGCTCGTCGGTGCGCCGTGTGGTCTTGAAGCCGAAGCGCTGGGACCGCATCGTGGCGCTCGCCGCCGCATCCGGGTATCAGCTGCCCGCCGAGGCCGACTCGAAGGCACTCGCCGGGTTTCTGCGCGCCCGCAAGGCCGCGGATCCGGACCGCTACCCCGAGCTCTCGCTGTCGATCGTGAAGCTGCTCGGGCCGGGCCAGTACGTGGTGCAGCGCGGCGGCGCGCCCGACATCGGCCACTTCGGCCTCGCCGTCGAGGACTACCAGCACTCCACGGCGCCGAACCGGCGCTACCCCGACCTCGTGACGCAGCGCCTGCTCAAGGCCGCGGCGGCCGGCGCGCCCGCGCCTTACAATGACGACCAGCTCACGGCGATCGCGGACCACTGCACGGAGCGCGAGAACGCCGGCCGCAAGGTCGAGCGCACGATGCGCAAGGTCGCGGCGGCTGCGTTCCTGTCGACCCGGATCGGCGAGGTCTTCGATGCGATCGTCACCGGCGTCGGCGACAAGGGCACGTTCGCGCGGCTCGTGCGCCCGCCCGCGGAGGGCCGCATCGTGGAGAACGAGCACGGCCTCGACGTCGGCGATCGCCTGCAGGTTCGATTGATCGACACCTCGCCCGCGAAGGGGTTCATCGACTTCTCCGCGCTGCGCTGATCGGCCGCAACCTCGCCCGGACGGCGCCAGACGGTCCCTGACGGCGCCAGACGGTCCCTGACGGCCCCACGGCGGCCCGACCGGGCCTCCGGATTTGACAGGTTGCGTCATCGGGTCCGAGGGACTAGGGTGCGCCGCTTTGTCCGATCCCTCCCCGTCGTTCGACCGCGCGCACCCCAGCCTCAAGATCGCCCTCGTCAAGAAGGCCTACGCCGAGCCCACCGCGGTGCAGGCTGCCGTGCTCGCGGCCGACGCCGCGCGCGACTTGCTCGTGTCGGCCCAGACGGGATCGGGCAAGACCGTCGCCTTCGGCCTCGGGATCGCGGCGACCCTCCTCGGCGAGGAGCTCAAGTTCGGCAAGCCGGGCGCCCCGCTCGCCCTCGTGGTCACGCCGACGCGCGAGCTCGCGCAGCAGGTGTTCCGCGAGCTCCAGTGGCTGTTCTCGGAGACGGGTGCGCGCATCGCGACGTGCGTCGGTGGCTTCGATCCGCGCCGCGAGACGGACGAGCTGCGCCGAGGGGTGCACATCGTCGTCGGCACGCCAGGGCGGCTCTCGGATCACCTTGCCCGCGGCGCGCTGACGCTGTCGAAGCTCGCCTGCGTCGTGCTCGACGAGGCCGACGAGATGCTCGACATGGGCTTCCGCGAGGACATCGAAAAGCTGCTCGAGTCGGCGCCCGCCGAGCGCCGCACGCTGCTGTTCTCCGCGACCATCCCGCGCGACATCGCCGCGATGGCGAAGAAGTTCCAGAAGGACGCGCTGCGCCTCGCGACGCAGACCACCAACGAGCGCCACGCCGACATCGAGTACTGCGCGGTGCCGATCGTCCAGCGCGAGCGCGATCTCAACGTGGTGAACATGCTGCGGTTCCACGACGCCGTCGGGGCGCTCGTGTTCTGCGCGACGCGCGATGGGGTCACCCACCTCGCGGCGAACCTCGCGGAGCGCGGCTTTGCCGTGGCGGCGCTGTCGGGCGAGCTGACGCAGCGCGAGCGCACGTCGGCGCTGCAGCAGCTGCGCGACGGGCGCGCCCGGGTGTGTGTCGCGACCGATGTGGCCGCGCGTGGGCTCGACCTGCCCGACCTCGGGCTCGTGATCCACGCCGACCTGCCGAACAACGCGCAGACGATGGTGCACCGCAGCGGCCGCACGGGTCGCGCGGGCAAGCGCGGCCTCGTGATCGTGCTCGTGCCGGACAACGCGCGCCGCTACGTGGAGCGCATGTTCCAGACCGCGCACGTCGATCCGAAGTGGATGAAGGGTCCATCGGCCGAGGACATCCTCGCCAAGGACCAGGAGCGGCTCGTGCCCGAGGTGGCCGCGCTCGCCGTCGGCTCGACCGAGGAGGACCGCGCGGTCGCGAAGAAGCTGCTGGAGACGCACAAGCCCGAGGAGCTGATCGCCGCGCTCGTGCGTCAGCGTCGCGAGGCGCGGCCTGCGCCCGAGGAGCTCACGATCCCGCCGTCGATGCGCCCGGGCCGTCCTGCCGGGGCGCCGATGTCGAGCTCGCGCGAGGGCCGCGACCGCCCGCAGTACGGGGAGCGGTCGCAGTTCGGGGACCGCGCCAACGGGCCGTCGTCGCGCGGGCCGTCGTCGTACGGGCCGTCGTCGCACGGGCCGTCGTCGCACGGGCCGCGCACGCCGTTCGCGGCGCGTGGCGAGCGCACGCAGCACGCGGAGCGTCCGCGGGTGGCCCGCCCGGCCGAGGGCGACACGTCGACCGGCAGTGAGGGTGGCAGCTCGGTCTCGGAGAGCGCTGGCGCCGGTGCCGAGAGCGGCGAGCGCCGCAGCTTCGGCTCGCGCAAGACGGTCGCTGGCGACGAGGCGCCGACGCGCGGCCGCCAGCGCGGTGCGGGTGACCCGCCTCCCGGTGGCGGCACGTGGTTCTCGGTGAACGTCGGGCGCTACAAGAACGCCGATCCCAAGTGGCTCATCCCGCTGCTGTGCCGGCGCGGTGACATCACCAAGCGCGAGATCGGCAAGATCCAGGTGCTCGCCCGCGAGACGCGCGTCGAGATCGCGCCGGCGGCGAGCGACCACTTCGCCCAGGCCGTGCAACGGCCCGATCCGCAGGACGCCAACATCCACATCGAGCGGATCGACCTGGACTAGTCGGCTCTCGCTTGGTACGGCAGGGCGTGGCGAAGAAGCAGAGTGAAGCGGTGGCCCCGGCCGACGGTGGCGAGGCGGCCCCGGCAGCGGCCGCGATCCAGGGCGGCATCAGCAAGAAGGCGCTGATCATCCTCGGCGTCGTGGTGGTGGCCATCTGGGCCTTCACGCTGTCCACGCACAGCACGGTGCTGCTGATCATCGTGAGCGTGCTCACCGCGGTGCTCGCGGCGGTGATGATCTGGGCGTTCCGCATGCTGCGCAAGCAGCGGCGCGTGGTGTCGCTGCTCCAGGGCGCGACGCACAGCACCGAGGCGCGGCGCGATGCGCTGGCCCGGCTCTCCGAGGGCAAGGACGCCGGCACGCCGACGAACCTGTTCGCGCGCGCGCAGCTGATGGCCCAGGACAACCCGGCGGGCGCGCTCAAGCTGCTCGAGAGCACCGAGCTCAAGTCGTACCCGCCCGGGATGCAGGACGACGTCTCGCTGCTGAAGACGCAGCTCTACCTCAACAACGGCAGCACCGCGAACGCGCGCAAGTGCGCCGACTCGATGAACCTCGACAACCCGCAGCGCAAGGAGGTCCGTCCGTTCGCGGCGGCCCTCGTGGCCGAGGCGTGGGCGCGGACCGGCAAGCCGAAGGAGGCGATCGCGCTGCTCGACACGATCGAGGCGCCCGCGAAGGCCACCGAGCAGAGCGAGAACATCGCGATCCAGGCGCGGGTCGCCCGCGTGTTCGCACGGTTCGCCGCGAACCAGCGCGCTGTCGCGCGCACCGAGATGATGTCTCTCGCCGACGAGGATCCGAACTACCTCGGCAAGTTCGTGATGCCGCAGTTCAAGGTGCACCCCGAGCTCCAGAAGCTCGCCCGCCAGGTGCTGCAGCAGCACCCGTCCGC
>JAYSYE010000070.1:0-7192 GCA_043716635.1 Deltaproteobacteria bacterium | reverse complement strand
CCTTCCAGCCGAGGAAGTCGGCGCCGCTCGAATACGGATCCGCGGATGTCTACGAGTAACTTCAGTTCAGGTCCAGCTTTGGCCGGCGCAGTTCGGTGTCACATGTCGAGCTCGAGCTAATCACGCGCTTGCTCCAGAACGTCGGCATCGGCCTGGCATGGATCCCCCCGCACCAGAGGTGAGCGAGGAGCTCGTCGAGTCGCCGGATGATGCGGTCGACCGCCGTGTCGCTGCGGTCGAGGCAGGATCGCCAGGGCTCGCGCGGCTGCGTCGCGGTCCCGGGATCGCGGGTCCCGAGCTCGCAGATGGCAGCAGCCGCTCGTCGCGGTGAAAGCGGAGTGCGCGCGCGGCCCGGTGGAGTGACCCGCGGCTCGGGCCAAACACACGGGTCGGCCCGCGTTCGCCTCAGAACAGCGAGGTCTGTGTCGAGGCGTCTGCGGTGGGCACGCGCTCGATGCACTGCGGTCCCTCGTGGTCGGCCTTGTTCACCCAGGTCGAGACGGGCTCGGCGCGCCAGTCGCTGACGGCCGGCGTCGACAGCAGCGCGCGGGCGGCGACGTGGTCCACCGCCGGATCGAGCCACGCCGCGTACGTGCTCGGATCGAGCACGACGGGCATCCGATCGTGGATCGGCAGCACCAGCTCGTTCGGCGAGCCCGTGATGATCGTGAACGTGTACTGCTCGCCCGCATCGGTGCGCGCGCGCGCCCACAGGCCCGCGAACGCGACGAGCCGCGGTGTGCCGGGGTGGAAGTACATGGGGACCGGCGTGCCGCCGAGCCGCTGCCACTCGAAGAACCCGTCGGCAGGGACGAGGCAGCGTCGCCGGGAGAGCGCGTCGCGGAACGTCGGCTTGTCGACGAGCGTCTCGACGCGCGCGTTGATCATCAGGGGCGGGCGCTTCGCCGGGCTCGCCCCAGCGGCGGTCCGCTCGCGCGCAGCCCAGTGCGGCACGAGGCCCCACTTCATCAGCTCGAGCGTGCGCACGCCATCACGCAGCAGCACGACGGGTGCGGGCTGCGTGGGCGCGACGTTGAAGCGGGGCTTCCACCATTCGCTCGCGGTGACGCCCGCTCCGATCGCGGCCTGGAGATCCTCGACGATCCCGTCGTACCTCGTCAGCGTGTAGCGCCCGCACATCCCAGCAGCTTGGCCGATCTCGAGACGGCCGGCGAGCGCGCGAGTCCAGGTCCGGCGCGTGGCGGCTTGGACCCCGGGAAGTCACTACTTCGTCGTGGCCTTCGCCGGCGCGACCTTGACGGTCGACGCGCCCGAGCCGCCCGGGCCGCCCGGCGCCGGCGTCGCGGTCTGGCCCGCGGTCACGATGTGATAGTTCCGGATCGCGGCGTTCTTCAGGTCGACCTTGAACTTGCTCGCGGCGATCGCCGTCTTGAAGTCCGGCGAGAAGAAGCGGAACTGGTTCACGTTGTTCGACGAGTCGACGATGATCGACTGCGTCACGTGGAAGTCCTTCTTGGACACCACGAGGATCAGATTCTTGTACTGCGCCGACGGCACCTTGGGCGTCAGCTTCAGCGTGATCTCGTCGGCGCCGCCATACTTCGACGCCGTGTCGATCGCCGCCACGAAGTCGGTGTTGAGGTTCCCCTTGCCGTAGAGGAACGTCACCGCCACGGGCAGCATGTTGCCCTGCAGGCTCTGCTGGATGACCTGCTTGTTGTTGTGCTCGATCACGAACAGCGTGGAGCCGTCCGAGACGAACTCCTTCTCCATCGTGACCTTGCCCTTCGCCTTTTGCAGATAGTCGAAGCGCATCATGCCGGGCTTCAGCAGGTAGACCTTGCCGTCGCTGTCCTTCGAGCCGCCGAACGTGCTGTTCGTGACGGTCTGCCGGAACGAAGCCGTCACCTGCGTGATGCTCTGGTAGAAGCCCTGCACCTTGTCGACGAGCTGGGCCGCCGTCGGCGCGGCGACCGTGGTCGTCGTCGTCGCGGTCGTGGGGGCTGCCGCGACGGGCGCCGGCTTCGCGGCAGGAGTGGCCGCACCGGCAGTCGGGGCGGCGAGCAGTACGCGGGTGACGAGTCCTAGAATGTCGAACATGGCGGTCGATCTCCTGCAGTCTTGGACGCGGTGCGCCGCAGCGCATTCAGCCACGCCGATCTCGGTGAGACCCCGGTCGTAACACGGCGCAGGCGCTACGCAATCGCGTCGCCGATGAGCACCTCACGCTTGTTGGTGTGGTCGGGGCAAGACACCACGCCCTGCTTCTCCATCTCCTCGACGAGCCGCGCGGCGCGGTTGTAGCCGATGCGCAGCTGGCGCTGGACCCACGAGATCGAGGCGTTGCGCGTCGTCGTGACGATGTAGACCGCCTTGTCGTACATATCGTCGTCGCTCTTGCCCGACGGCATGCCGCCCGGGCCACCGCCTTCGCCTTCGCCCTCTTCCTCGCGCGGCTTCAGGATGTCGAGGTTGTAGACCGGTCGCGCCTGCGTCTTCAGGAAGCTGACGACGCGCTGGATCTCCTCCTCGTCGACGTAGGCCCCGTGCAGGCGCACCGGCGCTGCGCCGCGATCCGAGAACAGCATGTCGCCGGCGCCGAGCAGGGCCTCGGCACCCGACTGGTCGAGGATGGTGCGCGAGTCGATCTTCGACGCCACCGAGAACGCGATGCGCGACGGGAAGTTCGCCTTGATGAGGCCCGTGATCACGTCCACCGACGGCCGCTGCGTCGCGAGGATCAGGTGGATGCCGCAGGCGCGCGCCTTCTGGGCGATGCGCGCCACGCTCGTCTCGACTTCCTTCGGCGCGCACATCATGAGGTCCGCGAACTCGTCGATCACGACCACGATGTACGGCAGCCGGTGGGGCGGGGCGGTGACGAGCTTCTCGCGTGCATCCGCTTCCTCGGGCGAGCTGGCGGCGACGGCCTTGCCGATGTCGTCCTCGAGCGCCAGGTGCGCGGCCTCGGCGGCGGCGCGCAGCTTGTCGGCCTCGACCTTCGCGAGCTGCTTGCCGACCTTGTCGTTGAACCCGCCGATGTCGCGCACGCCGGCCTGCGCCAGCATGTCGTAGCGACGCTCCATCTCCTCGACGGCCCAGCGCAGCGCGAGGTTGGCCTTCTTCGGGTCCGTGACCACGGGGAGCAGCAGGTGCGGGATGCCCTCGTAGATCGAGAGCTCGAGCATCTTGGGGTCCACCATGATCATGCGGACGTCTTCGGGACTGCAGTGATAGAGCAGGCTCGTGATGAACGCGTTGACCGCGACCGACTTGCCGGAGCCGGTCGTGCCGGCCACGAGCAAGTGCGGCATGCGGGCGAGATCGAGGACAGCCGGGCCGCCTTCGATGTCCTTGCCGAGCGCGAGCGGGAGCTTCGCGCGACCCTTGAGGAACGTGTCGTCCGCAAGGATCTCCTTGAGGAAGACCTTCTCGCGCGCCTTGTTCGGAACCTCGATCCCGACGGCGGCCTTGCCGGGGATGGGCGCCACGATACGGACGCGCAGCGCCTCGAGCGCGAGCGCGAGATCGTCGGCGAGGTTCACGATCTTGCTCACCCTGACGCCAGGCGCCGGCGCGAACTCGTACATCGTGACGACGGGACCGGGGCGGATCGCGACGACATCGCCCTTCACGCCATAGTTCTCGAGGGTCTGCGTCAGCTTCGCGGACAGCTCGAGCATCGCTGTCTTGTCGATCGTGTTCTGCGTGCTCGCGTCGTAGTTGAGCAGCTGGATCGACGGCAGCTTGTAGTCACCCTCGCCGATCTTGATGAACGTCTGGCGCTCGGCCTCGGCGGCCTTCTCCTTCGCCGCCATCTCGTTCTTGTCGGCGTGCTTGAAGCGGGACTCGACGATCAGCGACGGCACGACGGGGCGTGCCACGGGCGCATCCTCGACGATCACGGCGGCGGGCTTGCCGGCGGCGGGTGCGGCAGCGGCGTTCGCGGCGGCCACGGCGGCGATGACGGGCGCCATGCCCTCCGACTCGTCCTCGTCGAGGTCCGGCGCGACCGTGCCCGCCGCCATGCGCGCGCGGCGCGGCTTCGGGAGCGGCGCCTTGTCCTTGCGGCCGCCCGCCTCCGCCTTCTCGGCATCGAGCAGGTGCTGCGGGTACTCGGGCTCGACCGCGGTGAACGCGTCGGGATCGAGGTCGGTATCCTGCTGCTGCTTCTTGCGCGCCTTCTTCGGTGCGCCATCGAGCGCATTGGGGATCGTACGCTCTATGATCTGCGGCTCGTCGCCGTGCTCGTCGTCGCTGACCTCGAACGCGTCCTGCTTCTTCGCGCGCGGCACGGCGTCGTCGTCCTCGTCGTCGTCACCGTCGTCCGCGTCCTCGTCGCGACCGCCGGGGAGGATCGCGCGGAACACGTCGGCCCAGAAGCGGCCGAACGCGAACAGCCCGTGCTTCGCGCCGTGGCCGACCGTTGCCAGCGCGCGCCCGATCGCGCGGAGCACGTCGCCCATGCGCAGCGGCGTGGCCACGACGACCGCGACCACCAGCCCGACCAGCCCGAGTAGCGCCGTCCCTGCCGTGCTGATGACCGCGCGCAGGACCTCCGCGAGGTGCTCGCCCACCGCGCCCCCGGGCCCGTGACCCGCGACCCGGTAGCCGGGAGCCGCGAGGTGCGCGAGCGTCGCCAGCGAGACCACGCCGATGATCACGCCCGCCGTGATCGAGATCGGCATCACCGGCTTGCGCTCGAGCAGCGTGCGCACCGCCGCGATCGCCGCGAGGGCGATCAGGAAGTACCCGCAGAGCCCGGCAAACCCGTAGACCGCGCTCGCACTGGCGCGCCCGAAGGGCCCCATGACGAGCTTGTGGCCCTGCAGGGACACCATGGCCACGAGGAGGAACAGGGCTGCCCCGAGCCCGACCACGCCCACCACCTCCTGCCTCCGGTCCGTGGACGAGGGAGCCGAACTCGCTGCAATCTTTCGGTTCTTTGACATCGGTGGTGACTCCGCCCCTGGGAGCACCTTATCCTACATGCCCCCACCACGCCGCCCAAATTTTCCGTCGCCGCGACGCGCACCCTCGGCCGGCTGTCGGCGTGATGCGCTACGGGCCGAGCCAGCCGCCGGAGGCAAGGGCGGAGTCAATCCAGCCGCGCAGCTGTTCGGCAGCGGCGAGCTGTTCGCGAGCGTCGGCTTCGGTCGCGCGAAACGCGCGCGCGTAGTCCGCTTGCTCGCGGAGCTTCTGGAGCACGGCGAAGCGCTTCGCAAGCTCGCGGGGGGCGCGTCCCGTGGCGACGAAGTGCTGGAAGAACAGGTCGTGAGTTCCTGAGTGGGTGCGAGCTTCGAGCCCTTCGGTGAATAGCAGCGCGCGTAGCCAGTGGAATGCGGCGTAGTAGGCGCGGCTAATGGCGTCGTCCCAGAGCGCCAGTGCCAGCAAGGCGTCGGCGGCGCGGAGGCTGGCATCACCGCGTTCCAGCTCGAGGTGAAGATTCTGGCGCCTGTTCGGATCGGTCACAAGGCGATGCCCTGCTCCGCGATGTCTTGCGCGATCAAGTACTCGCGATCGACCAGCTCTCGGTATTCGGACTCCGAGAGCGCGAGCGGCGAGACCCGCAGGGAGTGATCGAAATAGAGGTCGACCGACTGCTCGAGGATGCTGCGGCGCTCCGTGCGCGAGAGATCCACGACGACCACGAGCACGTCGACATCCGAGTCTGGACGCGCGTCGCCACGGGCGTACGACCCGAACAAGCGGAGGTCGACGAGCCGCGCGCCGAAACGGCCCGTGAGGTACGACCGCAGGCCGGCGAGCGCCCGAGCGACCCGCGCCGGAACCTGGGGTGCCATGGGGGTACTTTAACAGGACAGTGCGGGTGGTGCAGGCCTCGCGTCTGCCCACCCGCAACCGGCAGTGGCGCGGGGTCGCACGCCGGTTCATGCTCGCGTTCATGCGTGATGCTCTCGTTCCCGTGGTGGTAGCCGTGCTGGTGTGTTCCGCCTCGGGTGCGGCGTCTGCCGATGCGCGCAAGCCGGTGCTCGCGGGTTACTCGATCACGCGCCAGCAAGCGCCTGCCGCGGAGGATGCCCCCGTGGCCGACCTGCTCGTGGGCTCGGACTGGATCGAGTTCAACCCGGAGAAGAAGACCTCGGTGTACGAGTCGACGACGTACACGTTCGCGGCCGACGGGACCGTCACCATCACGCGCAACAACCTGGGGGGGCCGGTCGCCTCGCAGAGCACGTGGACGGCGCTGTCGCACGCGCGCGTGAAGCTCGGCGCGCGCACGTTCACGATCGCGGCGTGCCGCCGCAGCGATACGGACCACACGATCTGCCTGATCCCGCCGTCCGCGCCACGCCACCGATCGTGAGAATCACGCGGCGCGCGGCGCGCGCGGCGTCGCCTCAGCTCGCGTCGTCCGGCGAGCGCACCTCGGCATCGAGGTCGACGTCGCCGGTGCGGCCCTCGACGTTCGCATCGGTCGCGCAGTCGCCTTCGGCCGCGTGATCGGTGACCGCCAGGTCCGCGCAGTCGTCGAGAGCGTCGAGGGCGGTGGGCTCGAGCGCGGTGACCGCGTCCTGCGCCGGGACCGGGCGATCGTCCTCGGTCCGAGCCGGCGCGAACGGGTTCGCGGCCTGCAGCGCGAAGAACTGCGCGACCTGCGATGCGGCCTTCCTGGTCATCCCCGGCGCCTTCGCGAGCTCGTCGAGCGTCGCCTGCCGCACGGCGCGCGTGCTGCCGAAGTGCTTCAGCAGCCGCTGCCGCCGCGTCGTGCCGATGCCCGGGATCGAGTCGAGCTCGCTCTTGAGGCTGCCCTTCGAGCGGCGGTCGCGGTGGAACGTGTTCGCGAACCGGTGCGCCTCGTCGCGCAGCCGCGCCAGCAGGAACAGCTCGGCGGTGTTGGCGCGCAGCGCCACCGGCTCCTTCACGTTGCGCAGGTAGACCCGGTCGGGCGCGTCGCCCTTCATCAGCTCGCGCTCCTTGGCCAGCGCGACCACGTCCAGGGCGTCCTCGCGATCGAGCACGAAGCCGAGGTCGGTCAGCGCGGCCACCGCCATCCCGAGCTGGCCCTTGCCGCCGTCGATCACCAGCAGATCGGGCGGCGCCCAGGCCGGATCGCCGTCGCCGGCGCGGCGGAACCGGCGCGACAGCACCTCGTACATCGAGGCGAAGTCGTCGTTGGTGACGGTCTTCACCTTGAAGGTCCGGTACAGCTTCCGCTCGGGCATGCCGTCGCTGAACGTCACCATCGAGGCCACCGTGTCGGTGCCCT
>JAYSYE010000069.1:0-7203 GCA_043716635.1 Deltaproteobacteria bacterium | reverse complement strand
TTCGCCTTCACGAAGTCGTCCGCGACATCGCAGTACACGAAGTCCGAGAGCGTCAGCGTCAACGGCGACAGGTTCACGACCTCGAACCAGTCGGGGGTCTCGCCGGCCGCGACCTCGTTGATCGCGAGGACCTGCAGCTGCGCACCGTCGGCCGCGGGCCGTCCGTCGGCATCGAGGTGGTCCCCGGCCGCGTCGTGCGGCGCGACGATTCCCCCGTCGGGCGCGATGGGGTCAGCCGCGTTGCTGCAGGCCGCGATCGAGCCGAACAGGGAGACCAGGAACAGTGAACGCGCGCGCATGAGACCTCTCAGAACGTGATTGGCGCGAGCGCCGAGGCGATCAGCATGATCGTCGTGGCGTCGCCGGAATCGGCACCCAGCACGGGCATGGCGTCTCCGCGAGTCGTCACGCGGTCCACGGCCAGCCACACCCGCACGCGCCCGCGTTCCCGCTCGGTCCGGTCCCCGGCCTCGCGCCACGGCTCGTAGGCCACCGCGCCGCCGAACGTGGACGTGCGTCCGCCGTGATCCAGGTAGCCGAGGGTCGCCGCGCGCGCCGCGACGTAACCGCTCGCGAGCACGTGGCCCTCCGCCCAGCCCTCGGCGAGCCAGCCCTCGAGGTCGCCGCGGTTGCCGATCCCCCACGCGCGCACGACCTCGCCGCCTGCGCGCAGCCACGGGATCGCGATGCTCGCCTGCGCACCGAGTCGACGATCACGGATCGCACCCGCGCCGATCGAGCCATCTCGTCCGACCACGGCGGCGTCGAGGCGCACGACGCGCGCGGCGAGTACCTCGACACCGAGTACGGCCGTCGTCGTCTTGCCGGAGTTGCGCTCGGGAAAGCGCAGCCCCTCGCCGTTCCCGACGTGCACGGCGAGCCGCACGGGCCCCGCCGCGAGCTGCGCGAACAGCGCCAGGTCGCTCGGCTGCCACCCGAGCAGGCGCTCGCTGCCCGTGCGCGAGAGCGCCTTCAGCGGGTAGGCGTCTTCGAGCGAGCGAATCCACGGATCCGGCACGAACCCCATCGCGCCGTCGATGCGGAGCCACGGCGTCAGCGCATGTCCGCCCACGACCTGCGCGTACTTCACGCGCACGACCGTCGAGTCGCCATCGACGCCGAGCGAGCCACCGTCGCTCGCGCTCCGGATCGCCTCGAAGCGAAACTCGGCGCCGACGTCGGGCGTCACGTCCACGACCGCACCCAGCTCGCCACGATCGAGCCTGAGATCCGTCAGGTCCTCGCCTGCTTGCACGATCGCACGCGCCTGCGTGGTCAGCTCCACGTCGAGCCGCGCCTTCGGGTGCACCGGCGCGTCGGCCCATCCGGTCCCGGTCCCTCCGGCGGTCAGCGCCGCGAGCGTGGCTGCGATCGCCAGCGAACGGCTCACGGCAGCACCTCCGCGGCCAGATCGACGCCGGCGAACGCGGCATGGTCGGCCTGCACCTGATCGGCGTCCGCGAGCGCCGCGGCCGTGAGCTCGGCAACGAAGGCTGCCTCGCGGCCGGCGAGTCGCGGCGCGATCACGCGGATGCCCGGGACGCCGTCGTCGGTGCGTGCCCCGCCGTGCGCGCGGGCCAGCATCCGCCCGTAGATCGCGGCCAGCTCGACCAGCTGCTGGCGCTTCGCGGAGCTCCCGCCCGCCAAGGCCTCGAGGTCCGTCGCGCTGATGCCGCGCTGGTACGCCTCGCGGTCGCGGACCTTGAGTGCGAGGCCGCCCGCGGTGGTCGCGCCCAGCAGCGCGTCCTCGTCGGGACGCGATTGCAGCCTGCGCTGGGTGTCGACCGCGCGCGCGCTGGGCGAGTCCCATGGTGCCGCCGCGCGCTGCGGCGTCCCGCGCAGGATCACGCCATCGCGGGTCTCCTTGAGCTCGATGATGCGATCGTCGGCCGTGGCCAGCGTCTCCCCTTCGAGCACCGCGTCGTAGCGCAGCGCGGCGTAGCTCGCCACGCCGGACCCGATCCTGCGCGCCAGCAGCTTCACCGTGGCGGCCGATGCATCGAGCCGGCCGCGTGACCAGCGCTCGATCGCTCCGCGCAGCATCACGGCCTCGTCCGGATCCGTGACGGGCTCGACGCGGTCCTCGATCACGCCATCGGCGCCGACGGGCTCGAGGTCGCCGACGACGAGCTCCCGCACGCCATCGCGTACCGGAGCCAGCTCGTCGACCGCGAACAGGGCATCGCCACGCGCGAGGCCCTTCGCGAGCTGCTTGTCGAGCAGGGGATGCGCCCCCATCCCCGTCGGCTCGATCCCCTCACCCGCGGCGAGCGCGCCGATCGCGGCGGCGTACGCGGCCACGGTCGCGTCCACCACGCGCGCGCAGAACGGCTCGTCACCCGGCGCGCCGACGCGCGCGATGATGGCGAGCCCCGCGCCGAGCCGCCGCAGGTCGCCGGTGAAGGGCCCGTACCCCGTCGCGTCGAAGTCGTTCCAGTCGACGGTCATCGTGCCGTCGCTGGCGCGGAACGTCCCCGCATTCTCGGGGTGCGGATCGCCCACGAGCAGCACCCGCGACGAGGCCGCGTCCCCGAACGCCGTCTCGGCGCGCGCGCCGCCCGGCTCCATCACGTCGCGCCAGAACAGCGCCCCGGTGCCGCGGAGCCACTCGTACGGTCCCCGCTGCAGCTTCGCCAGCTTCATCGCGACGAGCTCCGGATCGCGCCGCGACCACTCGTAGTTGTCATCTGCGAGCGTGGCGATGACCCGGGCTCGCCTCGCGTCGTCCCTGGCGGGCGGCGCACAGGCGCCGAGGACCGCGATCATCGCGCACCACTTCATCACCCCTCACCCCACCATCCCCTCGTGACGCTCGTGTCACACGCACGCACCCGCCGTGTGACAGCCGACTACAGCGAGCGATCGAGCCGACTTCGCTAGCGATGTGCCGGTGGCGCGTCGCTCATCGACATGCACGCACCTGAACTAGGCCGGGCGCGCCTTGCGCGGTTCGCCCGGCACAAGGGGGTCCCGAATGGCTACGCCATTCACCCTCCTAGCGCGGTCTCGTCGCTCACACGCCAGGGCGTGCGACGAAGCTGTCACCCGCCTGCAACGCGGGGGTCGCGACGGGTGCCTCGCCAGGCGCCTCGGCGGACGTCATGTTGGTGACGGCCGGCCCGTTCAGCACGGTCCCGTACGCGTCGAAGCGCGAGCCGTGACACGGGCAGTCCCACGTCTTCTCGACGCCGTTCCATTGCACGACGCCCTTCATGTGCGGACATGCCGCCGACATCAGGTGGCACTCGCCCGCATCGTCCCGGTACGCGGCCACGATCCCGAGCCCGCGACGGAGCAGCGCGCCCTGCCCCCGGGGAATCTCGTCGATGCTCTGCACGTCGCCGCCGCGGATCCAGTCGAGGTACGGCGCCACCGTCTTCCCGGCCTCGCTCAGGTACTTGCCGGCTGCGTGCGCGTGGTTGCGGTTGGGGTCGTACACGCGCTCCCACGCCGACGAATTGCCCGCGACGAGCTGCGGGATCATCAGCCCGGCGATCGTGCCGTGCGTGAGCCCCTCCCCCGAATCGCCGGTGCACAGGTACACGTTCTCCATCGTCGGCGACTTGCCGATGTGCGCCGGGCCGTCGACCGGCTCCATGATCTGACCCGACCACGTCGCGACCACGCGACCCACGGCGGGAATGTACTCGCGCGTCCACTGCTCGAGTGCCTCGAACTGCGTCCCGCTGTGGCTCTGGCCGACGCGATGATCCTCGCCGCCCACGATCAGCACGTCCCCTCCGTCCTCGCCGCGCGCCACGCGAATGTAGCGATACGCGTCGCCCGTCTCCCAGTACAGCGCGTGCGGAATCGTACCGAGCGGGATCGCGAACGCGACCACGTAGCTGCGATACGCGGCCTGCTGCAGCCACATCTTGAACGAGCTCGACATATCGCCGTTCGTCGCGTCCACCACGATGGACGCCCGGATCGGCTCGGAGCCCGTGACGAGCACGCGCAACGGCTTGCCGAGCGCGCCCTCCTCGTGGGTCGGATCGGGCTCGATCGCCTCCGCGTGAACGCCCGTGTGGATGACGACTCCGAGCTCGCACGCGTAGTCCGCGAGCCCGCGCAGATACTTCAGCGGATGGAACTCGGCCTGCGCCACGAACTTCAACGCCGGGCCCGTCGCGAACGGGAGCGGTGCGCTCTCGACGAGCTCGCACGAGAGTCCCGCATCCGTCGCGGCGACGAGCTCCTTCTCGAGCTCCTCGTGCGTGCGCGGGCGATCGCCGGGCGGCTCGAACAGGTAGCCATCGACGCGCTGGAAGTCGCACTCGATCGCGCGCTCCTTCACCATTCGCTCGATGTAGTCGATCGCCGCGGCGTGACTCTCCGCGACGATCTTCGCGCCGTCCGCGCCGAATCTGCTGGCGATCTCGTAGTAGCGGTCGTCGACCGCCGAGGTGAGATGCGCGCTCGTGCGGCCCGTCTCGCCGCCGCCGATCGGTCCGTCGTCGATCACGGTGACCTGGCGGCCCGCCCGCGCGAGCTCGACGGCGCACGTGAGCCCGGCAATTCCGGCCCCGATCACGAGCACGTCCACCTCGCCCGGCGCGGTGCCGGGAAATACCGGCGTCTGCGTGTCCATCCACAGCGAGGTCGTGACCCCACCGTCCTTCGGCGTGCTGAGCATGCCGATGCACCAGTACAAATGCGGTGCCGTACTCCGGGGGGCTACCGACCGGGCGTCGACCCGAACGCCTGCGCGTCGGTGCGCGGTCCCGGGTCAGGCGCCGTGCGCCTGCGTCATCACTGCTGGAAGCGGGTCACAGCGGAAAGCGGGTCCAGCCCGCGGTCCAGTCCGTGGCGCCGATCGCGCCGCAGAACGTCGCGGTCGTGTCGAACCCTGCCGGGGGCGTGCCGCATCCGGTCAGCACCGGCGAGCCCGCCATCGGCTTGAAGCTCGGGGCGGTGAGGTTGCGCGCGTCCGGCAGCTTGACGTCGACGTTCATGTGGTTCGTGGCATCGCCACCGATCGTGGCCGCTTCGTTGAAGCCGCCGTCGTCCTCGACACCCGACGCGGGCACGTCGAAGCCCGTCGGCCACAGCGCCGAGTCGGTGTCCGACTTCACGAAGTACGTGTTCTTCACGGCGAGTGCGCCCGCATTGAACTGGGCGACCGTCGAGGCGCCGTCGACATTCACGGCGTAGTGGCCGAAGTACCCGACGATGGCGTTGTTGATCTTGCCGGCCGTACCGCGGCGCAGATGCATGCCGCCCTGCGGGTCGGCGTCGCCGCCGTTGCCGCCGATGAGCGTCACGTTCCACAGCTCCGGCGCGCTACGCGGCGCGAGCTCGTTGTTGTTGCGGTTGTTATCGGCCTCGATGCCCTTGTCGCCACGACCGGGCTTCTGCTGCACGATCACGAACTGCGCCTTGCCCGACCAGCCGAGGTCCCAGTCGAGACCGTCGTCGTCGGGCTGCGAGATGACGAGGTGGCTGACGTTCACCGTGCCGCCGAAGATCTCGACGCCGTCGTCCTGGCCGAGGTGCACCTGGACGTGGTCGATCGATGTCGCGCTGCCGCAGCCGCCCATGGTGAGGCCGTTCAGCTCGTTATCCGGCGACAGCAGGAAGCCCGCGTACTCGATGCGCGCGTAGTTGATCTTGCCGCAGTCGTGCGCGGGGTTCGGAGTGGCCGAGCCGTACACGATCTTCTCGCCGAGCGTGTCGGGGAAGCCTTCGATCTTGTTCGTGCCGCCGACCACGTTGATCGGCGCCTTGCCCTCGAGGATCACGCCACCCCAGTCGCCGGCAGCCGGCGTCGGGTTCGCGGAGGTGAACACGATCGGCTTGGCGGCCGTACCGACCGCGTCGATCTTCGCATCCTTCGTGATCGTGATCGCGCTGCCCATCTTGCCGCGGACCTCGGTGCCGGCGTCGATGGTGAGCGTGCCGCCCGTCTGGAAGTAGTAGGCCTGGAGCAGGTAGATGTGGTCCGCCGTCCAGTGCTGGTCGGTGCTCACGTCGCCACCGGCAACCTCGACCATCGTCACGCCCGGGGGCGCGTCGACGGAGGGTGGCGAGTCGACCGAGGTCGGCGCGTCGACGGCAATGCCATCGGTGAGTCCGGAGTCGCTGCCGCATGCAGCGACCGACGTGACGAGGGAGAGGCCGAGCGCAATGGAGGCGAGTTGGGTCTTCATCGGTAGCATTCCTTTCAAGGGGTCCAATCGAGGCCGAGCGCGATGGACACGCCCGGGCTGTAGCTGTTGACGGTGATCGAGTCCTGCTGGAGCCGGACCTTCTGGTTCAGGAGGTTCGCGACGCTGAGCTTCAGGCTGAGGTCGCGGCGCAGCGCACGCGCGGCGACGAGGTCCACGCGGTGTAACGGTCGCTCGTAGGTGTCGGGCAGGCCCTCGACGCCGACGTCGGTGATGCGCGAGCCCACCACGTTGTAGAGCAGGTCGATCGAGGCGAGCTTGGGATTCACGTAGCCGAGATCCACGTTCGCAACGAACGGCGACTGTCCGAACAGCGGACGCGTCTGATTCGTCAGCAACATCTGCGCCTGCGCATTGCCGAGCTGCACGCGCGAGCGCATCACGGCGAGGTTCGTGCCGATGCGGAAGTCGCGCAGCGCCGGGGTCAGGTGCGCGAGCGAGGTGCGCGCCTCGAGCTCGCCGCCGACGAGGTTGCCGCCGTTCGCGTTCATGAACGTGGCGTCGCTGTTCGCGTTCGAGAGCACCTGCTCGATCGGCGAGACGAAGTGCTTGTAGAACACCGACGCGGCGATCACGTCGTTCTCGGCCGGGAACCACTCCCAGCGCAGGTCGGCGTTGTGGATGTGCGTGGTCGCGAGGTCCGGGTTGCCGGAGATGTCGCGGCGGCGGATGTAGTCGAAGAACAGGAACGGGGCGAGCTCGCGGAACCGCGGGCGCGTGAGCGTGTAGCTGTATGCGGCACGGACGTTCATGTCGGCACGCGCCGCGATCACGAGGTTCACGCCCGGCATCACGTCGTTCTCGTTGCGATTGACGGAGGCGATGGTGCCGGCGATCGCGTAGGGGCTGCCGTTCGAGAGGTCCTGCGTCGCGTGCTCGAAGCGCGCGCCGCCGACGAGACGCACGCGCTCGTGGAGCGGGACCTCCGCCGTCGCGAACGCGGCGTAGACGTTCAGAGACGCCTGGTATGCGTCCTCGTTCAGCGTGCCTTCCTCGATGCGGAAGTCCGGCCCGACGTGCTGCGCGTCGAACATCT
>JAYSYE010000068.1:0-21786 GCA_043716635.1 Deltaproteobacteria bacterium | reverse complement strand
AGTGGGACCTCGCCATCGCTGCGTACGAGCGGCTCTGCAAGCTCGCGCCGGCGAACGTGGACTACCGTGGTCGCCTCGATCGCGCGCGCGCCCGCCATCCGTAACGGCACGCGGGTACGTCAGCGTCGATCGGCAAGCAGTACGACGATCCAGATGGCGCCCTCGCCGATCTCGGGATGCATGCCCTGCGCGACGCCGATACCGATGTCGTCCGGGTGCGCATCCCCGAGGATCGCGCTGCCCTCCAGGGTGTCGAGATCGCCGGCGGCCGTGATCACGCTACCGACCCGCGCATACGTGGCCCCGAGCAGATCGACCTCGCGCTTCACGGCCGGATACGCCTGGTCGCGAGACTTGCCGGCGGCGAGCTGGGTCGCGAGCTCCTGCGCGATCGCGGACAGCTTCGGCACCACCGCGACGTGCTGCACGGCATTGACCTTGGCGCGGATCGCCTCGACCGCAGCGACCGGGTCGAGCTTCGGTGGCACGCGCGTGAACACCTGGGTCACGAAGATCTCGCGTCGGCCCGAGACCTCCTCGCCGTACACCACGCCGACCCCGAGGTTCGTGGCCGCGAGCGCCAGGATGTTCGCGCGGTGCCCCGGGCTGTTCATCAGCCCCTCGTGCGCCTCGCCAATCCCGTACGCGCGCGCGACGTTCTCGAGCACGACCGCGGTCTTGATGCCGGCCACGCGAACCCGGTCTGCTGCCGACCCCGTGCGTGGCGAGATGTGCGCGACCACCTTCGTGGCGCGCATCTCCTCGGAGTGACCGCGCGCGACCTCGGCAGCGCGCGGGTCCCACTGCAGCGCCGGGAGTCCCGCAGCCGTGCGGTCGCGATTCACCAGCGCGAACAGCCGCTGCTCCGCGGCCGCCGGATCCGAGATCGGGGCGTCGTCGAGCGACGGCTCCACCGTCAGCGACGGCGGTGGCGCGGTGCCGCAGTAGATCGGAAAGTTCGCGAGCACGGTCGAGCCCTTCGCATCGCTCGCCGTGATCTCGACCTGCTGGCGACCCGTCGCCGCCTTGCATGCGACCGTGGTCCGGAACCCGCCGGAGCGCCCGACGGCCAGCGCGAGGCGCTCGGTCACCCCGGAGTCACGCGTGATGAAGACCTCGGGCGACCGATACGCGGCATCGACCACCGCATCCAGCTCGAAGCTGCCGCCCGCCGGCAGCGCACGCGGAATCGGCGCGGTGCTCACCGCCGAGGCCTGGAGCGCGAACACGACGGCCCCGCTCCCATCGGGCATCCGCTTCACGGCACCGATCCCGACGCGCGCCGTCGCGCCATCGGCAAAGATCTCGGCGAGCCGGGGCGCGAGCTGCTCGACAATCGCCGCGGGCGAGTCGATGTCACCCCACACCACGAGAAGATGCGGCGACGGCTCGATGATGCCGTTCCGGTGCAGCGCGAACTCGACGAGGCTGTAGGCCACGATGCCCTCCTCGGGGACGACCTCGGCGAGCTGCGCGCACGCCCGGAACAGGCGCGCATCGGCGAGCGGCGCGGGAATGCCAGCGTTCCGGGCGGCGCGCGCGACCTCCGCGACCACGGCATCGCCGAGCGCCGACGGCGGCGGTGCGGTGAGCGCTTCGTTGTAATACGCGGCGGGCTCGCTCGATGGTGCGAACGTGACGGGTGCTGCCGCCGGGGTGGCGAGCGCGGGCTGGCGCCAGCTTGGCTGCGTGCCGATCTGCTGCGGTCCGTGCGCCGGACAGGCGGCAAGCGCGAGGGCAGCAATCGCGATCGCGCAGACGGACCGCATGCGCGGAAGTCTAGCGCATCGCCTAGGAGGGTGAAGCGCGTAGCGCTTCGGGACCCACCTTGTGCCGGTACGGCCTACGGCACCACAGGCGCGGGCGCCATCGGCGTCGTGGTCGCTGCCGGCGCCGGCGCCGTTGGCACGGGCACGGGCATCGGCGCCGGCACCGGCGCGGACATCGGCGCCGGCGGGGCCGTCCGCACGGCGCCCGTCGCATCTGCGAACACGGCCGTCAGCATGCGGTCGAGCGCGTGGAAGTCACCGATCGTGATCCGGTTCCACGACGACACCGTGGTGCCATCATTCCCCGCCCGCTTGTCCACACGCACCACGTTCAGGCGCCACTGATCGCCGACCGCGGGCGGGATCCTCACGGCCATCGCCGGATCGTCACCCTTCACCGTGGCCCAGGGGATCGCGATCTCGACATCCCACCCGGTGTCCGTGCCGTCGCTCTGATCCGGCGTGCCCTTGACCTGCACCGCCGTGACCATGCCGCTGGTCCACGCAGGCTTGGCGCTCGCGCGCCCGACCGCGAACCAGGAGTCGAACGTCGCGTTGTTCGGGTTCACCTGCAGCTCGACGTAGCCCTTCCCGTTCCGGTCCGCGTCGATGAAGATCTCGACGGCATCGGCCTGCCAGAGCGAGTCGTCGTGCTGCTTGAACGGGCTGTACACGTCCGGATCCTTCACGCTCACGAACAGGTACAGCGCCGTGTCATCCCACACGAGCTTGGCGGTCGCGGCGCCTTGCGGTTCGCCGCTGCTCTCGCCCGTCACGAACTCGCCAGACTCCGCCGCGCCGACCCAGCCCGGATCGTTCGCGAGCCCGTCGATCACGATCGCGCCGCGCGCGCGCGGGATGTTCACGACGCCCGGCGGCGGCGGCGCGTGCGACAGATCGATGTCGAGCGTCGCCGCGACGATCGCGCGGTCGACGACGCGCGGCCCGTTCGGGACGGGCATCCGGTCGAGCGTGTCGTGCTTGCCCGTCGCGATGAGACCCACCGCCAGCGTCGCCGTCGTCGCCTTCCAGTCGGGCCGCACCGTGAACGTCTGCACGTCCTCGATGATCTCCCCCGCGGCCCACGTCGACGGACCGTGCACGTACTCCATGTCCGTCGCGTCGAGGTTCATGAAGTCGGCGCTCTGCGCGGGGCCGCGTACGAGCGCGAACGGCTTCCAGGCGCCGCCGATCGGTGCCGTCACGCGCCAGTAGTGCGTGACCGTGACGGTGCCACCCGGCGCGACCCGCGGCGTCGCGAGCGTGTTCCCGAGATAGATCACCTTGCCGCCCGCGAGCGGCACGTCGAAGCGGGTGATGCCGGCCGGAACCGCGCGCAGCAGGTGCTGGTTCGCGTACCCCGGGGCCACCTTCCGACCGGGGGGTCCGGGCCCGCGGTCGACGCATCCGGCCAGGCCGGCACCCGCGAGCCCGCAGCTCAGCGCAACTACCCACGCGAGCCGCTTCATGCGGACGAAACTAGTTCAAAACCGCATCAGCGTGTAGCCGCCCGGCGCTGCCGTTGCCGGCGCGCCGAGGGGCAGCGCGCGCGCGGTGTTGGAGCTCTGCGAGCTGCCCGTCGCGATCGAGTACACGACATACCCGCTCACGGCCACGACCGCCCAGAACCACCACTTCTTGTAGACCGGCGTGGCCTTCGGCTGCTCGGGCGCGCCGCCGTTCGTTCCGGGCATCGGTGCGGCGGCCTGCCGGCCCTGGGGGGCCGCGGGGGGCGGCACGCTCGCGCCGGTCGTCGGCTGGCCCGCGGGCGTGCGCGCGCCCGTCGGTCCCGTCGGCGCGCCGCGATCGGCCGGCCAGCCGCTCGCGGGCGCGCCCACGCGCTGGTCGCGGATCGCGCTCACGTCGATACCGCCCACGCGGTCGAGCTGCGGATCGCCCGTCGACACCGTCGCCGTGGTCCCGGCCGCCGGCGGGGCGTTCACGCCCGGGCTCGAGCTCGTCTGCGCGTTGCGAGCGGCCTCGGCCTGGCGCGCCTCGTCGGCCACCTGCTCCGCCTCGGCGGCCTTGCGCGCTGATTCGGCCTTGGCGACCGAGTCGGCCTTGGCCGCTTCCTCGGCCTTGCGGGCCTCCTCGATGCGGACCGCGTCGGCGGCCTTGCGCTCCTCGTCCGCCTTCTTCGCGGCGGCGGATTTCGCGGCGGCGTCCAACCGCGACATGCTCGCCTCGATCTCCGCCCGCTTGTCGGTGGCGGGGACCTTCGCGAGGTACTCCTTGTAGTACTGGACCGCCGGGTCGGCCTCGCCCAGCTTGTCGTAGCAGAGCGCCAGGTTGTAGTTGTTCAGGTCCGCCGGCAGCAGCTGCTGGGCGGCCGCGAACTCGCGGATCGCCCCGCGATAGTCGGCGGAGCCGTACAGCTTCTGGCCAGCGAGGTAGTGGGTGCGCGCATCACTGCGTGAATCTGCGGACACAGCGCCCGTGCCGATCAGCATCGCGAGCACGAGTACGAGCCACTGAAGGCCGCGCACGATGGGGAAATTCCGTCGCATAGATGCTCCTCTTTCGGTCGCCGCGCGGGGCCGCGCCTGCAAGCGTGGCGGAATGCCAGATCGATGCCACAAAGCTACTCCATGCATTCGAGCTCGCCCGCATGAGCTGCGCAGTAGGAAGCGTGGCAGGGAGCGCTGGCCTTCTTGCAGTCGACTGCTTGCGGGCTGTGCGTGGTGGTCGATGGTAGTTTTTCGAGCGTCGCCATCGGCTGCTTGACGGTGCCGTCGACCACCAGCTCCGCGTCCTTGTACCCCTTGGACTTGATGACGAGCGTGTGGGGGTGCCCTGGGATGACCTCGATCAGCTGCGCGCCGGCGCCCAGCAGCTCGTTGTTTTCCCAGATCTCGTACTTCGTGACGCTCGCCTTCACGAGCACGCTCACGGCCACGACCGGGGGGGGCGCCGCGTCCGCAGAGGTCGCGTCCGGAGCATCCGGCGCCAGCGCGACGGTGAGTGCCGAGCCCGAGCCCGAGCCCGAGTCCGCATCTGGCGTCGCGAGCACGACTGCCGCGCTCCCGCTACCGGCCCCGAGCCCCGCGGCACCGGACCCACCGGACCCGATCGCCACGGCCGAGCCCGCACTGCCCGACGCCGCGCCACTCGCGACATCCGAGCCGACCCCGCCCGCGACGGTCTTGGAGCCGCCCCTGCCCTTCAGGACCATGACCGTGACCCCGGCTCCGACGAGCAGCACGACCAGGATCGCGATCCAGAGGCCCGCCTTGCTCTTGCGGGGGGCGACCATCGATCCGCTCGGGTCGTAGCCGCCGGACTGCGACGGCGACGCGGGTACCGGGCCCGTGGGGCCAGAACCCTGGTAGCCCGGCTGCGGCTGCGGCCCGGTCTGATACGGCGGTGGGTACCCCGCCGGCCCCGTCGGGTGCGGGGGCGTGTACCCCGCCGGCCCCGTCGGGTGCGGGGGCGCGTACCCCGCCCGCCCGGTGGGATGCTGGTGGCCGCCTTGGCCCACGGCCTGGTAGCCAGCGGTCAGCGGTGGCGGCGTCGGCGCGGGCATCCGCGCGCTCACCGGGAACGCCTCCATGTACGTGCTCATGCCGGCGCCGGCGACGTTCCGGTAGACCCCGATCAGCGCGTTCACCAGATCGTCCATCGTGGCGAAGCGTTGCGCCGGATTCTTCTGCATGCAGCACGTGATGATGTCGGCGAGGCCCGGTGGCAGCGTCCGCCCCACCTTGGCCGCGCGCGCCGTGGCCGGCTCCGCGTCCGTCGTGATGTGCTGGGTCAAGATGCCCATGAACGACTCGCCCTGAAACGGTAGCGAGCCCGTGAACAGCTCGTACGCGATCACGCCCATCGCGTAGATATCCGTGCGGGCGTCGACCGGGTTGCCGAGCGCCTGCTCCGGCGCCATGTAGAACGGCGTGCCGAAGATCGTGCCCGTGCGGGTCAGGTTGTTCTGGCCCTCGTTGCCCGCGACCTTGGCGATCCCGAAGTCGAGGATCTTCGGGACGTCCTGATTCTGGGCGTCGATCGTGACGAAGATGTTCTCCGGCTTCATGTCGCGGTGAACGATGCCCTTCGCGTGCGCAGCCGCGAGGCCGTGCCCGGTCTGGATCATGATGTTCATCAGCCGCTCGACCGGTTGCGGCGTCGTGATGAGATCGTTCAGCGCAGCTCCGTTGAGGAGCTCCATGCACATGTAGATGCGTCCGTCGGGGAGCTGCCCGAAGTCTTCGATCGCGATGATGTTGCGATGCCCGATGGACGAGCTCGACCGCGCCTCCTGGCGGAACCGCTGCACCGCCTCCGGGTTCGAGACGATCTCCTGACGCAGCAGCTTCACGGCGAAGCGCTTCTCGATGTGGACGTGCTCGGCGGCGAAGACCTCGCCCATGCCGCCTTCGCCGAGCTTGCGCGTGATCCGGTAGCGGCCATCCAGGATCTCGCCGATCAGGGACGGCGCCTGGGGTTGGCCTACCAGCGGTTCACTCATCACCGCAATGATAACGCGGCCGGGGGGCTGTTAGGTCTCGCGGAAGCGCGCACTGCGACCATTCCGCGGACACCACACACGGCGCGGACACCGAGACCGGCGCTGGCCACCGCGGGTCAGCGCCGGTCGGCGCGGGTCAGCGCCGGTCAGCGCCGGTCAGCGTGGATCGGCGCAGACGCCGAGGCCGCGATCCGTGGCGTCGGGGTCGAGGTTCACGGTGCAGACCTGGCCGGCGGAGCACGCGGGGAGATTCGCCCCGCCGCACGCGTTCGCGGGGGCGGCACCGGCAAGCAGCGCGCAGCGACCCTGCACGCATCGCGGCGCCGCGTCCGCCTCGCACGTCGAGATCGCGGGGCAGGCCGCGTGCGGGTCGCACGCGAGGCTCGCATCGAACGCGGCCTCGGTGCCGGCGAGCACCGCGGTGTCAGCGCCGCCGGCCGCACAGCCGCAGCAATCGGCGCGCGTCTCGACGCACTCGCCGTCGCTCGCGCACGCGGTCGCATCGGCGACCGGCGCAGCGGGCGCGCAGGTGAGGCAGCCGCTGCCATCGAGCGCGTAGCCCCCGTCGTACGTGGCCGCGCACGCCATCGGCTCGCAGGCGAGCGTGCACCGGCCCTGCTCGCAGATGGCCGCCACGGTGGCCGCGCACGTCGGCATCACCGGACAGGTGACGCCGGTGCACGCCGTCGCGATCGGATCGCCGGTGGTCACGGCGAACGTCGGGCACTCGCAGCACGTGGATGCCGCGGGCCGGCAGTCGCCGTCGGTCGCGCACTGGCCCGGCGCGGTCTCGCCGAACGGATCCGCCGAGCCGTCGCCACCGAGTGACACATTCGGCGACGCGGTGGGACCGCACGCGAGCACGCTGACGCCGCAAGCGACCGCGAGTGCGAGTGCGAGCGTGAACGGCTGGAGGAAGCGCACGAGGAGCTATCGGAAGCACGCGTCGTGCCGCTCGTAAGTCACGAGGATCGCAGCGCTGCGCCTCAGATTTCCGTCGGCGATCAGACCGATCCCCTAGGGTCTCCCCACGATGGGCTCGAAGATCCTCACCAAGACCGACCGGCAGATGGAAGACCGCATGCTCTCGGTCGCGAACGACCCGGAGCGCGCCGAGACCCTGGCCAAGGCCCGCGCGTTCAAGCGGACGTGGCTCGAGCTCGCGCAGGCGCTCGAGCGCGCGAGCGCGCAGAAGCTGTGGGAGAAGTGGGGCTACACCGACTTCGACGCGTATTGCCGCAAGGAGCTGCACCTGCGCGGGTCGACCGTGCAGAAGCTACTCGGCAGCTACCGCTTCCTCGAGACGAGTGCGCCCCGCGTGATCGAGCGCGCGCGCGTCTCGGGCGATGCCGATGGCGATGCGTTCGACATGCCGATCCCGAGCCTGCCGACTGTCGAGTTCGTGCAGCGCGCGACCGAGCACGGCTCCGCGGATGCGGAGACGCTGCGGACGATCCATCGGGTCGCGTTCGAGGAGGGCATCGAGGCGCCCGCGCTCGCACGCAAGTTCGGCGATGTGGTGTTCCCCGTGTCGGATACCGATCGCAAGGCCAAGCAGCGCGGCGCGATCGCGGGCGCGGCGCGACGGCTCTCGGCGCTGATCGCGGAGAGCGGAGCCCCGATCCCGAAGGCGATCGCGATCCGCTGCGAGGAGGCCCTCGGCGAGCTGCTCGGCGCGATCGAGAACTGACGCGCGCCGCTGCGACCAGCGCTGCGAGCCGAGCCGAGCTGCGCCGAGCTGCGAGCCGAGCTACGAGCCGAGCTACGAGCCGAGCTACGAGCCGAGCTACGAGAAGAAGTAGTACCGCGCGGCCTTGAACAGCAGATACAGCGAGTAGCCCATGAGCCCGATGCCCACCGCGCGCGGGATCCACGCGGCCTTGTCGCCCAGGACGCTCTTGCCCTTGTGCGTGAGGAATGCGACCAGCGAGAACCACCCGAGGCTACCGAGCATCACGCCGAGCGCGCACGCGATGCCGTGCGCGGCGGAGGCGGCCGGCACGAGGTTCGCCATCATCACGACCCACACGGTGATCGCGGCCGGGTTCAGCACGATCAAGGCGAGCCCGAGCTTGAAGCCGAGCAGCAGCTCGGCCTTGTGCTTCACCGTGTCGACGACGTGGTGCTCCGGCGGCGGAGGCGGCACCGGGTTGCTGCGCGCGGTGAGGTAGCCGTACACCAGCAGCACGATCCCGGAGAGCAGATAGAGGACCGGCGGCACGCCGGGGTGCGCATCGAGTAGCGGCTTCACGCCGACGAGGCCGATGCCGGCGTAGCAGCCATCCGCGAGCGCGCCCCCGAGGCCGACGCCCATCGCGCGGCGCATCGTGTGGCGGTAGGCGGCATCGATCACCGCGACGTTCACGGGCCCGATCGGAATGCCCGTGATCGCCCCGGCGGCGGCCCCGATCAGGAAGAAGATCAGCACGGAGACCCCCGTGCTATAGCAGGCCCGTGAGTGGGACCGCTAGCGGCGATCGTACACACACCGCCCCGCCCGCCGGCAAAGGTTCCGCGGGTGGGCCCGCCGCCCGTGGGCAGGCCGCTGACGGGCAGGCCGCCACCAGGCACGCCGCCAGCGTGACGTGGCTCGGCCACGCAACGGCCGTGGCCGAACTCGGTGAAACCCGCGTGCTGTTCGACCCGCTGTTCCGGTCGCGCGCGCGGGCGGCGGGACGCGTCGATGCCGTGCTCGTGACGCATTCGCACGTCGATCACCTGAACCGGTGGTCGCTCAAGGCGCTCGACCGGGACACGCACCTGGTGGTCCCGATGGGGGCGGGCCGGATCGTCGCCGACCTGGGATTCCGGCAGCTCACGGAGCTGACCGCGGGTGACCAGCTCGTGATCGGCGGCGCCGAGATCACCGCCGTTCCCACGCGCCACGACAAGGGCCGCTGGAGCAAGGGCGATGCGCCCGAGGCGCTCGGCTACGTGGTGTCCGGCGGGGGCGCGACGCTTCACCACGCCGGCGACGTCGACTTCTCGGATCACGCCGTGTTCGACGAGATCGGGAAGCGCCACGTGATCGACGCGGCACTCCTCCCGATCGGCGGGATGATGCCGGTCTGGTATTACCGCTGGCGCAGGACGGCCCTCGACCGAGGTATCCACATCGATCCCGACTGCGCGCTCGACATCTTCGAACGGCTCGGCGCCCGCGCGCTCGTGCCCGTGCACTGGGGCACCGTGCACCTGCCCTTCGGGCCAGCCACGATGCCGAGGCGGCGGCTCGAGAAGGTCGCCGCTGCTCGCGAGATCGGCGCCGACCGCGTGCGCATCGTCGCTCACGGCGAAATGTTGCCCCTCGGTGCCGCAGCAGCGGTTCAGAACACGCCCTGATACATCAGGGCACCGAGCACGGCGGCCACGCCGAGGGTGAGGCCCATCACGTAGCCGAACTTCTTGTCCTTCACGAGCGGATCGGCCGGATCGCTGCCGCGCAGCCGCCGCCACTTCACGAGGTCGTAGAACGCCCAGAGTGCGAGCGCGAACGTCATCGCCGTGACGAACCCCATGAACACGGGGGTCGAGACGAGGTGATCGGAGGTTGGCATGCGCTCAGCCCTCCGCTCCGGCAGCCCCGGCGGCCGCGGGCACCGGGTCGAGCAGCATGCGCTTCGCATCGTGCGCGACGGTGATGATGAGCGCCGGCACGAACACCCAGTAGTAAAACCCGACCGATGCTTGCGCGGTCGCCCAGCCGATCATCGCGCCGATGTACCCGACCACGCGCTCCATCGCATACGACTTGTAGTTGACGGTACGGCCCGCCCGCTTGATGTAGACCGCGCGCAGCGCCGAGTTCACCACCCCCATCGAGATCCCGACGACGATCGGGATCATGGGCGCCCATCCGTAGTAGGCGAGCACGACCATCGAGAACCCGTAGCAGACGCCATCGGCGATCGCGTCGAACAGCTCGCCGAACGCGCTCTGGCAGTGGAAGATCTTGGCGACGAGGCCGTCGAGCTTGTCGAAGACGCCGCAGACCAGGATGCTGAGCGTCGCCCACTGATGAAACCCGTGGCTGACCGCCCAGACGAAGAAGGGCAGCGTCAGGAACCGCGATGCGGTCACCGCGTTCGCGGGGTTCCACCGCGAGACGACTCGCTCGGTCATGGGTGGCCCGCTACTCCAGCAGTCCGGGATCGACGAAGCGGTACCGCTTCCACGCGAAGCGGACGCGCTGCAACAGCGACACGTGGCTCATGATCGCGACGGCCCAGATGCCGGCCAGCAGCGGTCGCGGATCGTGAAGGAGCGCGGTGAACAGCACGCCGAGCCCGTAGTAGATGATGAACTCGGCGGAGCCGAACAGCCCGACCACGTCGACGGGGTGGCCGATCTTGCCCTCCTTGCGCCAGATATCCTGCTGGCTCTCCGCGTAGATCGACAGCTTGATGATGACGTTCGTGAGCGCGCCCGTGATCCCGAACCCGAGCACGATGAGGATGTGCGGGTAGTCACCCGAGAGGTTCAGGCAACCGCCGGCGTACATGATGCCGAGCACCCAGCGGTCCGCGACATCGTCCATCACGGCGCCGAAGGTCGAGCGCTGGTTGAAGTTGCGCGCCTTGAAGCCATCGATGTGATCGACGAGGCCCCGCACGATCAGGAGAACGAGGCCGATCCACCACATGCCGTAGTAAAAGACCGCGCCGCCCACGAGCCCGATCACGGCGCCGAACATCGTCCACGCGTTCGCGTGCACGGGCAGCCGTGAGAGCCCCGCCACGATCGGATGCAGGAGCTTGTCGAGCTGGGTGCGGAATGCGAACAGGTTCATCGTGGATCCTGGGTCCTCGTCAAGCGCCGCGGACGGTCTTGAGCGTCGTCTTCAGCGCGGCGAGGAACTGGTCGATCTGACCCGCCGTGATGCACAGCGGCGGCTGCAAGCGCAGCACGTTGCCGTGGAGGCCCGAGACCGTGATGAGCATCCCGGAGTCGTGGAGGTGGTCCTTGACTGCGGAGAGCTCCTTCTTGCCGAGGATGGTCTTCGACGCGCGGTCCGCAACGAGCTCGATGCCGCCGAGGAGGCCGATGAAGCGGACGTCACCGATCCACGGATCGTTCAGCGCCCACGCCGCCTCGGTGAAGTGGCGGCCCATGGCGGCCGCATTCTCGACCAGCTTCTCGTCGATGATCGCCTCGATCATTGCGAGGCCCCCGGCCGCGGACACCGCATTGCCACCCGAGGTCGGCGTGGTCCCGCCGAAGAACACCTTGCACACCTCCTCGGAGGCACACGTGACGGCGAGCGAGCCGACGCCCCCCGAGAGGCCCTTGCCGCCCGTGAGAATGTCGGGCTGCAGCCCGTAGTGCTCGCACGCGAACATCTTGCCGGTGCGACCGAGGCCCGTCTGGATCTCGTCGGCGATCAGCAGGATCCCGCGCTCCTTGCGAATCTTGTCGAGGCGCGCCCAGTACTCGGCCGGGGGCGCGAGCCCGCCGACGGCCTGGATCGGCTCGGCGATGATCGCGGCGGTGTTCGGGTGCGCGTCGAACAGTCGCTCGATGCCCTCGAGGGCCTCCGCGACGGCGCCCTCGGGCGTGCCGCTCTTGCTGCGGTACACGTACGGGATCGGGATGGAGTAGTTGTCCGTGCCGAGCGGCTTGCCCGCGCTCTCGCGATACTTCTCGCTCGCGGTGACCTCGAGCGCGCCGAGCGTCAGGCCGTGATAGCCGTTCGCGAGATACGCGACCTCCGGCTTCTTCGTGTACTGGCGGGCGAGCTTGAGGGCGACCTCGTTGGCCTCCGAGCCACCGGTCGAGAAGAAGCACTTCGCGAGCGAGCTCGGCGCGAGCTCGATGAGCTTCTTCGCGAGCCGGACCATCGGGATCGAGCCGTGCTTGCCCGAGACCTGGAGCACCTCCCGTACCTGCCGGCTCGCGGCCTCCGCGATGCGCGGGTGGCAGTGGCCGGCATTGTTCACGAAGTAGCCGGCCGTGAGGTCCAGGTAGTCCTTGCCGTGCACGTCGGTGACGACGCAGCCCTTCGCGCGGGCCACGATCACAGGCTCGCCCTTGGGGTGGGCCCACGGCCGCATCACGTACTTCTGGTCGGCGGCTTCGATGGCGTCGGCGTCGTCGATGGGGTGTCCCATGGGGCTCCTCGCGGTTGCGGTCGCTGGGGTATCGCAGCGACCAAAGCAGAGTCAAGTTCCAGAGTTACGATTGCCCGAACGTGCCCTGGGCGGGATCCCATACGCGCACGGCCGTCTCGGTGACAACCCCCGGCCCGATGTCGAAAATCCGATAGCGGGCGGTACGTTCTGGCTTGTTGTGGAAGTACGTGCCGGACGCGATACCGCGGACGGGAATCGCCTCCCCGGCGGGACCGGCAAGGGTCTCCATCATGTCGCGGTGCTCGTGACCGTGGACGACGAGGTCGCAGCCGGCGGTCGCCACCACGCGGGCGAACTCCGCGTGATCCTTCAGGCCGCGGATCCGGTTGCGGGCCCGGGCGCCCGCGGGCGGGTGGTGGATCGCGACGATGCGGGTCTTACCCGCGAGGCGGGGATCGGCGAGCACGTGGGCGAGGCGAGCGAGCTGACCGGGGCCGAGCTTGCCGTAGGCCGTGAACCACGGGGTCTGGCGCGACGTGGAGCAGCCGACGAGCGCGAGATCGCCGCGCACGCGCACGATGGGCCAGTGCATCACGTCGTCGGCGGAGTGCCGGTGATCCTCGCTCCACTCCCAGCCCGCGTCGGTGGTCGCGTAGTCGCCGAACATCTCCGCGAACAGCGGCACGCCCTCGGCGACGTACGCGTCGTGATTGCCGGGGACCACCGTCACCGCGGTCGGGCCGAGCGTCAGGCGATCGAACTTGCTGCGCGCGAACTCGAACTCGCGACGCAGGGCGAGGTTCGTGACGTCGCCCGTGCAGAGGACGTGATCGACACCCTGCTCGTTGAGATCGGTGACCATCGCCTCGAACGCGGCCACGTGATAGTGGCGGCCCCGGTTCGAGAGCAGGTTCATCGCGCCGATCCACCGCTTGTTCGCGAGGTCGAGCCAGCGAGCCCCGTCGTGCGAGAGCAGGTGGAGGTCCGAGCAGTGAGCGAGACGCATACGACCCAGCCTGAGTAGCACTATCGGGGTGGCGGGTGCGGTGGCCAGTGAAAGGGCTGGCCGGGCGAGTTCGCACACAGCGTCGAGACGGCACGCGTACGGCGCGGAGGGCGGCTCCACGATGAACTCGCAGGCGCAGTGTAGACCCGCGGATTACATGTGTTTCGAGGTGTGCGCGAAGTGCGCAACGGTTGAATCATGTTCGAATTTTGTTGGAGCGACGCTTGCTCGAGGCGAGGGCGGCGCCTTTCCGCCCGGACGTTCATGACCTCGCCTCGCACGCTTCGCTCGCCAGCGGCCGCCGCTCTCGGCTCGCTCGCATCGCTCGCATCTCTCCTCCTCACGCTCGCCAGCGGGTCTGCCTGCGCGGTGGATGCAGGCGGCGCGACCGATCCGGCGCCGGGTCCCCTGCACGGGGCGGAGCTGGATGACGTCGCGCTCGCGAATCGAGACGAGCCCGCGCCGCCCGTGCCGATGGACGCGGGCGCCGGCTGGTCCGAGGCGGAGACGCTCCATGTCGGCGCCGCGATGTTCGATCGCGCCGAGGCACGGAGCCGCCGGGCTCACCCGATGTGGATCGCGGGCTCGCCCGCGGCGCCCGTGCCGCTGCAGATCGACGCGACCGCGGCGGACGCGAGCGGGACGGTACGGATCGCTGTCCTCGGCCCGCTCGTCGGGGGCAAGCGCGAGGTCCTCGCGGCAATGGGGTACGCCACACCCGTGCACGCGGCGAAGCTCACGGTAAATGTCGCCGCGACCGGCGAGCACCTCGTGGTGATCGGCTCGTACGCACTCGCGACGGAAACCGGGTACACGCTCGCCGCGGCCTGCAGCGCGGGCGCGGCCGAGAGCGTGTGCGGTGGCGCGTCCGTGGACGTGCTCGCCGCACCGAAGGTGGGCGCGCTGGTGGCCACGGCCTCCGGCCGGGTGATCCACGGCGAGCTCGGCAACGTGCTCCGCGATCGCGACTTCGATGTGGAGCTCGAGCTCTGGGCCTCGCCGCCGATGCGGTCGTGGGCGGCGGTGAAGGTCGCGACCGGCACAGCGTCCGGCTCGCAGCTGAACGTGATCGTGCCCGGCTCCGTCCAGGCAGGCGACGACCTGACGCTCGTGGTCCGTGAGGCGGGCGGCCGCGTGCTCGACAGCGGCGTGCTCACGCGCTTCGCGCCGGAGGCGACGGAGCTCGCGCGCACGGACGCGATCCTCTACGGCGATCTCGCCTCTCTCCAGATTTCGGGCATCGCCGGGTTCTTCGAGGGCCGCGCCGGTCTCGTGCTGCGCTCGGTGACGAACGATCGCGAGATCGCCCGCGACACGACGACGGCGACGCTGCCCGGTGCCGCGAGCAACGGCTTCGGCGCGTTCGACGCCGCGTTCACGCCCGACCTCGCGCTCGCCGACGGCACGGTGAACCCCGTGCTGCCGCGCAACGGCGAGCTGCTCGAGGTCGGTACGCTGGACGGCAACGCCGAGCTCTCCGCCCTTGCCTGCTTCGAGTACTGCAACGACGCCTCCGGCGAAGCGACCTGCACGGGCGGCGCACGCCCCTGCCCCGCGCCGTAGCGGCACCTGGCGCACGAGGCCGCGCTGCTACGAGCCGGGGCGACCGGTTGGTGAAGGAGCCATCGCCGCTGTCCAGACTCTGACGCTGCCAGCTGTCCCATCTACCTGGAACTACTGCAAGCAACACGATGGTCCGATCAATGCAATTCACGTCAGCATGAAGCACATCGCGCTCGCTGCTACGCTGCTGGTCCTCGGGCTGGCCTCGTCCGCTCACGCCGACGGTTACGCGTCTGCGGGTGTCGCGCTGGGAGCCAATCTCGGGACCACGACGGGGTGGGCGCTCGACACCGGGTATCACCTCGGCGACACGAAGTGGATCGGCCATGCGGAGCTGGGCGGCGGACAGATCGACGATCTCTCCGAGGTGTTCGGTGGCAGCGAGAGCGACCCCTTCGCCTACGGCCAGTCGCATTACCTGCGCGTTCGCGCCGGCGTGGCGCGCGAGCACTACACCTCGACGCGGCGCTGGTGCGGCTTCTACGGTCTCGATGTCGGTGGGCTCGGGACGAGCGCCACCTCGGGCCCGCGAGGAGATAGCCTCAGCGCGCAGTACCGCCAGCTGCAGGTCGTCGGTCGCGTCGGCGGCGACGTTGGAAGCCAGCACGTGCGCGTGCGGCTCACGCTCTCGAACGGGTTCGGCATCACGGAGCGCACGCGGGTGAACGAGCGCAAGTACGAGACCGGCTTCCAAGGTGCCGAGCTCCAGCTCGCGCTCGTCTACCGCTTCTGACCAGCGCTACCTCGGCCCGGCCTGGCCCTTCGAACCAAGCCCGGTCACGCCCGCTGCGGGTGGGAGACGCCGGGTCGTTACTGCGTCTCGACGTGGAGCGTGTTCGGTGGCGACTTCGCCGGGTCGAGCTGATCCCACGCGAGGTACGGCGCGCCGTGCGCGGTGGTCGTCGCGATGTGAAAGCCATCGAGGAGCGGCGTCGCGGCGACCGCGGCGTGCGTCCACGTCGAGCCGGTTCGAGTCGCGACGTCGACATCCGCCGTCAGGCCATCCTGGTACGCGATCGCGGGCCCGCCCGCCGTGAGGTAGATCGACGCGCCGGCGCCGACCGGATGGGTGCGGTCGCCGGCGCGCACACCGTCGTCGACCACTTCTGGGGTGCCGACGGCAGCGGTCGCCGAGCTGTAGGTCGTGTAGAGGAGCTCGTCGGTGATCGCGTCCTGGTAGGCGACGTGGACCACCCCCGCGGCGTCGACCGCCGCCGAGGCGAACAGGCCGCGGTCGCCGGTCGCCGGCGCGTCCAGCGGCGTGATGGTGAACGTGCTCGATGCCGCGGCGGACTCGACCGCGAGCGCGAGCGCGTGGCCAGGCATGTCGTAGAACGCCACCGCGAGGCGACCGTCCGGCAGGACCACGAGGGACGCGAACAGGCCCGGTCCCGAGCCGATCGTCTCGAGCATCGGATCCGCGATCGGCTTCGTGCACGTGCCCGCGATGCAGACGTCGGTCGCGGCGCAGGCCACCGTGCAGTCGGCGGTCACGGCCGCGCACGACTCGCCCGCCGTGCCCGCCACGCACGCCGTGCCCGTGCCGCAACGATCCGCGCACGTCCCGGCGCCGCTCGTGATCACCGTCGTGGTCCAGTCGTTCGCGCCCGGCGACCGCGACGCCGCGCGCGCGAGCCGGAGCTCGGTCACGAGCTGCCCGGTAGCGCTCGTGACGTGCTCGGCGACATAGGCGATGGCCGCGTGGCCGTTCGAATCGAACGCGAGCGACGCGTACGCCCCGATCTCGACGCCATCGCTGGCGCCGTCCTCGTCGACCACGTACGACGTCCACACGCCCGGCGCGGACTCGACCGCGTACTTGAGCGCGAACGCATCGCGGTCCTGGTAGGCGACCCGCGCCAGCCCGTCCTGGATCCCGATGGCCGTCCACGCGCCCACGTTGGGCCCCGCCCCCTCGATGCCACCGCGATACCCCGTCGGCTCGTGGGTCGGCGTGACGCCCGGCGGGAGCCCATCGACCGCGACCGGGTGCGGTGCCGCCGGGTCCGTCGCGTCCACGACGACGAGATCCCCGAGATCCTGATCGTACGTCGCGACCAGCACGCGGCTGCCATCCGCCGCGATGCTCGTGAACCGGCCGAAGCCGCCGTGCGCGACATCGCCCGGCTTGCACGCGGTATCGCCGCACGTGCTCGCCGCGTCCGAGCCACAGCTGCAGCCCGGCACGAGCGCGATCACGAGCGCGGTCATCAGCGTGCCGAGCCGCGCGCGCACCCGACGCAGCCGCTTGCGGCCCACCACGAGCAGACCGAGCAGCAGCGCGAGCAGCGGCGATGCACCCGGGCGCCCCCCCGCATCACACGCACACCCGCCCGGAATCGCCGCGCCGTGGAACGGCCGGATGCCACCCGCACGGGCGAGCGCGCGCTCGGCCGTCGGGATCGCGAATGCCACGCGCACCGGCAGTGGATCCATGGACGCGGGCACCCCGCGCTCGCGCGCGCGCACCTCCACGACGTGATCGACCGCGAGCCACAGCCCGCCGCCCGTCACCGTCTGCGTGGCGCTCGGCGACCACGCGGACCACAGGCCGTCGTCGAGCCGATACGACCACTCGAGCGCGGCGCCGGAGCGCTCCGTCGTGCCGCCCAGCGCGAGCGTCACCGCCGGCGGCACCGCGCCTCGCCACAGCCGCGGATCCGCGGCGACGGCCGGCTCCGGGAGCCGCGTCGACACCAGGCGCGCCGTCGTGGTCACGGGCCGCGCGAGCGGCGCCGGCACGAGGTCCGCGTACAGCGCGAGGTACGAGTGGTCGGCGCCGCCCACCGTCTGCGGCACCGAGGTGATGGCCTTGACGTCGAGCGCCAGGCCACCGAACGAGGGCAGCGCGAACGAGCCGAGCGCGCCCGTGAGGCTCGGGATCACGACCTGGAGCAGCGATGGCAGCACGGCCGCGATCTGCTCGGGCGACTCCGTCACGCCCTCGCTGTTCTTGACCGAGAGGTTCGTGAACGCGCCCGCGACATCGCCGAGCACGGGCTCGAGCTGGCCGGCAGCCGTGGTCTGCATGCCGAGCGGCAGCGTGACGTCCGCGACCACCGTGAACGCGCGCACGTACTGGTGGTCGACCGTCGCGAAGAAGTCGAGCTCCATGCGGGGAAACGCCAGCGTGAGCAGCGGATCTGCGACCACCGCGTGGCCGCTCGCGTCCGTCGTGAAGGTGTTCGTGCCGAGCGTGATCACGGGCGGGCTCTGCGGACGGAGGCCGACGGCCATCGGGGCCGTGTTCTCGTTGAGATTGGCGAGCGACGGCGCCACCAGCGACAGCGTGCCCGTCGTGAGCTGCGCGACCGTGCGCGCGCTTACCGTGAGGCAGAGGAAGCCGCCGTCGTAGGCCGCGTACGCGAACTGCGCGAGCTGGGAAACGTGCACACCGAACCCGATGTCGTAGGCCGCGCCCGTATCGGGGCGCGTGTTGCCCTGGAAGAAGATGCTCGGCTGGATCGTCGCGAGCGCGGGCGCCGTCGCCATCGGACCGCAGCGATCCCGCGGTGCTCCGCTCGGCACCATGCCGCCGAGCAGCCCGAGCGCGAGCCCGTTGGTGTTCGAGTCCGCGTAGCCGCCGGCGACCTCGTACAGATCGAACGCGCCCGTCGTGCCC
This sequence comes from Deltaproteobacteria bacterium, assembly GCA_043716635.1. Taxonomy (GTDB): domain Bacteria; phylum Myxococcota_A; class Polyangia; order Haliangiales; family Haliangiaceae; genus JABFXX01. Next base: position 3,296 of record JAYSYE010000068.1, on the reverse strand, counting down.
GGTGACAGCGAGCCGAACAGCGCGCTGCCGTGGATGCGGCCCTCGAGCCCGAGCTCCTGCAGACACTGCGTTCCCTCCATGCACACGTTGTTCGTGCATGCCGTCGCGAAGCTGCCGCACTCTGACACGTCGCCCGACATGCACGCCTTGCACGTCTGGTCCTGCACGGTGCTCTTGATCTGATCCGCGAACGTCTGCTTCAGCGTGCCGATGAAGAAGCCGACGCCAAACCCGGCGACGGTGCACGCGAAGCTGCCTCGCAGCTTGAGGTCGGCATTCTCGAGCCGGTTGATCGTGATGTCGCCGACCACGAGGCGCGTGGTCCCCGCCGTCGGATCCTGGTCGAACGTGATCGGCGCGATGACCTCGACGTCCGGGTTGCTGCCGGCCGCGGTGTCGATCGCGACGCCGCACGAGATGCCGGAGTACTTCACCGGGATGTCCATCGTGGTCTTCAGCCGCGCGCGCATCGTCACGCGCAGCTGGCGCTGGCCCTCGATGGGAGCGAGCACCAGGCGGGCGTCATCGCCGGGCTGCTTCGCCAGGTCGATGGTCAGCGGCCCGCACGTCGTGAGCGGGGTCCCGCCGGGGCAGCAGACCTCGGGGCTACCGCCGCACGAGGCGGGCACGTTGAAGGCGAGCGGGCCGTTCAAGACGCCCATCACGAGCCTCGCCGGGTCCGCCGACAGCGCCGCGAGGGCACCATCCGTGACGCGTACCTGCACCGCGTTGCGCGCCCGCTGCGAGGCCGGGAAGCCCCCTGGAATCGGCTCCATCGCCGCGCACCCGCCACACCCACCACCGCTGCAGGACACCGCGAATACGAGGGCCGCGAGCGCGAGCGGCCAGTTCAGACGTGTCCTCATCCAGGCATGTCACTGCACGCCGGGGCGAAGGTCAAGCGTTCCTACTCGACGCGGCCCCCCACCACCACGTACCCCGTCTGCTGCGTCACACTGACATCCTTCAGGGCCACCCCACCGGCGGCCGGCAAGGGGATCGCGCCGACCGCACCGGAGCCGAACGCCACCGCGCGCGATACCGCGAACGAGGCGATCGACTCGAACTGAGCGTTCGAGAGCTCGTTCGCGCCGTCGATCGACTCGTCCAGCACGTCCACGTACGTGGTCGGCGTGCCGACATCGAGGCGCAGCGCACCGGTGGTCGGATCCGCGTTCACCTCGAGCGCGAGCTGGGCGTTCAGCACGACCTTCGTCGCGACCGACTCGCCGTTCATGAACGTCGCGACCAGGTCGCCGATGGTCAGCACGAGCTTGCTGCCGCTCGCATCGACGTACGGCGGAACCGCCGCCGCGATCTCGACGCGGTCGTAGAGCGTCCCGATCTCCCCGTAGCTGCCCGTCTTGAGATCGAGCTTCGCGTCCATGCCGTGTGCCGCCCACAGGCTCGTGAGCATCTGGTTCGCCGCGTCGTCCGCCACCGCGAGCTGGAAGCCCTGCGCGCGGTTCATCACGGGGACGGCGTTCGGCACGAACACGAAGCCGGCGGCCTGCTCGTCGCCGTGGGCGCGCAGCGTGGTGTCGACCTGCACGATCGCGCCGGTCACGTCGAAGTCGATCGCGGCCGGCGTGACCGTCACGTCCACCGCATGGCCGAGCACGCTGACCGTCTTGGTCTGGTTGAGGCTCGCGAACGACCGGTTCAGCATCGGGGCGACGAACCGCTCGGTCGCCCACCCGATCACGGGCGCCATGCGCGTGTCGAGGCTGAGCATGTCCACGATGGCGCCCGGGACGCCGCCGAGGTTCACGTTGAAGTTGGTGAGCGTCACGTCGGGGTTCACGAGCTTGATGTCGAAGCCGTCGAAGCCGACCCCGATCGCGAGGTTGCCCGCGACGTGGACCTTCGAGGCGGCGACGACGACATCGCGGCTACCGTCGACGCACGACGCCGCGTACTGGAGGTGCATGCCGATGCGGACGCTCTCGAGCACGGCATCGAGGTCGAGGCCGCCCGCGTGCGGCGCGAGGCCGATCGTCGAGCGACCGATGGCGACGCTCGTGACGATCGCCTGCGCGTAGAGGCAATCCGGCTGACCGTTCGTGGTGCCGAGGTCGAGGACGGGGTTCATCGGCTGCACGAGCGCGGTGAGGTTCGCGCTCTGGATGTAGCCAGCGGCGCCGCGACCGATCGCGTCGAACGTCTGCGCGGACATCGACATCGTGAGCGCCGAGGGGATCGACCGGTCGAGCGAGGTCAGCGCGCCGGCGACCACCGCACGGCTCTCCTTGCCGACGTTCCCGCCCGCATCCGTCGCGACCGCGTGGAGGAGGTTCGTGCCCGGCGTCACGGGGACGGTGGCGGCGAACGTGCCGTCGCCGTTCACGACCGCAGCGACATCGTTCACGGTGACCGACGCGACCACGCCGCTGTCATCCGTCGCGGTCCCGGTGACGACGACCGTCTTGCCAGCGCCCGCGAACGTCCCGCGCGCGGGCGACGTGATGTGAACGATCGGGGCGGCCGGGTCGATCGCCGGCGCATCCGGGTTGTACGGGTTGTCGCAGGCGGCGAGGGTGGCGACCGCGGTGATCAGCGTGAGGGCGTAGGTGATGCGCATGTCGAGTCTCCCGCAGCGAGACTCAGCAAGAAAGACGCCACGCCGGCGAACCACACGCCCTGGGCGGGCGCGTCGGGGATCGTCACCCGGCCGCCGCTGCGATCTGTCCATGATATCCGCGTGCTACGCGCGTCCGAGGTGGTGACCGAGAGGCTTCCCCCCACCGGCAGCGCGTACGTCACGAGCACGACCACCATGGGGCGGCCACCGTCCGCCTCGACGCCCAGCTTCGCGTGGACGGCGATCGGGGCGAGCGCGTGACCATCGACGGCGACGTGCAGCGGCGCCATCGCGAACCCGGTCAACGCGTCGCGTAGTCGGGCAAGACCCAACGATTTCAGGCCGGTAGCGGCCCGCGCGAGCAGATTCTCCTCGGCCTCCCCGTTGCCCGCGCGATACCCGACGAGCAACGAGAGCTGGCACGGCTCGACCTGGAGGACAACCGTGCGCACCGGGGGGAAGACGTGGCCCCAGGCCGGGAGAGCCGCCAGCGAGGTGGCTACGACACCCGCCACCGATGCGGTCGCGAGCCAGCGCATCAGCGCCCGCTCGCCGCGCCGCCGGACAGGTCCTCGACCGCGTCGAAGCGGGCGCGCACGTCCGGGAGCGGTCCCGCGGGCGCGACGCGTTGCGGCAGCGGCGCCTTCGGGGGCGTCCAGCCGTCGCCGGCGACGTCGATCCAGATCGGGTTCGTGATCGCGTACGGCCGGGACGG
>JAYSYE010000067.1:0-2333 GCA_043716635.1 Deltaproteobacteria bacterium | reverse complement strand
CACGATCGCCTACACGATCGACGCTCGCCGCATGCTCGACGAAGCGGACGAGCGGTGGATCGCCGAGCACGGCTTCGCGACCGACAATCCGTTGCTGGATCAGATCGAGCACGCTGCCGAGATGCTGCGTGAGAATCCCCAGCTCGCGCCCCTGGCCCACCATCGCGGCCGACTTCGCGGCGAAGTCCGGAGATTACTTCTGCGCTCGGGCTGGCACCTCTACTACCGTTTTTAACCCGATCGGAACCTCATCGAGATCGTCGCCGTCTGGTTCGCGAACCGCGGCAGCGAACCACCCCTCTGACACTACGTCTGCGCAAGGCGACGCTGTCAACAAGCAAGCTGATCGCGATCCAGCGGCTCATCGGAGGATCTGCCGTTGGGTGCGACACCTCCATCGTAGCATCACGCGCGGTGGTGTTCGGCCTGTTCCCCCTCGAGCGTCGGCGTGCCGACCTGGATCGCACGCTACGCGAGGACGTCACCCGGCCTGGCGGTTGGCAGGCATGGCTTGACGGTGCGAAGTCGATCGACCACCTGCATGCGAACTGTCCGCAGCCGGGGTGGCTGGTTGCTACTGGGCGGGCGTGCCGCAGGCCTAGATCCTGGACGGATCCCTCGCGCTCGGCCGGCTCGCCTGCGAGCGCGACCCGTTCGCTCCGGTCTCGGCCGCAACGATGAAGAAGCTGCGCGACGAAACGTGGCCCGATCTCGCGGAGCTGATGTTCGATCTGTTGGTTGCGAGCCCGACGACGCGCTTGCTCATCGAGATGATCCCGACGCAGGCGAACTCGCTGATGTGGCCGGTCGGTCACCTGATGTCCGAGTGGCGCGACAAGCAGGAGATCGAGGAGGACTTTGCCGCCGGATACGTCGACGACGACGAGAACGGCGAGGATCGCGACCGCTGCTGCCGCTGCCACCGCAGCGGACATCGCGGCCGCTGCTGCCGACGCGGCCGAAGCGGCGGGCGACCGGAACGCCGACGAGGCTTACGCTGCGGCGCGCTCCGGGGGCGTCGGCCACAGTGGAGGGAGCAGGGGCTCGACGATACCTAGCAGCACGTGCTGCCTGGCGAGGGACTCGGGGGTGTCCCATTCTGCAATTGGAGTGACCTGGAAGTAGACCGCGCTGTCGAACTCGGTGACCACGGCCGGCTTCACGGTGTCGATAATCGTGCCCAAACCGCCCACTGCATCGATGTGCGCACGCGAGAGCAGCGTTCCCCACCGGGGAAAGCAGGCGTACTGAACGCCCAGCCGACCCTCTTCTGTTTGCATACGCTTCACCTGCTCCGGGGCTGGGTGCACCTGGGCTCCATTGAGAGTGAGCCCCACGAGCAGTACATCGGAGAATGCGTGATGGAACGGAGCAATCGTCACGGCACCCGCATGGGCGCGGCATGCTCGGGCGATCTCCAGGACGTCACATAACCATCGCCCCGAACGGTCGGCGCTGTCACCCCACGATGTCAGCGCTTTGATCGTCAAGTTTTTATAGTAGGCGACCCCGACGGTTGATCGAATGTCTAGTATCGAATACGGAGGCGTTGACTTGGCAGCAGACATTAGCTCGACACTGGATAAATTCTCATCGGAGACGAGGCTCCTCGCCTCGGCAGCGAGCGCCGACGCCTTGACGGTTCCAGTCCGCCAGTCAGTGCGTCGTCCACCAATGACAATGAAAGCACGATAGCGGAGCCTCGGTGCCCAGTTCGCCGACGTGGCAAGGGCACCAACGCGGGCTATGATCTCATCACGCGCATCGGTCGGCATCGCAAGCTTCATTCCGATGCAGAGATCCTTGCTCATTCTGCCTCATTTGGTACGTCAATGCTGGGCAGCTCTGGGGGTGGGGGGAGAATGCGAGTTTGTTCGCAGTAGTCGTAAAGATCAACGTCAGCATCTAGCTTGAGTTCCGAGGCATTCACGCACGCCCGGAAGATCCCAAAACCATTTCGTTCGAACATGGCCTCGTGCTCGACCTTGTACATGTCCATGAGCCCTCGTGCGTAGGCGCTCGCTTGGCGATGACCAAGTTCCTCCGCTGATCGAGGTTTGATCTCGATGACCTCACACCCCCGCACGCAGTCGAGCCGGCAGTCGCGGCGCTTCGGATTCGGATTCGTGCAGTACCGGCTCTCGATGGTGAGCTCCGTGCCCAGGCACCCGTTCTGCCGGCGGGCGTGCTCTGCGATCCCGTACTCGGAGAGGACCTTGACGGTCGGGTTGTTCGCACCCTGGATCTCGCCGTTGACCACGTCCTGGAGGCTGGCGAGGATCAGGTCGACCGCTTGCTTCGTCTTGGGCGCGGCCTTCAGTGCGCGCTTGCGA
>JAYSYE010000657.1:0-2665 GCA_043716635.1 Deltaproteobacteria bacterium | reverse complement strand
AGAGCGGATCCTGGACCGGCTCCGGATCGGGGAAGATCGTCCTCGTCGCTCCAAGCGAGATGCTGTAACCCACGACCCCCGCCGGGTCGTAAGGTCCGGCGTCCTCCGAGCCGCTCCCCATGGCGTCGGGCTCGGCACCGGACGGGGGAGCGCCACACGCGCTTCCGATGACTCCCAGCGCGATCACGAGCGCGCCGGCGTGGTTCGGTTGCATCTGACGCCACTATCCACGCCTCGTGCCATCTGCGAGAAGCCAGCGGTCGTGGCCCTCGCTGCGTGCAACACCGTGCACCGGAAGGGACCTGGGACCACCTGTGCTCACGAGCGTACCCACGTGCTCACGAGCGTACGCACTCGACCACCGCACGGGCGCGCGTGGCGATGCGCAGGCTGCCGTCGGATGTGATGGTGCGACGGAGCGCTCTCACCCACCGTTCGCACCATCTACCGCGTCGTGGGCGGCGTTGTCGCCCTCTGCAATCTCAGCTCGCGATCAACGTCGCGGCGGACGTGTCGGCGCGTGCTGCGGCATGTGCACGCACATACTCACGCGCGATCGCCGCCTCGTCGATCAAGCCGAGAACGCGTCGCTCCCCATCGACGACCGGCAACTCGTTGACTCCCGTCGACATCATCAGCTCGAGCGCGCGACTCGCGAGGTCGTCAACCCGCAATGCGACTGGCGGACGCATGATGTCGGTGGCGCACACGAGTCCCTCGAGCTCGGCTTCCGCCGCGAGCGCGGTCAGATCCAGCAACGTGATGATGCCGACGAGGCGCTGGGCGGCATCGAGTACCGGGAACACGGTCTGTCGCCCTGCCGTCTGCACGACGTCGAGTAACCGCGATGTACTGTCGCTCGGACTGAAGGTCGCGTGGGGTGCCAGTGCGAGCTTGACCGCGCTGATCGACAGCCCGGCGACCGGGTCCACCTCCGGCTTCTTTGCGTGCAGCTCGATTCCATCCTGCTCGAGCAACGCCTCGTAGATCGGCGTCGGGCGTAGCTGACGTGCGAGACCGTACGCGATCATGTTCGCGATCATCAGCGGGAGGGTCAGCCCGTATCCACCGGTCATCTCGATGATGATCAGGACCGATGTGATCGGCGCGCGAACGGTTCCCGCGAATACCGCTCCCATTCCCACCAGCGCGAACGAGCCCACTTCGGAGTGTCCGTGTCCAAACACTTCGACGTCGACAATACCGAACGCCCCGCCGAGCATCGCGCCCATGAAGAGTGCGGGAGCGAAGATGCCGCCCGCACCCCCGCTGGAGTAGGAGAACACGGTTCCGATCAGCTTGCCGACCCCGAGCACGAGCAAGACCCGGATCGCGAACTTCCCGGACAGCGCGTCGATGAGGGAATCGTACCCACCTCCCGTGATGCCCCCGACGTGCACCAGCAGCATCGCGCCGACCGCGACCGCGCCCGTGACCGCCCCACCGACTGCAGGCCGCAGCCAGACGGGGAGCTTGCTCGCGGCGTTGAATCGCCGCCGGAGCCCTAGCAGCGACTCCGTGAACACGACCGACACGAGTGCAGCGGCCACGCCGAGCGCCACGTAGACCACGAGCGACGACGCGTGATCGAGTCCGTAGCCCTGGGGGATCGAGAACGCCGCACTCTCGCCAAGGATGCTGCGCTCCACGACGGCGGCAAGGGCAGCTGCGACGATCACCCCCGAGAGCAGAGTCTGGTCCAGCGTGCCTACGATCTCCTCGATCGTGAACGTGACTGCCGCGATCGGTGCGTTGAATGCGGCCGCGATCCCCGCCGCGGCGCCAACCGGCAACAACAGCTTCAAGTTGTGCGCCGAGACGCCGACGAGCTTGCCGAGAGCCTTCGCCACGCCCGAGCAGATCTGGACCGTCGGCCCTTCCCGCCCCAGCGAAGACCCGGTCCCGATCTGGACCGTGCCGATCACGAACTTGGCGATCGAATCGCGCGCGCGCAGCTTCATGACCCTGCTCGCATACGCAACCTTGACCTGTGGCACTCCGCTGCCACGGGCCCCGGGGAAGTGGCGAAGCATCACCCCGGCTGCGAGCGCACCGAGAGTGGGGACGAGGATCACCCAGCCGATCCAGGTATCGCCGCGCGATGCGAACGCGCGATCGATCGTGAGCGTCTCGACCCACCGGATGCTCTGATGAAAGGCAACGGCGACCAGTCCGCAGACCCCGCCGATGAGGATGGTGAGACCGAAGAGGCGCTGACGCTCGGTGGGACTGAACCGTGTCTTCGCGGCAAGCCACAGGTGGTATCCGCGACCGAAGACGTCGACGACGCGTCTGGTCCCGGCTCCGGGCGGTCGTGGTGACGTTACCGCCACCTCCTTCGGTTCCACGGCTCAGTCCCGATCGGCTTCGCGCTCGAGCGCCATGGCAAGTGCGCCAAGCACGTGACCCGTCGCCTCGAGTTGTGACGTGCTCATCGCCGCGATGACCTGCTCGACGGTCGCCTCGATCGTGTGCTTCGTGGGTCGATCGATCTTCCGGCCGGCCGCTGTCAGAGTGATCGTGACGCGCCGGCCATCGTGTGGATCCGCCGACCGCGCGAGCAGGCGCATGTCTTCGAGCCGATTCAGTGCCGCTGACACGCTCCCTCGATCGAGATGGAGCATGTCTGCGAGCTGGCTCGAGGTCGCGCCGGGGTGCTGCCCGA
>JAYSYE010000656.1:0-8190 GCA_043716635.1 Deltaproteobacteria bacterium | reverse complement strand
ATCATGCACGTGGGCGTTTGCGCGAAATTCTTCCCCACCACCGGCCAGCCCTTGCCTTTCGTCTCCTATGGCGGCACCTCTCTGGTGGCGTGCCTGTTCGCTATGGGCGTGCTTCTTAACATCTCGGGACACTCCTTGGAGTCCATCCCCGAATCCTGGCGCGCCAATCCCAAGAAATGGCAGATGCTCGCCGGCGCCGCCCGCAGCCGTCCCGGCCGCGGTCGTTTGCGCGGAAAGGTGGCGGCATGAAACCCTCCTCCCGCCTCACGCGGCTCCATTTCATCGGCATCGGCGGTTCGGGCATGAGCGTGTTGGCGGAAGTCCTGGCCTCTTGGGGATTCCGGATCTCCGGCTCGGACGGACAGGCCAACGAAGCCCTGACTCATCTGAAGGGCTTGGGCATGCGCGTGGAAAAGGGACACCGGGCCGCGAACGTGGGCGAAGCCAACGTGGTCGTGTATTCTTCCGCCGTACCCGCCGACAATCCGGAACTCGTGGAAGCGCGCCGCCGCGGCATTCCCACCGTCAAACGCGCGGAAATGCTGGGCGAAGCCCTGCGCGGCAAATATACCCTGGCCGTATCCGGCACCCACGGCAAGACCACCACCACCACCATGCTGCACACGGTGATGATGGCGGCGGGCTACGACCCGACCGCGGTGATCGGCGGCCGCGTGAACTCGCTCGGGCTCGCGAACGCGCGCTGGGGCAAGAGCGACTACCTCGTCGCCGAGGCGGACGAGAGCGATGGCTCGTTCCTGACGCTCACGCCCACGGTCGCGATCGTCACGAACGTCGATGCCGAGCACCTCGATCACTACGGCACGTACGACAATGTGAAGAAGGCGTTCATCGACTTCTGCAACCGCGTCCCGTTCTTCGGCCTGTCCGCGCTCTGCCTCGACAACGCGGGGGTGCAGGAGATCCTCCCCGCGCTCACGAAGCGATTCGCGACGTTCGGCATCTCGTCGCAGGCGACCTACCGCGCGCGCAACATCCGTCACGACGGCATGACCACGCGCTTCATGGCGTGGCGCCGCGCCGAGGAGCTCGGCGAGGTGGTGCTGCCCATGCCCGGCCAGCACAACGTGCTGAACGCGCTCGGCGTGCTGGTGGTGTCTGACTTCCTCGGCATCGAGTTCGGCACGTACGTGTCGGCGCTCGCGAGCTTCGAGGGGGTGGCGCGGCGATTCACCGTGCGCGGTGTCGTGGGCGGCGTGACGGTGGTCGACGACTTCGGCCATCACCCGGCCGAGGTGAAGGCCACGCTCGCCGGCGCGAAGAGCGCGTTCGCGGGTCGGCGCGTGATCGCGGCGTTCCAGCCGCACCGCTACACGCGGACGCGCGACCAGCTCACGGAGTTCACGCGCGCATTCCACGACGCGGACAAGGTCGTGATCTGCGACATCTTCGCTGCGGGCGAGAAGCCGATCGACGGCGTGACGAGCGAGGGGCTCGTGCGCGATGCCTGCGCCGCCGGGCATCCCGACATCACGTACCTCGCGAAGCGCGAGGACATCGCGAAGTGGCTCGACGCGCAGGCGCGGCCCGGTGACCTCGTGATCACGCTCGGCGCGGGGAACATCCAGCTCGCGTGCAACGAGGTGATCGAGCTGCTCGAGGCACGCCTCGGGGCGGCCACGCGCAAGAACCTCGTGCGCGTCGACGAGTCCAGCGCGACCGTCGCCCGCTAGCCCCGACCCCGACCCCGACTCCGACCCCCATCCCGATGACGCGAACGACCGGCCGCCTGACGACCCCGCCTGCGACCACCGTGCCCCTGGTGTTCCAGTCGGACGTGCCGCTCGCGGCGCTCACGACGCTGGGCCTCGGCGGTCCGGCGCGGCGGTTCGCCCGCGTGACCTCGGTCGAGGATCTCCGGACCGCGCTCGCGGACGGCGCCCGCCACGGTGAGCGCGTGCTGATCCTGGGTGGTGGCAGCAACCTCGTGGTGGCCGATGCCGGCTTCGAGGGCCTCGTGATCGCGATGGCGATCACCGGCGTCGCGATCGATGGCAACCTCGTCACCGTCGGCGCGGGCGAGAGCTGGGATGGGCTGGTCGCGCAGACGGTCGCTGCGAACCTCGCCGGCTTCGAGTGCCTGTCCGGCATCCCCGGCAGCGTCGGAGCCACGCCGATGCAGAACGTCGGCGCGTACGGCCAGGAGGTCAGCGACACGATCGTGTGGGTCGAGGCGCTCGATCGCGACACCGGGGCGCTGCGCATCATCAAGGCCGCCGAGTGCGACTTTGCCTATCGCGCGTCACGCTTTCGCGGCAGCGATCGCTGGGCGATCACGCGCGTGCGCTTCGAGCTCGCACCCGGACCCGACAGCCGGCCGATCCGCTACGCCGAGCTCGCGAGGGCGCTCGGGATCCCCGATGGCGAGGTCGCGCCGCTCGCCCAGGTCCGCGAGACCGTGCTCGCGCTCCGCCGCGGCAAGGGCATGGTCGTCGATGCGAGCGATCCGGACTCGCGCAGCGCCGGCTCGTTCTTCACGAACCCGCTCGTCGACCCGACGACGTTCGCCGAGCTGCGCGAGCGCGTCGGCGAGGGCGTGACGATCCCCGCGTGGCCCGCCGACCACGGCCGCACGAAGCTCTCCGCCGGGTGGCTCATCGAGCGCGCCGGGTTCGCCCGCGGGCACGTCGCCGGTCCGGTCGGGATCTCGAACAAGCACGCGCTCGCGCTCGTTCACCGCGGTGGGGGCACGACCCGCGAGCTGCTCGAGCTCGCCGCCACGATCCAGGACGCGGTGCGCACGCGTCTGGGCGTCGAGCTGCATCCCGAGCCCGTCTTCGTCTAGGCCGAGGCCAGATCTGGCGTCCAGGTCTGGCGTATAGGTGAGGCGAATGACTCATCGGTTCGCAGGTCAGCGCGTCGCCGTCGTGCTGGGTGGTCTGTCGGCGGAGCGCGAGGTGTCGCTCAACACGGGTGCCGGCGTGTTCAAGGCGCTCGTCGACGCGGGCTGGGACGCGGTGGCCATCGATTGGGCGCCCGGGACGTCACTCGCGGGCATGCTGGAAGCCGCGAGGCCGGCCGTCGTGTGGAACGCGCTCCACGGCACGTACGGCGAGGACGGCGCGGTGCAGGGACTGTGCGCGTGCCTGGGGATCGCGTGCACGGGCTCGGGCGTGCTGGCGAGCGCCCTCGCGATGGACAAGATCATGTCGAAGCGCATCTTCGAGTCGACCGGGATCCCGACCCCGCGCTGGGCGCTTCTGCCGAGCATCGCGACGGGGCCCGACGACCTGTCGATGCTCGCCGACTGGCCGCTCCCGCTGATCGTCAAGCCCGCGAACGAGGGCAGCTCCGTGGGGGTCTCGCTCGTCGAGTTGCGTGATGACCTGCCCGCGGCCATCGCCATCGCGCGAAAGTGCCACGGCGCCGTGCTGGTCGAGGACTACATCGCCGGCACCGAGGTCTTCGTCGGCATCCTGAACGGCAAGGTGCTCGGCAGCGTCGAGGTCCGGCCGGCCACAAAATTCTACGACTACGAGGCCAAGTACAAGCGCACGGACACGCAGTACCTCGTGCCCCCCGAGCTGCCCGCTGCCGTGCTGGCCACGACGGAAGCGCACGCGCTCGCCGCGTACGTCGCGCTCGGCTGCAGCGGCCACGCGCGCCCCGACGTGCGCGTCGCGCCCGACGGCCGTACGTACGTGCTGGAGGTCAACACGCTGCCCGGCATGACGGCCACGAGCCTGCTGCCGAAGATCGCGAAGCACGCCGGCATGACCTACACCGCACTCTGCGAGGCCATCCTCGAGAGCGCGAGCGTGGTCTGAGCCCAGCGGGCGAGGGACGTCAGCGCTTGCAGGTCATCGAGTAGACGGGCATCCAGGTCTTGCCCTTGTCCATCGACATCGTGCCGGTGAGGACGGTGCCCGTCTTCACGTTCGTCAGGTCCATCTCGTCGCGCATCTGGAAGCTGCCCATGCCGCCCATGCCGCCCATGCCGTCGAGGTTGAACGTGGTCTTCGCATCCTTGGGACCATCGGACGTGCCGACGAGCTGCGTGCCGTCGTTCATCATCTGGATGCGGCGCCACTTGCCGCTCGCGTAGGTCGTGTACGCGACCATCTTGAGCGTCTGCTTGCCCTCCTTGACAGTGGTCTCGGTGACGAGCCAGTACTTGTCGAGGTCGAGGCGGTTCTTCACGGTCGCGGTCATCTTGGTGTCCGCGCCGTCCATCCCCTTGCTCGTGCCGGTGCACTTCCACGAGCCCCCGAGCGTCTTTGCCAGGTCGGCGAGCTCCGCGGGCGCCGTCGGCGCAACGGGCGCGGGCGGGGCCGGCATCGACGCCACCGGCATGTACGCCACCGGCTTCGCCGGCTTCGCTGGGACGGCGGGTGCGCCCGCGGCAGGCTTCACTGCCGGCTGAGCGCCGGCCACGCCGCTCACGGCAACCATCGACACCATCACGAATCCAAGCTTGGTCATCACGTTCTCTCTCCTGAGTTTGCGCGCACTATATGGGAAACTGCGAGGCGCCACGCTTGTCGTACTGACGTGATGCCGAGATCTCGATTCACCCGCGCGGCCCTCGGGACGCTCGCCACGCTCGCCGCGCTCGTCGGGGCCGCTTGTGGCGAAACGCCCCGCGCCTCGACGACACCGCAGCCGGAGCGCACCGTCGTCGCGGCCCCCGTGCGCTCCGTCGAGCCGATGCAGGACACGCCGCCCCCGGTGCGCCTGCTCGCGATCGACTGGGCCAAGGTTCCGCTCGTCACGGTCGATGACGCACTCGCGGTCTGGCGCACGATCGCGCCGACCGGCGAGGACTGGCAGGAGAAGCTCGACGAGGTCCCCGCGACCGCGGCGCGTCCGCTCGCGATCGCGCTGCTGCTCGGCGGGAGCTTCACCTGCATGGCGCCGCAGCTCCGGCGCGAATGCACGCAACCTCATTACGATGTGGACCCGCCGGCACATGCGGCGACCTTCGATGCGCCATGCCTGCGGCGCTTGCTCGCCCTCTGGGCGCTCGATCACCTGGAGCCCGCGGACGTGCCGACCGTGCTCCCCGCCCTGCGGAGCCTCGTCGCGATCCCGCCGCCGGAGTCGCAGCTCGTCGAGGCCGCGATCGCCGCGGTGCCCGAGTACGACCGCGCCACGCGCCTCGAGCTCGTCGGGCTCGCGCTCGCCGCCGGCCAGAGCGACGCCGTCGACATGATCCTCACGACACTCGACGAGCCATCCCTCGTCACGGCCGCCACCCGGTTCCACTCGGCGAGCGCGCTCGTCGTGCTGTCGGCCGACAGCCAGCGGCCGACGTACATCGCGGCCGTCACGGACGAGGCCCTGTCGAAGTCGGCGCGGATCGGCGCGATCGCAGATCTCCTGACGATCGACGTCGCGAACGCGCGCCTCGAGCCGGACCTCCACGCGGCGCTCGTGACGGCCACCGCGTCGGCGGACTGCGGGGTCGCGGCCGTCGCGATCCGCGCGCTCGTGGCCACGGGGGAGAAGCAGTACCTGCCGAAGCGCGGCAAGACCGTCCTCGCGATGATGCGCACGCTCTGCGTGATCGCGAGCTACGAGCGCCTGCAGGGTGCCGACGAGCCCTCGCTCCTGGCCGGGCTCGTCCCCACGAAGGGGCTCGAGCGGCTCGCGGTGACGTACGACGCGCTCGGCGAGACCGACGAGGACGGCGATGGCAACGTCCACACGTCCCGGCAGCTCGACCTCCTGTCGCGCGACGCCCTGGCGTTCCCGCAGACCGACGAGGCCACGCGGGCCATGCAGAGCTGCGAGGGCACCGTCTGCAAGAGCGCGGATCTCGAGGTCCGCTACGTGATCAAGCCGGGAGCGGGCGGCCTGCGCTTGACGCGCATCGAGCTCTACGACCGGCCCCCGTGCCCGGCCGCGCCAGTTCCCACGCCCTGAGCGTGGTCGCTGTGTCATCATCACCGCATGGGGCGACTGGCCAGCGCGATCGCAGTGGTGGGCGCCGTCGTGCTTGCCCTGTGCACGCACCCGGGATCGGCTGCTGCACAGGTGTTCCGTCCGCGCGGCAAGACCGTGAGCGTGAAGCCCAACACCACGAAGGCCGCGCCCGTCGCGACCACGGGGGTCTCGCTCGCGACCACCACGGTCGCGCAGCAGGAGGCCGCCGCCAAGGGCGTGACCGCCGCGGCCGCGACCAGCCCGTCCAGCCCGTCCGGTCCGACGAAGAAAGCGTCCCGTCGGGTCGCCGATGCCGCGCCAGGAAAGGCGAAGCCGAGGGCCAGAGCGAAGGACAGATCGAAGGCCAAGGCGCCGGTCGCGAAGACCCGCAAGCACTCGTCCGACGATGTCCAGATCACGGACGACGATGACGATGACGACGTGAAAGTCGACGACGAATAGCTCGCCGATCCGGCCTTCGCTCTACACCTACATCGTAGCTAATTCGCTCGGAGTTTCCGGGACATCCGGAAGTTCGACGGAACTTCGGCGGGAAATTTGCCCCGTGATCCACCGCGTGAGTATTTGCGGTGATGGATCGCGCTCGCCGGGTGGGGACACCGGCACTGTCGAAGCTCACGGTGAAGGCTCGTCCGCTCGGACGCTCGGGCGAGGCGCTGCTGAAGGGCAGTGCGTCGCGCCCCAAGAAGAATCGCCGCCGGCAGACGCTGTGGTCGCGGTTGCCGAAGCCCGCGGTCGTCGCGGATAGCTGCGGTCGCGCGCTCCGGCGGTCGCTGCCCGCGCTCGCCGCGGCCGGCTCCCTCGCCGCGGTCGGGACCGGCGTCGTTGTCGGCTATCACTGGGTCACGCGCTCGCCGCGCTTCGCGATCACGGCGATCGAGATCCGCGGGACGCAGCGCCTGTCAGCCGCCGCGCTCCTCGCGACGCTGCCCGTGCACACGGGCGAGAACATCTTCCGCACGAACCTCGGCGTGCTCGAGGCCGCGCTCGCGACCGAGCCGTGGATCGCCTCGGTCTCCGCGCAGCGCGAGCTGCCGCACACCCTCGTGCTCGAGATCCACGAGCGCACGGCCGTCGCCGTCGCCCAGGTCGGACCCGATGCCTACCTGCTCGATGGCGCCGGCCATCCGTTCAAGCGCGCCAGCGGTGCGGAGGCGGACGGCCTGCCCGTCGTCGCCGGGCTCGATCGCGCGGCGTTCGCGCGCGACCCGGCCGGGACCGCGCTCACCGTCACCGTGGCCCTCGCCGCCCTCGCGACGTGGGACGCGAGCCCCGCTCGCCCGCACGCCGCGGCCGTCGACATCGATGCCCTCGGATCGCTCGTCGTGCACCCGGCGCTCGGCGCCACGCGCGTCGCCTCGGTCGATCTGGGCCCGCTCGGCGGCGACCTCGCACCCCGCCTCGCCGCGTTCGATGCCGCATGGAGCGAGCTGTCCCCCGACGAGCGCGCGGACCTCCGCACCATCCACCTCGGCGCACGCCCCGACCACGTCACCGTCGCGTTCGCCACGACCGTCGCGCCCACCGCTGCTGCTACCAAGAACTGAGACCCGCCATGGCCAAAGCAAAGAACTCCGAGATCATCGTCGGTCTCGACATCGGCACCACCAAGATCGCCTGCATCGCCGGCGAGGTGACCGAGTATGGCGTCGACATCATCGGCATCGGCACCGCCCCCTCGAAGGGCCTGCGCCGCGGCTACGTGAACAACATCGACGCGACCGTGCAGGCCATCCAGCAGGCCGTGGACGAGGCCGAGAACATGGCGGGCTGCGAGATCTCGACGGTGTACGCCGCGATCTCGGGCCCCTCCGTGCGCGGCCTCAACTCGCACGGCATCGTCGCCGTGAAGGACAAGGAGGTCCGCGATGTCGATGTCGCGCGCGTCCTCGAGCAGGCGAAGGCGATCGCGATCCCGGCGGACCGCGAGGTGATGCACGTGCTGCCGCAGCAGTACGTGATCGACGACCAGGATGGCATCCGCGACCCGCTCGGCATGACCGGCGTCCGCCTCGAGGCGCGCGTCCACATCGTGACGACGGCCGTCGCATCGGCGCAGAACGTCATCAAGTGCGCGAACCGCTGCAACCTGCAGGTCGCGGACATCGTGCTCGAGTCACTCGCCTCGTCGCAGGCCGTGCTCGAGGAGGACGAGAAGGAGCTCGGCGTCGCCCTCATCGATCTCGGCGGCGGCACGTGCGACATCATGGTGTACTCCGACGGCGCGATCGTCCACACGGCGGTCCTCTCGCTCGGCGGCAGCCACATCACGAACGACATCGC
>JAYSYE010000655.1:0-24534 GCA_043716635.1 Deltaproteobacteria bacterium | reverse complement strand
GGCTCGGCGCGTTTGCTGCCGCGCACGGGTTTACATCACAGTCGGACTTCGAAGCAGCGAAGGCGAGTGCCCATGGTAACCCCCGCAAGGCTTCGGCTCAGACGTACCGCGATAGTCTCAAGGAGCAGCTCGATGCGCGACGAAACGCGGACAGAACGACAATCCACGAGCAACATGATGTCGAGAATGTGAACGATGCTCTCGCGCGCAAGCTCGCCGACCCTGCGCGAGTGTATGGCGGCGAGCGCCAGAAGGATGGGTCCTACGCGACAATCCCGGCCGTGTCGAACGTGCCCGTATTGCAGCTGCTAGAGGTCGGATTCGCGAACGACTCGGTCGCGCCCAGCGCGAATGCTAGCGGGCTCATTGCGACGCACGATGTCGATACGGTGACAGCGCTCGCCCGACGCGGCTTTTCACCGGGCGCGACGTTCGGGGACACCATGCACTTCGACTACATCCAAGGCTACAACGAAGAGGTCATCGGAGGTCGCAATAACCGATCGACTTTCGGGCCCAATGGCGTCAAGACCCCACGAAAGCAGCACTAGCGTGCGGTCATTCATTGTGGTGTTGGCGCTGCAAAGTTGCGGTCGTGGCGGAGCTCCGCCGCCAGCCCCGCCGTCGGCACGTGCGGAAGCCGAGTTTCAGACCGGACCGCGCGTACGCCCTGACGCCCCGGGAACTGCGCCGGTGGTCGCGCCGCCAGCGCAACTGATGAGCGCTGCTACCCCGAGCGAGGTCGGAGTTGCGGGCGTTAAGTTGCTCGGCGGTGGCTCGGTGCTGCGTGTGGGGCAGCCGCGGCTACGGACGGCGCGGACGTCCGGAAATCTCGCCTGCAGAACAGCAGCTGGCAGGTTGTTCGCAAGCGATCGCAACGTCGTGCGGCAGTGGGACGCTGTGACTGGAGTAGTCTTGTCTACGCTGAGAACGACCTGGGACGCGGATATTTCCGCGCCGATGGTGGTGGCTTCGGAAGCGCGCCATTTCGCAGTCAGAACGGGTGACGGAGCCGGACTGGGGGCAACTGGGGCGGGCCTGTTCACCCGCGATTCAAAGACTCCGCTTGTCGTGCTGAATGCTTTCTACGCTGCGTCGTTCGGCGTCCGCCCGGGGTGTCTCGCAGGGGCCGACGACCACGCCCGGTTGGTCGACGTGAGCACCGGGGTCGTCACCGCCGTGTCCGGTGGTCGACCCAGGTTGGATCCGACGCTGGCCATGTATCCCCACAAGGACTCGGTCTGGTGGCTGACGAGCGGCGGTGTGCTTCTGTGGCACCCCGAGTCAGCGCAGGTCGATCCCGCGATGACAGCGGCAAAGCCGTGGCGCGAAGCAAGGGTAGCTACGTCGGCCCCCCGGGCGGCGATCACCGATGACAAGCAGCTGTTCGTGCTCGACCTCGAGACGCTGGCGACGACTCGCATGGCAGACCGCGCCTGGAGCTTCGATATCTCTCGGACGGGCAGTCGGGTCGTGTATTCGAGTGATGCCGTCGTGCACGTGGTCGATGCCTCGTCGGGGGCGGAGGTCACCTCGTTCGATGCCGGAGCCTACGTGCAGGAACTGGCCTACTGTGACGAAGCCGACGTAATCGCGTACCGCACGGAATCGCGGGTGCATCTGTACAGGCTCGGCACCGGCGAAGTCCGCTACCCGGATCCGACGCGGTTTCTTGGCTGGACGGGGCCAGAGCAGGCCACGCTCGCGACGCCGTCGGGGCTGCAAGTGCTCCATGTCAGCGACGGAGCCGTGGCCGGTGCCCCCTCGGGCACCGATGCCCCCGTGCCCGCGCCGGCACCGCCGGTCACCGTGACGCCCACGAACGTGGTGATCCGGCGGTCCGGCTCGCGGCCGGTCGCGATCCCGCTCCGCTCGGAACAGCAGGACAAGGACCACATCCGGACGTACCAGAGTGCCGCGCTCTCCCCGGATGGGACGCGCGTGGCGGTGGTGTGGGCCCGATCCGACCTTTACCAGCCAAATCCGAGCCGTTATCCCGACGATGATCTGGGGACGTTCGACCCGTGCCGTCGTCAGACCATGCACGGCTGCGCCCGGGAGTTCTACGCGGAGCTGTGGGCGCTGCCGGCGCGCGGCGACAAGGCGCGGCGCACGTGGCAAGTGCGGTTCGAGTATCCCGACCCGAGGGCGACCCCGATCTTCAAGGCGCCGCCGAAGGAGTACTCCGGGGCCATCACGTTCACGCACGACAACCAGCGCGTGCTGTTCGGATTTGATGACGGGGAGATCCAGATTCTTGCAGCCGCAACCGGCGCCGGTACCAGCGAGATGCTCCACGACGCGCCTGTCATTCGCCTGGAGGTCGCCCCCGGGGATGGCTTCGTGCTGAGCGAGGACACGGTGGGCGAGCAGTTGATCTGGAAGCTCGCGCCGTGAGCGGCAGGCGCATCTCCGCGACAGTCGGCGCGGTGTTCCAGCGTTTGCAGCCGGAACGGCTCGTTCAGTACTGGGGCGGTCCGCCGCCGCTGTCGCTGCGCTGCGACAGGTTCTCGAACCGCGTGTAGCGCCCCTCGAAGTGCGTCTCGATCGTCCCCGTCGCGCCGTGACGGTTCTTGCCGATGATCACCTCGGCGACGTTCGGGTTCTCGGCTTCCTTGTTGTAGACGACGTCCCGGTAGATGAACATGATGACGTCGGCGTCCTGCTCGATGGCGCCCGACTCGCGGAGGTCGCTGAGCTGCGGTCGCTTGTCGGTGCGGTTCTCGAGCGAGCGGTTGAGCTGGGACAGGGCCAGCACCGGCACGTCGAGCTCCTTCGCGAGCGACTTGAGCCCGCGGGAGATCTCGCTGATCTCCTGCTCGCGGGAGGCCTTCGCGGCCTGCGGCGAGCCGCGCATCAGCTGCAAGTAATCGACGACGATCAGGCCCGTCTTCTTGCCGCCGAACAGCTCCTTGTTCATGCGAAAGCGCCGAGCCCGCGCCCGCAGCTCGCGCAGCGAGAGGGCAGGGGTGTCGTCGATCAGGATCGGCGCCTTCGAGAGCGTCGCCGCCGCGTACGTCAGGTTCGTCATGTCCTGGCGCTGCAGCTGCCCGCGCCGCAGCGCCGACGAGTCGACCTTGGCCTCCGAGCACAGCATGCGCTCGGCGAGCTGCGTGGAGCTCATCTCGAGCGAGAACACGAGGCACGGCCAGCCGCCGCCCTCCTGCGTCGCCGCGTTCTGCGCGAGTGACAGCGCGAACGACGTCTTCCCCATCGCGGGACGCGCCGCGAGGATGATCAGCTCGGTCGGCTGCAGGCCGGCCGTGCGCGCGTCGAGGTCGGTGAATCCGGTCGGCACGCCCGTGATGCCGTCCGCCGATTTGAACCGCTCGTCGAGCGATCCGAAGACCTTCTTGACGAGGCTCTTGATCGGCTCGGGGCCGGCCTTGTCGTTCCGCTGCGTGACCTCGAAGATCTTCGCCTCGGAGTCGTCGAGGTAGTCGCGCACCTCGAGGTCATCCTCGTAGGCACGCTCCGTGATCTCGGACGCCGCCAGGGCGAGCTTGCGCGCCTGGCTCTTGTCCGCGACGATCTCCGCGTATGCGACGACGTTGTCCGCCGTCGGCACGCGCAGCGCGAGCTCGCCGAGGAACGCCACGCCGCCGATCGCGTCGAGCTTGCCGCTCTTCTCGACCTCGTTCTCGAGCGTGACCACGTCGATCGGCTTGGCCGTCGCCTCCAGGTTCCGGATGCCCTGGAACACGATGCGGTGCCGCTGATCGTAGAAGTCTTCGACCTCGAGGTTCTCGAGGTTCACGAGCACGTCGTTGCGCAGCAGGATGCCGCCGAGGATCGAAGCCTCGGCATCCAGGTTGTGCGGCAGTACGCGGCGCGCCATGGACGAATCGTAGCGCGCGCGGTCAGGCGACCGCGATGCGCGCTACTTCTCTTTACCGACGACCCAGAACTTCAGCGTCGCGTGGACGCCCGACGCGAGCTTCACGGGCACTTCGTACTTGCCGAGCGCCTTCACCGGCTGATCGAGCTGCACGAGGCGGTGATCGAGCTCGATCCCCGCGCGCTTCAGCTGATCCGCGATGTCGCGATTCGTGACGGAGCCGAACAGCTTCTCGTCCTCGCCGACACTGCGCTCGAACTGCAGCGTGATGCCGTTGAGCTTCGCCGCGGTCTCGGTCGCGCTGACGCGCTCCTTCTCGATGCGACGCTCGATGAGCGACTTCTCGTGATCGAGGCGCGTCTTGTTACGGACGGTCGCCGTGACCGCGTAGCCCTGCGGCACGAGGTAGTTACGGCCGTAGCCCGGCTTGACGCTGACGAGCTCCCCGGCCTTGCCGAGGTTCGCAACGTCCTGCGTGAGAATGATTTGCATCGCCATGACTAGTCTCCCGTGACCGAGAACGGCAGCAGCGCGAGCATGCGCGCGCGGCGGATGGCCGTGGAGATGACGCGCTGCTGGCGAGCGCTCGCACCGCTGATGCGGCGCGGGATCATCTTGCCGCGATCCGTGACGAACGACCGCAGGATCTGCGGGTTCTTGTAATCGATCTTCGCGACGATCTCGTCGGAGAGCAGCTTGCGGCGCGAGCCGCCCCGGCCGCCCTTGCCGCCGCGCCGATCGTCGCCGTCGAGGCCGTCGTCATCGCGATCACCGCGACCACCGCTGTCGCGGTCACCACGGCCACCAGCCGCACCAGCGGCATCACGCGCGCCACCGGCATCGGGGCGGGGAGTGTTCATTCCGGTCGTCATGACTTACTCCTTGTCCTCGGTCGTGGCAGCGCCCGCGGCGCCATCGGTGTCGGCGGGCTTCTCGCCCTTGTCCGACTCGGTCTTGTCCGCCTTGTCGCCCTTGTCCTTGTCGCCCTTGTCGGCGCCCGGATCGCGATAGTTGGCGTACTCGTCCTCGTCGTCACCGTGGCTGTTGTCGTCGCCACCGCGCGAGAGGAAGATGTCCTCCTCGTCCGCTGCGGTCTGCGCGGCCTTGTCGTAGGACGCATCGTCGAGCTCGCTCGGACGCGCACCGACGTCGATGTTCTCGTCGACCTTCACGCTGATGTAGCGGATGACCGAGTCGAGCATGCGGAGGTTGCGCTCCGTCTCCTCGACGACGCCCGGCGTCGCGAGGTACTGCCAGTAGAGGTAGATCCCCTTGCGCTCCTTGGCGACTTCGTAGGCAAGCCGGCGCTTGCCCCAGTTGTCGATCTTCAGGATCTTGCCGCCCATGCCCTCGATGATGCCGCGGATGCGGGCATTCACCTCGGCAACACCTTCGTTCGCGGTGTTGGGACGCAGGATGTAGATGGTCTCGTACTCGCGAGACGTTCCGGGGGTATCTCTCTGACTCTGGAGGCGTGCCATGTGATTGATTCCTCTTGGGTGTGAAGCCCGACCCTTGGCGAGGTCGAGCGAGGGAGGCGGGTCTATATCACCGGTGTAAATTCGTGACAATGGCCGGTGGCGGACACCCGAGGGCATCGATGGTCCCGTCGACCGCCAGGTGCACCGAGCCGTCGACGGTCTGCTGGTCGTGCACGGTGACTCGCGTCGTCGCCCCCGGCGCCCCGTCCCCCGCCACCCGCGCGTCGCCTGCGGGTACGTGGGTGCGATAGACGACCTCGTCGATCGCGGCGGCGCGGTCCGGCGCCGTCGCCTCGCCGCACGTCAGCGGTGCAGATGACACCAGCACGTCGAGGCCCCCGCCGGGCGCTCGCCACGCGAACGCGCTCGCCATCGGGGCGGCCAGCCCGTTCAGAGTCACCGCGAGGGCCGACTGCGCGCGCGGGGCGGCCTCGGCGGCGTGCGGTGGCTCCGCGCCACGGTCGTCGCGCGCCGGCCCTGCCTGCCCCTGGCATCCCACCGCGAGCAGCAGCGCGGTCAGGAGCGCGAGCAGCGGGGCGAAGGTCACCCGGCCGGCCCCGCCCGCACAACCTGCGCTCACGTGGGCGCCAGGGGCGGGCGGCCGTTGTGCGCGTTCATCGCCGCCGTGATGCCACTTGCCACCACCGCCGCGATGTCGGCGCACGCCGCGTCGATCATCTGCCGCACGACCGGCCGCTGCACGGCTCCGAAGTCGGCGAGCACCCAGCCGGCCGCATCCTTGGCGCCGGGTAGCGCCCTCGCACCCTCCGCCGCGGGCGGCCGAGGGTCGGGCGGTCGGCCGATGCCCATCCGCAGCCGCGCGTACTTGTCGCCGAGTTGCTCCGTGATCGATCGCAGCCCGTTGTGACCGCCGTGGCCGCCGCCGCTCTTGAGCCGGAGCACCGAGAACGGCAGATCCAGCTCGTCGTGCACGACGAGGATCGCGGTGGGCGCCACCTTGTGAAACTGCGCCGCCCGCTGCACCGCGACGCCGGAGGTGTTCATGAACTCCATCGGCTTCAGCAGGACGGTCCGCTCGCCTCCGACCATCCCGCTGGTCGTCTGCGCGCCGTGCTTGTCGCTCCACGCGGGCATCGCCCGCGCGAGCTCGTCGACGACCATGAATCCGATGTTGTGCCGGTTGCCGGCATACCGGGGGCCCGGGTTGCCGAGGCCAACCACGAGCCACATCGGAGCCCCGCGTTACTTCTTGGCGGGCTTCGCGGCCGGAGCCGCAGCCTTGCCAGCAGCCGCCGGAGCAGCCTTGCCGCCCGCGGCCGGCTTCGCACCAGCAGCCGGCTTCGCACCAGCAGCCGCCTTCGCGCCTGCAGCGGGAGCCTTCGCGTCCTTCGCGCCCGCGGCGGGAGCCGCCGCCGCAGCCGCGCCCTCGGCCGGCGTGGTGCCGTCGGCGGCAACCGCGACCTTCTCTTCTTCCGGCGCCGCGCACGTCACGACCGCGAGATCGCGACCCGTGACGGCGGTGACGCCGGGCGGCAGGACGATCGCGGAGACGTGGATGACGTCACCGATCTCGAGCTCGCTCACATCGACGTCGAGCTTCACCGGGATGTCCGCCGGCTTCGCCTTCAGCGCGAGCTCGCGGATCACGATGCGGAGCTGACCGCCATCGACGGTGCCCTTCGGCTTGCCAATGAACGTGAGCGTCACCTCGGCGGTGACCTCCTTGTTCGGATCGACGGCGAGCAGGTCGACGTGCGTGATGTCGCGACGCGTCGGGTGGATCTGGAAATCCCTCACGAGCGCGTGGAGCGAGCGCGAGGCGGTGCCGCCGCCTTCGATCGTCAGATCGATGACGGTGTTCTGCTTGCGAACGGGGTCGAGCGCGGCGCGGAGCGCCTTCACGTTGACGATGATCGCGAGGGGCTCGATGCGGCCGCTCTCCGACGCGCCGTAGCACACGCCAGGGACGTTGCCCTGGAGGCGCAGCGCGCGCGACGCGCCCTTGTGACCAGACTGGTCACGGACCGAAACCGTGAGCTTACCGACGGACGAGGGCGTAGTTGCGGTTGCCATGATCGTGTTCCCTTTGAGCTGACCCGAACGAGGGGGGTCTTCCTATCACACAAACAGCGAGCTGATGGAATCCCCGTGGTGAATGCGCTTGATGGCCTCACCCAGGAGGCGGCCGACGCTCTTCACGCGGACCTTGGGGCATGCCGCGCCCGCCTCGGACTGCGGAATCGTGTTCGTGACGACCACGTGCTGGAGCGGTGAGTCCTGGATCCGCTGGACGGCGTTCCCCGAGAACACGGCGTGGCTCGAGCAGGCCGACACGCTGGCCGCGCCGGCCTTCATGATCGCGTGGGCCGCGTTCACGAGGGTGCCCGCGGTGTCGATGATGTCGTCGACGATGACGGCCCGCTTGCCGCGCACGTCGCCGACGATGTTCATGATCTCGGAGACGTTCGGCGCGGGCCGGCGCTTGTCGATGATCGCGAGGCCCGTGTTGAGGCGCTTCGAGTACGCGCGGGCGCGCTCGACGCCGCCGGCGTCCGGTGACACGACGATCGTGTCCTCGCCGCCGTAGCCGAGGGTGCGCAGCTCGTCGATCAGCACGGGCATGGCGTAGAGGTGATCGAACGGGATGTCGAAGAAGCCCTGGATCTGCCCGGCGTGGAGATCCATCGCGAGCGCGCGGTCGGCGCCGGCGGCCACGATCAGGTTCGCGACGAGCTTGCTCGTGATCGGGGTGCGCGGCTTGGCCTTGCGGTCCTGCCGGGCGTAGCCGAAGTAGGGGATGATCGCGACGATGCTGCCCGCGGACGCGCGCTTCAGCGCGTCGATCATGATCAGCAGCTCCATGATCGACTGGTTCGGCGGCGAGCATGTGGGCTGCACGACGAAGCAGTTCACGCCGCGGACGTTCTCGCCGATCTCGACGTAGATCTCGCCGTCGGCGAAGTGCGTGACGTCCGCGCGGCCGAGCGGAATCTCGACGAACTTGCAGATCTCGTCCGCCAGGGGGCGGTTCGAGTTGCCGGTGAAGATCGCGAGTGACTTCAACACATTCAGATCCGCTGAGCCCCGCGATCTATCAGGCGGGTGCCGACGACGTCAAGGACGCGATCCGGCTCGCGTGAGCATGGCGCTCAGAGCGGCGTCGGAGAGGGCCTCGCCGTCGTCCGCGAGCAGCACCGGGACGCCCTGCGAGATGCGGTAGCGCACCCGCGCGCCGGCCGCGAACAGCCAGCCCTCCGCGTCGGCGGGGTCATCCGCGCCCGCGGGCACGAACACGAGCGGCTGCTTCGTCCTGGGGCACACGAGGCGGTCGAGCAGCGCGCGAGCGAGCATGCCGCCTGCGTATCACACTCGCTCGCCCACCACACGCGCGCGCGTCGGGGCCCGAAACGACTCGAGGCCCGGTTGCCCGGGCCTCTCGTCACCTTGTTCGACGCTCGATCCTTCGGGCGTTCGGGCGTTCGCTACGGCAGTTGCTTACGGGGTCGGCGGGGCGGCGGCGGGCGTCGGAGCCGCGTTCGGCGACGTGAGCGCGCTGATGAGCTTGAACTCGACGCGGCGGTTCTTCGCGCGCGCGGTCGTCAGCTTGCCACCCTTGAGGCCGGTCGGGTCCGTCACGGGGACCGTCTGGCCGTAGCCCTTCGAGACGAGGCGGCTATCCGTGACGCCCTTCTTCACGAGGTACGCGGTGACCGACTCGGCGCGCGCCTGCGACAGCTCGAGGTTGTCGGCGTACTTGCTGCCCTTCTTGATGACCTGGTCGTCCGTGTGACCCTGGATCTCGACGCGCAGCTCCACGAACTCCTGGAGCACCGCGACGGCCTTGTCGAGCTGACGGAAGGACGTCGGCAGCAGCTCCGCGCTGTTCGTGCGGAAGTTGATGCCCTGGATGACGCCCGTGAACTTCTTCAGCTTCTCCGGGATCTCGTCCGGGCAGCCGTCCTCGTCCTGGAAGCCATTGCGCGTCTCGGGCTCCATCGGGCACTTGTCGGTCGCGTCCGGAATGCCGTCCTGGTCGTTGTCGGGATCCGGGCAGCCGTCCTCGTCCTGGAAGCCGTCCTTGTCCTCGGCGTCCATCGGGCACTTGTCAACCGCGTCCAGGATGCCATCGGCATCGTTGTCCGGGTCGGGGCAGCCGTCTTCGTCCTGGAAGCCGTCCTTGTCCTCGGCGTCCATCGGGCACTTGTCGGCCGCGTCCGGGATCCCATCGGCATCGTTGTCGAGGTCGGGGCAGCCGTCCTCGTCCTGGAAGCCGTCCTTGTCCTCGGGGTCATTCGGGCACTTGTCGGCATCGCCGAGGATGCCGTCGTGGTCCGGGTCCGGGTCTGGCGGGGGCGCCTCGACGATGACTTCGACCTTCTGGCGGCCGAACTCCTTGTAGATCGAGAGGAGGGCCTCGTAGTCCTCCGTGAAGCCGTTGCTCGGGCCGTCCTTGTCCGCGCTCTTGGGCGGGAACAGGATGCGACCGTCGAGGCGGAGACCCCAGCCGTTGTCGACGCGGTACTTCGCACCGATGCCGGCGTAGAGCATCGCATCGGTGTCCTTGGCGATGACGTTCTCGTTCTTGCTGGAGACGACCTGGAAGGCGCCGCCACCGACGAGCACGAACGGGATCAGCTTGTTCTCGGGCTTGCTCGCGCGGAACTGCGCCACGATGTGCCCGCGGTACGTGATGTTCCAGATGTCGAACACCTGGTCGCGCGGCTCGCTCGGCACGACGCCGAACTCGCCTTCGACGCCGATCACGTCACCGAAGAACAGGCCGAGGCGAACGCCGAAGAGCACCGAGTTCCGCTCCGAAGGCGCGTTCACGACGTCATTGACGCCGAGCTCGTTCTCGTTGCTGAACACGTGGATACCGGCGGTTCCGCCGATCTCGACGCCAGCGTGTGCCGGAGCCGCGACGCGGGCGACTCCGCCGAGTGCCAGTGCGGCCAGGAGAGTAGGCTTGAGCAAGCGATTCATGAACTTAAGGTCCTTTGTGGGCGTGCGCAGTTGTGTCGTAGTGAGCTTGTGTAACGACTAATGCTCCGAGATTCCAGACGTTGCGCCAAGTTCTGGCGCTCCGTTAGCCGCGTGACTTGCCCTCGAAATAGGACGGATCTACGCGCAGCGTCTCGGGAATTCGCTCTCGTCGTGCTCTCACAATCTCACGGGACGCCGCATATCGAAGCGGCGATCGGGCGGGGAGGTCCAGCGTCCGCGGCAGGTAGAGCGTCGCGCACGCAGGTCCACCGCCCGCCTTCCCGAACAGCTCGAACAGCGGGACCCGGTGAAGCGTCAGGCCCATCGCCTCGAGGTGGGCGCCGAACGGTCCCGATACGCCGTCCGGCACCAGCACGCCGGCCCCGACCTGACGCGAGTTCCCCGCGTACTCGATGACCGCATCGGCCGCGGTGATCGGGACGATCCGGTCCGCGCCGAGGCGCGCGGCGACGTGCGCGGCGCCGCCCGTGTCACCGTTCCCACCGTCGTAGAGGCCGGCCGCATAGTGCGCGAGGAGCGGCGGTCCCGAGGTCGGGCGCGCGCCGAAGTGCACCGTGTCGCCGTGGAAGTGCGGGTACACGAGCTCCGCGTAGATCCGGGCGGCCTCGGGAACGCCGAGCGCGTCGGCGGCGAATGCGACGCCCTCGCGGGTGCTGCGACCGGTCTTGGGCGTGGTGTCCCGGTCGTAGTGCCCGGGGACGGCGTACGTCAGCACCACCTGGTCGCCGACCACGGCCACGTCCGCCATCCCCTCCCAGCGGTGCGGATTCGGGACGACCTCGAGCGCGAGACCCGCTGCCTCCGCGACCTCGCCGAGCAGCCCCGCGTAGTACGCGGCCTCCCGGTTGCGATGCGCGAGGAGGTTCGGCATCACCGCGCGGAGCGTACGGTCCTCGAGCCCGACCCAGGGCCCGTTCGCCGCGAACACGCGGCCCGTCATCACGTCCGCCAGGTACCCGAGGGTCTCGCGGGAGCCCGCGGGATGGATCGCCCCGTCGCCGTCGACCTCGAGCGCGGCGTGGTCGAGGTACGGGTCATCCGCGGCCTCGAACTGGAACAGGGCATCGCCGCCGCACGCGACGATCGCGTCGAGGATCGATAGCCATTCGTCGTAGGCGCGGCGCGGCGAGTATCCGAGGTGCGGGACCTCGCTCTTGTAGTTCGCGCCGGCCTTGTTGACGGTGGCAGGCACCGGCGGCCGCACGACGAGCAGCGTGCCGTAGACGTCGCGGAGGACGTCGTGATCGCTCATACCGGAAGCGCCGTGCCGGCCGCCAGCTCGGGGCCGGGCCGGTCCTTGCGCGAGGCGTGGCGCTCGGCGATCGCGGCGACGGCGTCGATCCAGGGCGGCGTCGCATTCAGGGACGGGATCAGCACCAGCTCCTCGCCGCCCGCGGCCTTCCACTGCGCCACCGCGCGGATCCCGATCTCCTCGACGGTCTCGAGGCAGTCCGCGACGAACGCCGGGCAGAGGACGGCGAGCCGCTTGACGCCCGCCTTCGCGAGCCGATCGAGCTCGACATCGGTGTACGGCCGGATCCACGGCGTGCGGCCGAGCCGCGACTGGAAGCACACGGTGTAGCCGTCCGGCGTGATGCCGAGCCTCGTCGCGAGCTCGCGGGTCGTCGCGTAGCACTGGGCGCGATAGCAGTTCGGGTTCTTCAGCGTGTCGCAGCAGGACGGGGACGCGAGGCAGTGGGCGCCGGTGACGTCGGTCTTGCGAACCTGGCGCTCGGGCAACCCGTGATACGAGAACATCACGTGGTCGGCGCGGGCCGCCTCGAGCGCGGGGCGGGCAGTGGCGACGAACGCCGCCACGTAGCCCTCGTCGTCGAAGAACGGCGGCACGAAGTCGAGCGCGGGCACGGTCCAGCGCTCGGCCGCGAGCTCCATGACGCGGACGACGGCAGACCCGGTCGAGGACGCGGCGTACTGCGGGAACAGCGGCAGCACGACGATGCGATCGACCCCGGCCTCCTCCAGCGCGGCCAGCCCGGCGGCGATCGACGGGTTGCCGTAGCGCATCGCGAGCTGGACCTTCCAGCGCGCGCCGAGCTTCGCGGCCACGCCGGCCGCCAGATCCTGCGAGTGGTAGAGGAGCGGCGAGCCCCGGACGGCGTCCCACACCGACCGGTACGCCTCCGCACTCTTCGCAGGCCGGGTCGGCAGGATGACGAGGTTCAGCAGCAGCGCGCGGCCGACGGCGTTGATGTCGATCACGCGAGGATCCCCGAGGAACTCGCGCAAGTAGCGGCGGACCGCAGAGGTGGTTGGCTCGTCCGGGGTGCCGAGGTTCAGGAGCAGGAGACCGTGCATGGGAGGGGGCCTTCCATACCCCATTTGTAGGGATGTCAAGAACCGGGCAGGGGCTACACCGTACTATCTCCGAACCCCTGGATACCCCCCGGTTCGCGGGTGAAAATCGGGCTCTGAACGCACGATTTTCCGGAGTTGGCAGATCGCATGAACACCGAGCAGTTTCGGCCAGTTGAAACTAAATTCGGGGTTCCTGTTTGACCTTCCCCGTGGCAGCTGCATGATGCCTCGGTCATGGCTGGTTACCCGGGAACACCGCTGCCGAAGAGGCTGGGGATCAAGGCCGGCCACAAGGTCTGTCTCCTCAACGCTCCCGGCACGGTCGAGCGCCAGATGCAGGGCGAGGACGTGCGGATCACGCATGACCTCCGCCTGCCGCCCGTGGACGTGGTGGTGCTCTTCGTGGACCGGCTGGCCGATCTGGAGAAGCGATTCTCGGAGATTGTCTCGAAGCTGCATCCTCAGGGCGGGCTCTGGGTCGTCTTCAAGACGAAGCGCGGCTGCGACGTCACCGAGGACATGGTCCGCCGCATCGCGCTCGCGGGCGGCATGGTCGACAACAAGGCGGTCGTGATCGATGCCTCGTGGTCGGGGCTGCGCCTCGTGCTCCGTCAGGAGATCGCGCTCGCGATGATGTATCGCGTGACGCCACCGCCGCCGCTGGCGCGACGCCTGCGACGAGGCACCGCAGCGCCGCGCACGTTGACGCGTCCGGCCAGTGCGAGCGGCGCGGGCTCCACGCTGCGCCGCGTGCGCGCGCGCTCCCACCGCTGACCGAATCAGGTAGTGTCCGCAGCCGATGCTGCGCCCCTTCCTCGTTGCGGTTCTCGTGGCTGGATGCGGCTCGGCGGTGGACGATCGTCCGCCGACCCTCGAGTACGTGTCCCAGGCCATCATCGCGCCGGCCTGCGGCAATGCCGAGTGTCACTCGTCGTTCCACACGGCGGATGGCTGGCGGCTCGATTCGGTGGCGGCGATGCGACAGTCCGTGTCGAACGGGCTCATCACGGTGCGCAACGCCGAGAACCCCGATGACATCGAATCGACGCTGCTGCTCGACGTGCTGACCCGCACGCAGAAGCGCATGCCCTACGACCAGCCGCTGCCCGAGGTGGACATCGACCTCATCCGCGAGTGGGTCGCCACCGACAAGGTCGTGCAGTGAGGCTGCTGATCCTGGCCGTTGCCGTCGGCCTCGGGCTCTTCGCGGTGCCGCGCGCCGCGCACGCCTACCCGCAGTTCCAGCTGTCCCGCGATCAGACGTGCACGTCCTGTCACCTGTCGCCGGCGGGAGGCGGGCTCCTCAGCGAGAACGGGCTCTCGACCTCGGAGACCGTCTCGCAGCTCGGCGGAGCGCCGGAGCTGTTCCACGGCAAGCTGCCGACTCCCGACTGGCTCGTCCTCGGCGGCGACCTGCGAGGCGCCGCGGGCTACATGAAGACGCCGGAGAACGCGCTCGCGGCGTTCCCGATGCAGATCGATGTCTACGCGCAGGCCACGGCGGGTCACCTCTCGCTGCACGTGACCGCCGGGCCCCGGCCCGAGCGGGTGGGTGCCGGCGCCGCGACGTACTTCTGGTCGCGCGAGCATTACGTGCAGTGGCAGCAGCACCCGGGCGAGTCGACGGGCCTGTTCGTGCGCGCGGGGCGGTTCATGCCGGTGTTCGGGCTGCGCTTCGCGGAGCACCCGATGTACACGCGGCGCTACGGCGGCACGCAGCTCTACGCGGAGACGTACGGGGTCGCGCTCGAGTACATCGAGCCGAAGTGGGAGGTCCACGCGACGGGCTTCATCAAGGACCCCTTCATCGTCCCGGTGGAGCGCGCCAGCGGAGGCGCGATCTATGCCGAGACCCGGCTCAGCGAGCACGTCTCGATCGGAGCCGAGGCGATGCTGAAGGACACGAAGTACGACCGGCGCTGGTTCTATGGCCTCACGGGCAAGCTGTACCTGCCGGGACCCGATCTGCTGCTGTCGGCAGAGGGTCAGTTCGTGAACCAGATCATCGACGAGACCGACTCGAACCCCGCCGGCGGCGCCCCGCTCCAGATCATCGGCAACCTGGTCGCCACGAAGATGCTCGGTGACTTCGTGATGCTCGACCTCGGCATCGGACACTTCGACTCGAACATCCGCATCCACGATCTCGAGCGCGATGCGGTCGACCTGAACCTCCACTACTTCCTGAGCTCGCACACGGAGATCGCGCTCAACGCGCGATACGAGCTGATGGCGCTCGGCAACGATCCGGCGGGCGCGTACGCGCTCGCCCAGCTGCACTACCGGCTGTAATAACGGCCGCCATGGCGCTACCCGAGATCGTGCTCTCCGCCGCAAACGTGACCGCGAAGGTCGTCCCCGGGCGCGGTGCGCTCGTCACGCAGCTCCGGGTCGGTGATCGCGAGGTCCTCTATCTCGACCCCGCGACCGTCGAGGACCCGACGCGCAGCGTTCGCGGAGGGATCCCGCTGCTGTTCCCGCAGGCCGGTGGCCTCGCGGACGACACGCTCGGGCTGACGGGCACCAAGCTGAAGCAACACGGCTTCGCGCGCGACCGGGCGTGGACCGTGCGAGCGATGCTGCGACGCTCGCGGCGTATCCCTACGAGCACACGGCTCATCACACCGTGCGCGTGATCCCGGACGGGCTCCAGCTCGAGCTCACGGTCGTCGCAGGCGCGCAGGCGATGCCCGTCTCGCCCGGCTGGCACCCGTACTTTGCGGTCGCCGTCGATGCCAAGACCCGCATCGCGGGCGATGGCGCGACGGCCGGGAGCATCACCGACGAGCGCGAGATCAACTTCGGCGGCCCGCCGCCGATCGATGGTGGTTCGCGCTTCACGGTCCCCGCGCTGCTCCTCGAGGCCTCGCCCGAGATGCGGCACGTGCACTTCTGGACGCAGCCGGGCAAGCCGTTCGTGTGCATCGAGCCGTTCTTCGGCCCGGCGGGCACGCTGAACTCCGAGGCGCGAGGCTGGGTGCCCGCGGGGCAAGCGCGGACGTTCTGGATGCGCATCACGGCCTGAGCCGGCGACGCCGTCGCGGCGCGCGCGCCGTCAGGGCTCGGCTACTTGATGCGGTCGCAGAGGATCGACGTCCACCCCGAAGCCGTGCCGTTGACGTAGACGGCGCTGTTGTACGTGCCCCCGCCGGCGTAGTCCTTCTGGCCTTCCATGACGACGAACGCGCAGCTGCCATCTGCTCGCGCGAAGCCGACCGTGACATCGGTGACCTTGCCGAGAATCACGCCGTAGTCGTCGCGTCGGATGGCCCAGTCACTTCCCGTGACGAGGACCTTCTTCACCAGCTTCGAGTCGATGTCGGTCATCTCGCTGCTGTCGGCCAGATACTGGCGGACGACCTTCACGAGCCGAGCATCGCTCGTGCCGGGGCGCGGGAAGGTCACCTTGGCGAGCGCGATCGCCTCTTCCTTCGCCCACTCGGCGGCCTTGGCCTTGATGTACGCGGCGGTCTTCGTCATCAGTCGCGTTTTCGTGGCGGCCAGGTCGGCGGTGGCAGCGCTCGCGCGATCTCGCGTCAACACCTGCGCGGTCGCCAGGTTCGCGCTCGTGAGCTCGTCGAACTTCGCGAACAGCTGGGTACGGGTGAGCTTGCCGAGGTCCACTCCCGGCTTCACCGGAATCTTGACCATCGCGTCGACGGTGCCGAGCTCGAAGGCCCAGATCGCGGGGCCGCTGGGGACACTCGGGCTCACCATGATCGCGAGCGGCTCCGTGGTCGCGAGGTCGTCGCCCACGGTGCGATTCAGGTGCCGGTCGTAGACCTCGCGCGCGTCGGACGCGTTCATGAGCGAGCGGAAGTCGGCGTCATCGCCGGTGAAGCACTCGACGTCGTGCTCGCCGCGCGCGTTCGCACCGTTCACCCAGATGGTCGCGACGCGCTGGCCCGGCTTGACGGGACAGAGGGAAGGCTTGTGCTGGACCTCGGCCGCGCCGTACCGCGCCTCGTCGCCCAGCGTCTTGACGAGCTGTGCATCCACGTCGCCGCCGGCGCCGGAGGCCGCGCCGGTCGAAGGTCCATCGCCGACGGAGGCGCTGGAGCCAGCCGAACCAGGCCGGGCGGACGCCGTGGCCGGCGCGCCACCGCGGAGCTGGGAGGGGAGCAGGCTGCACCCAGCCACTGCGACGAGCAGCGGCAGGCCGAGGCCAAGCGCGAGCAAATAGGACGACGACGAGGGCGGGACGATCAGGGGGGGTCGCATGAGGTTGCCTGTATATGCAGGCCCCCCGATCATGTTGCATCGCGGCCTGGAGGCCCTGCCTGGCCTACGCCGCGACGAACGCGGACAGGCCGAGGTCGAGCTGGCTGCCCACGAGGTCGAGCAGTGACTGCGTTCCCGGGGCATCCGCGGGGAGCTCGCTCAGAAGCAGCTCGCGCGTGCGCGTGAGCAGCGCCTCCTTGGCCTGCTCGAGCCAGCGCCACACGGTCACGCGGTGCACCGCGTACGTCGCGGCGATCGTCTCGATCGAGCAACCCTCGGCGAAGCACATCGCCAGCAACGCGCGCTGCCGGGACGTGAGCGTGGTCGCGGCGCGACGCCAGGCCGCGTTGAACAGGGTGGCGTACCGCGCGCGCACGGCCTCCAGCTCCGGCTGCCCGGTCGGCAGGCTGGCGACCACATCGAACCACTCCGTCGCGATCTCCGGCGAGTTGCGAGCAGTCCGCGCGAGATAGAGCGCCATCCGCGTCACGCAGACCCCGAGCCAGGTGGCGAGCGCCGCACGGCCATCGTAGATCGTGATGCGGGGTGCAGCGTCCGCCACTGGGACGAGCAGGTGGATGCGTGTCCGCTGCAGCAGCTCCTGCTCCGCCGCCGGATCCGGGCAGTATCGCCGCGCCAGCGGCAGCGCGCGCTTCAGCAGACCGTCGAGCTCCCGGAGGGCAACTGGATCGTGCACGGCACACGCAGCGCAGAGGTAGAGCTCGGCGGCATGCGCGTCGAGGCGGGCCTCGTCGATCGACCGCGCCCGGACCTCGAACTGCGCCGCGCTGAGGGTGACGGCCGGCCACGCCTGGCGACCGCGTTCGAACGCGCGCAGGACGGGCGCCGCCGAGGCTGTCACCCGGGAACCATACCGCACGTGTATGGTGGCCGCGATGGCGAGCGCCACCGCGTGCCCGGCCGAGTCGGTCCTCGCCGGGTTCGTGGACCGCGACCTCGCGGAGGCGGTCGCGGACGAGGTCCGTGACCACCTCGACGAGTGCGCCGACTGCCGCGCGAGCGTGCTCGCGTTCGTGCGGGTCGCCCACGGGTCGGAGCCGGCACGGATCCCGGACTCCCTGGTCGCGCTCTCCGCGGGCACGACCCTCGGTCACTTCGCGGTCGGTGACCGCATCGGCGCGGGTGGCATGGGGGTGGTGCACGCCGCGCGCGACCTGACGCTCGATCGCGAGGTCGCGATCAAGGTCCTGAGAGCGGATGGTCCAGCAGCCGGCGACCGGCTGCTCGGGGAGGCGCGGACGCTCGCCCGCATCCGGCACGAGGCCGTGCTCACCGTCTACGAGGCGGGCCAGGTCGAGGGCGTGGTCTTCATCGCGATGGAGCGCATTGCCGGCACCACGCTGCGCGCTCACCTCGCGGTGCGGCGACCCCTGGCGGAGGTCCTCTCGCTGTTCCAGCGGGCGGGACACGGGCTCGCGGCCGCCCACGCGCACGGCGTCGTCCACCGCGACTTCAAGCCCGCCAACGTGTTGCTCGAGGTCGATGCCGGGCAGGTGCGGCGGGTCCTCGTCGCGGATTTCGGCCTCGCCACCCACGCATCCGAGACCGTGGCGGCCGGCGGCACCCACGCGTACATCGCACCCGAGCAGCGGGCCGGCGCAGCTGCCGACGCCCGCGCCGACGTCTACTCGTTTGCGGCCTCGGTGCGCGAGGCGCTCTCGCAGCTCCCGCGGGCACGGATCCCGCGGCAGCTCGATCGGCTCCTGACCGGGGCGCTCGCCGCCGACCCAGCGGAGCGACCGGGCCTGCCGCGCTTGCTCGCCGCCCTCGCGCCGCGCCGCACGTCTACGCCGTGGGTCGCGGTGGGTGCACTGCTTGCCACCGCGCTCGGGATCGTCGCGGTGGTCGTCGCGGCGGTCTCGAGCCACCACCCGTCCGCCGCCGCCGAGCGCTGCGACGCGGGCATGACGTGGGATCCCGTGGCGTGGCGTGCGGCCGCGGCGGCCGTCCCGCACTGGGTGCAGGCTCGCGTGCTCGCGGTCATGGCGGAGCGCGTGGGCGAGGTCGCTGGCCTCGCGCCGCAAGCGTGCCTGGGGCCCGCCCCGGAGCGTCACGCGTGGGTCAGCTGTCGCGCCCGGCAGGCCGGCACCGAGGCGGCGACGATCGCCGCGCTCTCGGTTCGATGGCCGAGTTACGGGCGCCTCGACGAGGCGCTCGCGCTCCCGTGGCCGTCGACGTGTCAGTCGCGCGCCGCCGCACTCGAAGCCGTGCTGGAGCCCACGGGCGATCTCGATCGCGCGTCACTTGCCGCCGCTCGCGCATCGCTCGATCACCTGCGCCTCGCGCGACTCGCCGACCGCCCGGTCGCCGACCGCGTCGCCGTGCGCGCGGTGCTCGCGATGCAGGCCCGGACCGTCCGGGACCGACTCGCGGTGCCCCTCGCCCTCGAGGACGCCAGCGGCCTGACCGGCGAGCGCAGGACGGCCGCCCTCGAGGGCGCCGTCGCACTCGCGGAGCGGACGGGCGACCTCGTGGGCAGCGCGGACGCGTGGCTCGCGCTCGCGACGGTTCGCGTCATGGAGCCCCCCGACGAGGCAACCGTCCAGCGCGACTTCGAGCAGGCGGGCTGGGCGATCGAGCGCCTCGGCACGCCGCCCGAGCTGCAGGTCGACTGGCTCGGCCTCGCGACCTCGCGAGCGTGGCAACACAGTGACGCCGTCGGGGCGCGCGGGTATGCGGCGCGGGCCCGTGCGCTCGCCGGGAGCTCGCCGACCCAGCGCCGGTCCGCCTTGCACGCGCTCGTGGCCGCCGCCGGTGCGAGCGCCGACTTCGCGACCCAGCGAATCGCACTGGAGGAGCTCCTCGCCGACCCGGTCCTCGCGGAGCCCGGGAGCGCGCTCGTCGCCCACTCGACCTACTTCTCGTACGCGCAGTGCCTCTACCAGCTCGGCGACCAGCCCGCAGCACTCGCCGCGATCGACCGCGCAGCCCGGCTCGGCGACACGGCGGGCATCGACGGCCCCGCCCGCGTGGAGGTGCTCGTGACGCGCGCCTCGATCGAGCTCGAGCTCGGCCACCCCGAGCTCAGCGTCGGGCTGCTCGCCGATGCCGAGGCGCTGCTCGCCGTCGATCCCGACGACCGGGTGCTCGGGATGCTGTTCGCGCTGCGTGCGAATGTGCTCCTCGCCCGCCACGAGCTGGCGGGAGCGGTCACGGCCGCCGAGGCGAGCGCGCGCCTGCTCGAGCGGCGGATGGGCGACACCTCTGAGGAGTTTCTGTACGCCCTCGCCACGGTCGCCGAGCTCGCGTTGCAGCGCGGCGACCTCGAGCGCGCGGCAACCGCCGCGACGCGCGTCGAGGCCACGACTCGCGCGACGTTCGGCGCCGCGGATCCGCGGTCTGCGTATGCCGCGTACCGGCTCGGCACGGTGCTCGTCGCCCGCGGTGAGCGCGAGCAGGCGCGGGCGCTGTTCACCGGTGCGAGCGCGAGCCTCGCGGCGGCCCACGACACGACGCCGGAGGCCGCGGAGCCGCTCGGCGCGCTCGCACGGATCACGGCCGACCCGCGGGCGTCGCGTGAGCTCGCCGAGCGCGCCCTCGCCGCATGGCACGACGAGCCCGCATGGCGGGATCAGTACCGCGACCTCGCGGCCTGGCTGGCGTCGCACCCGCGGGGCGGGCGCTGACGGCGCTGCGGGTCAGCGCCGTGATACCAATGCGGCATGGGACTACGTGCTGTCGTCGCGCTCGCGGCGATGCTCGCTCCGACGGTGGCGGCTGCAGATCCGGAGACGGAGACGCAGCCCGCCGAGACCACCACGCCGGAGGATGCGGCCCCGAGCCCGGCGGTGCCCCCGGCGGTCCGCGTGCCGGATGCCGGCAGCCCGAGCAAGGCGGGCGGTCCGCCGCAGCCGCTGCTGCCCAGCAAGGGCTTCGCGTGGGAGCCGTTCGGGTACCTCCGGCTGCAGTACGTGATGATCCAGAACGATCCGAACGTCGCGTTCGTGGGGCGCGACGACGGGTTCCAGCTCCAGAACGCGCGCATCGGCGTGCGCGGCGCGCTCGGCGACCGCGCCGCCTTCGTGTTCTCGCTCGACGGCGCGACCGACGAGCGCGAGCGGGTGAACGTCCCCGTCGGCCGGCTGCGCGCGAGCATGCGCGACGCGTACGGCGACTTCGTGCTCGGTGGGGCGCTCGTCGCGCGCGGCGGCTACTTTCATACGCTCGTGGATCCGCAGAACATGATCGCGGACACCTCGCGCGAGCTCGTCGACCGGCCCATCGAGAGCCGCGGCGTGCGCGCGACCGAGGGCTACCAGACCCCGACGCTCGCCCCCGGGCGGTCGCTCGGGGCCGCGATCCGGCTCGATCCCGAGGTCCCGACGAGCGGGGCGCGCTTTGGCTTCGAGCTCGCGCTGCAGAACGGCGGGGACGAGTTCGCGTCGAACAACGACAACGACAAGCCCGCAGCGTCGGCCTCGCTGCTCGCGCGGTTCGCGGGCGACAGCTTCGTGGTGGCGTCGGTCCGCTACAACCCCCGGACCGTCGGCGAGCTCCCGTTCCGGCAGGACGAGAACGACGTGCAGGCGACCGGCGGCGCGAGGATCGTGGCCGGGCCCGCGGCGGTGTCCGGCGGCGTCATCTTCACGCACACGACGTTCCCGTCGACCGGCGGTCCCGCGCAGAACGCATTCGGCGCGCACGGGCAGATCATGGTCCGGCTCGGCAGCGCCCCCGTCGCGCTCGGCTATCGGTTCGGGATTCTCGATCCCTCGAGCCTCATCACGACCGACCGGGTGATGGAGCACACTGCCGCGGCCGTGCTCGGCGTGCCACGGTTCCGCATGCGCCTCCAGCTGCAGCTCACCCACAGCTCGGAGCAGCGTTCGCTGTCGAACGACCGCGCGCAGCTCGCCGCGGAAGTCGCGCTCTGATGCGTGCCACGGCAGCGCTCGTCGCCGCGACGTGCATCGCGTGCACGGGCACGGCGGCGCCGACGTCGCACGCGTTCCGCATCGGCTCGCTCGAGGACACCATCGGTGGACCGCATGCGATCGGGCGCATCGGCGACTTCCTGCTCGAGAACGATCAGATCCGCCTCGTCGTCGCCGATACGGGCGTCAGCCAGGACCCGGCGAAGACCACCTATGGGCGCGTCAACACCACGTTCGGCGGCTCGCTCGTCGACGCGGACCTCCGCCGCCTCGGAGGCGAGGACGCGCACGGCAACGATCAGCTCGCCGAGCTCCTGCCCGGGTTCGTGTTCACGGTCATCAACCCGACCAAGGTCACGGTCACGAAGGACGGCAGCGACGGCGGCGCCGCGGAGGTCACCGTCGAGGGTACGGGCGGCGATCTGCTGCAGATGGTCGGCCTGCTCAACACCGGGCTCGTCGGTCCGGGCGGCCTCGCGCTGACGCAGACGTATCGGCTCCAGCCGGGCAAGAAGTACGTCGAGATCGAGACGACGGTCAAGAACACGGCGACGGGCGCGCATCCGTTTCCGTACCTGAACCCGACGGAGCTGAAGGACCTCGGCTTCAACGTCCCGGGCGTCGAGAACCTCCAGCTCTCGACCCCGATGGGCCAGCTCCCGCTCCTCGGCGGCGAGCAGAGCCTGTTCGCGCCGGGCTTCGCGGGCTTCAACGTCGAGTTCGCGATCAGCGACACCTACGCGACCGCCGGCGGGTTCCCGGCGTTCCCCGGGATGGTCGTCGATTACCTGGCGAGCCGCGGCAAGGGTGTCTCGTACGGGCTCACCGTGCCCGCTTCCCCCGACAACTACGTGAACGCGTACAAGACCGGCTATCCGGGCCAGACGATCACGCCGTACTCGATGCTCGTGCCGTTCACGTACGCCGGGGTCGCGGGCGTCTACATGGCCAAGCCGCCCGCACAGCTCGCGCCGCAGCAGCAGTTCTCCTTCACCTCGTACTTCGTCGTCGGGCGCGGCGATGTCGGCAGCGTCTACGACACGATCCTCGAGCTGCGCGGGGTCGATACCGGCACGTTCGGCGGGCGCGTCGTGGACGAGCAATCGCAGGCGCCCGTCGCAGGCGCGGACGTGATGATCGTCGATGCGATGGGGCGGCCCCTCGATCAGCTCGAGACCGACGCCGGCGGGGCGTTCCTCGGCAAGCTGCCGCCGGGCTCGTACCAGTACCGGATCGTCCAGACCGAGCGCGTCACGAGCGCACCCGTCGCGTTCGAGGTGCGTGTCGGCGAGAAGACGGGCGTGCTCGCGCAGATCAACGCGCCCGCCACGCTCGACGTGAGCGTCGTGGACGAGCTGGGTCGCCACGCGCCGGCGAAGATCCAGCTCGTCGGCGCCTTCGACGCCGCGAATGCCGGCAAGGATCCGCGCTCGTTCCTGTACTCGATTCGGCTCGGCGAGGCGGTGCGCACCACGCCGTACGATGGGACCAACCGCTTCACCGAGCACGCCTGGTGGACGAAGGATGGTCGGGTATCCGCGCAGGTGCGGCCCGGCACGTACGACCTCGTGGTCTCGCGCGGCCCGGAGTACGAGGTCACGACCAAGCGGGTGACGCTGCGCGCGGGCGCGTTCGAGGCGTCGCAGCTGACGTTGACTCGCGCGTTCGAGACCCCCGGCTGGGTGGCCGGCGACTTCCACATCCACGCGCAGCCCTCGACGGACTCGGGCCTCCCGATCGATCAGCGGGTCATCAGCTGCGCGGCCGAGGGACTCGAGGTCGCGGTCGCCACCGATCACAACTACATCACGGACTACGCGCCCGCCATCGCTTCGTCGGGACTCGATCCGTGGCTCCTCGGCATCTCGGGCATGGAGCTCACCACGTTCGAGATGGGCCACTTCAACGGCTACCCGCTGAAGATCGATCCAGGCAGCACCCGAGGCGGCGAGTTCGTGTGGGCCAACCAGACGCCGCAGAAGCTGTTCGATCAGCTCCGCGCGCTCGCGATCGATCCCACGAACTCCATCGTGCAGGTGAACCACCCGCGCCAGCAAGTGCTCGGGTACTTCGCGCAGTTCTTCGTCGATCAGGACACGGCGAAGCCCTACACGCCGACCGGCATCCTCGGCGTGTTCGCGCCGTACGGCGACAACTTCGCCGCCGCCAAGTTCAGCTACGACTTCGATGCCGTCGAGCTCGTCACGGGCAAGCGCCTCGAGGATGCCCACACGTTCCGCGCGCCCACGCCGCTGCCGCCGGGACCGTTCCCCGACCCGCAGCCCAAGGCGGGCGAGATCGTGGTCAGCAAGGACGGGCGACCGCAGTTCCCGGGCGTCATCGAGACGTGGTTCGCGATGCTCGACCGCGGCTTCTCGCCGACGGGGATGGGCACGTCGGACGCGCACCACCTGCTCGGCAGCGAGCCAGGCTATGCGCGGACGCTGGTGTACGTGGGGCAGGGCCACGACGTGCCGGGCGGGGTCACGCGCGATCAGGTGATCGCGGGCATCAAGGGGCACCACGCGATCGTGACGAACGCGCCGTTCATCGAGATGACCACGCCAGATGGCGGCACGATCGGTGACACCGTGAAGGGCGCGAGCGTCGAGGTCCGGATCCGCGTGCGCGCGCCATCGTGGGCGCCCGTCGATCACGTCACGATCTACTCGAACAGCGCGGTGCTCGCGACGCGCGCGATTCCCGCGGACCAGCAGACGGACTTCGAGACCACGATCACGGTGAGCCCGACGACCGACGCGTGGGTGGTGGCGGAGACGGGCGGCAGCGCGAACATGTATCCGGTCGTGTCGGCGAC
>JAYSYE010000654.1:0-8211 GCA_043716635.1 Deltaproteobacteria bacterium | reverse complement strand
GGCAGAACGGCAGCAGCTCGATCCATCCGAGCACCCGGATCGCGAGCCGTCCCTTCACCACCGCGCCGTGCAGCGACTCGTGCCCCAGGAACACGATGCCGGACATGCAGCACCCGATCACGAGCGACGCGAGCGGCCACGACCAGCCCGGGATGCGTCCCGTCGCCATCGCCCACGCCAGCGTCGCGATGATCGCGATGTGGACCGGCAGCCACAGCACGCGCGAGGTGGCGGGCTCGAACGTCCCCGCCGGCAGCTTCGGGCGAATGGCGCGCGTGTACTCGCCGATGTTGCGCAGCTCCATGGCGGCAATTCAGCACGCTTCGCGGGGGGCAGAAACCCCTCCGGCGCGTTGTGGCCGAATCGTGGCAGGGGCGAGCCTCACGCAGCGCCGCCAGCGCCGGCCCGCAATCGGCCGCCCGTCAGCCGCCCGTCAGCCGCCCGTCAGCCGCCCGAGGACGTGCCGATGGCGAGGTGGGTCAGGCCCACCTGCTTTGCCCGTTCCATCAGGTTCACGACGCGCCCGTGCTTGACGCCCGTGTCGGCCTTCAGCACGACCTGCGTGTTCTTGTCCTTCACGAACGCCGCGCGAAACACCGCGTCGAGCTGCGCGTCGGACATCGGCTTGCCGCCGACGACTACATCTCCGCTCAGCGGCACCTCGAGCACGAGCGACTGCGCCCGCGTGTCGAGCTCCTGCGCCTGCCCCGACGGCAGGTTGATCTTGATGCCAGACTTCTTCTCCTGGTCATCCTTCTGCTGCTTCTCGTCGGCCGCCTTCGTCTCCTTCTGCATGCGGTCCGTCTGCGCGAGCGCGGTGACCATGAAGATCACCACCATCACGAGGAACACGTCGGTCAGCGGCGTGATGTTGATCTCGGCGAAGATCGCCTCTTCCCCACCCTCGTCGCCTGAATCAGGCTGCTTGCTCCCGATTGCCATCGGAGCCTCCCTTGGCCGACGCTTGCGTCGCTTCGCGGGCGGTCGCGTCCTTGGCGTCCTTCGAATCCTTGGCCGGCTTCGTGTCCTTCGGATCGCGCGGGCGATCCGACTCGTTCCGGTCGCCCTCGACCAGCAGCTCGAGGAACTCGTCCGTCACGAGCTTCATCTCCACGGCGATCCGGCCCGCCCGCTGGCTGAAGTAGTTGAACAGCAGCACGCTCTCGACGGCGACGAGAATGCCGGCCGCCGTCACGATCAGTGCGGACGACACCGGACCCGCGACCATGCCGAAGGTCACGACGTCGCCCTTCTTGAACTGCCCCATGCCCGTGATGATGCCGACCACGGTGCCGAACAGACCGACGAACGGCGCGGTCGCGCCGATCGAGCCGAGGATCCACAGGCGCGAGCGCAGCTCCTGGTTCACGCGCAGCCGCTCGCGGTGCACGGCCGTGACCACGTGGTCGGGCTTCGCGCGGCCGTAGCGCTCGTACCCGACGAGAAACACGTCCGCGATCGGCGACTTGCTCCGCTCGCACGCGGACCGGCCTTCATCGAGAGCGCCGCGCGCGAGGCAGCGGTTCACCGTGTCCGCGAGCGACCGCGCCCGCGAGATGAAGCCCCACTGCGCGATCAAGCGCTCGATTCCGACGGCAAGCGCGAACACGGAGAACGCGCCCACGACCCACATCGCGCCACCGCCGTGGCTCATCAACTCCCAGATCGACTGGTCCATGGCTGGCTGGTTCCTTCAATAGCACGGCGCTCCGGGGAGCGGCCGCCACGTCAGTGAGGACCCGGGCGACTGCCTAACGGTTGCCCGGCCCGTCGCTCGACCTCGCGGTCGCTGCGGTGCGAGCGCTCAGGGCGCGAACGGAGCCTTGTACCCACCGCCGTCGAAGTCGACGAACACCGGCGAGGCAAAGGCCTCCGCGGGGACGCCCTTGCCCACGAGGGCATCGTGGAGCGCGGTGGGGTCCGAGCCGAGCAGCGCGGGGAGGGTCTCCGCCGAGATTGCGCCTTCCGGCAGGAGCGGGAAGATGCCGCGCGCGCCCCGCACCCGGAACACGAGCCAGGCATCCTGGCCGATCGCGCCCGCGCGATTGGCGATGTCCGCCGCATCGAGCGTCACGACGACCGTCGCCGTGTAGCGCTTGTGCGTGCCCGTGTCGGCCCCGGGCGCCAGCTGCACGGTCATGAACGCCGCCGGGATCGCCGCGAGCTTGCACGGATCGGCCGCGTTCAGCGTCGTCAGGTCGCGCGTCGTCCAGCACTGCAGCGGCGTGATCACCGTCTTGTCCGTCGCCGTGACCTTGTCGGGCGTCGTGTTCGCGAACACCTCGAGCGTGTCGAACTCTGCCCAGTCGGGCGACGTCAGCGTCACCGTGAGGGTCACCGACGAGCCCGCCACCACGCGACCGAGCGCCGGCATCCCGTTCGACGTCACGGCGATCATCGGGCCGTTCGTGACCACGATGTCACGCGGCGCGCCCGCGGCCCCCGTCTGCGTCGCGACCACCGCATCGACCGCGGTGCCCATCGCGAGCGCCTCCGGCGAATCGTCCGCGACCCGGACAAACGTGCGCGGCATCCCGACCGGATCCGCGACGGTCTTGTGC
This sequence comes from Deltaproteobacteria bacterium, assembly GCA_043716635.1. GTDB lineage: Bacteria > Myxococcota_A > Polyangia > Haliangiales > Haliangiaceae > JABFXX01. The sequence continues at coordinate 5,650 of JAYSYE010000654.1, read as the reverse complement.
GTATCGCTGTTACCGGCGGGCGTCACGAAGAGCCCCATCGACAGCATGCTGAACCAGTCGCGCAGCACGCGATCGAGCGATCGGATCTCCCGCACTCCATCCATGTTCGAGTCGGACGTCGCGAACCCGTTCCACACCTCGAGGCCGTTGAACTGGTCGCTCCACAGCGACGCTTCGGGCAGCCGCAAAAAGTCGTTCGGCACCCCGGCGTTCATGTAGTCGCCGTAGATCATGCGGTTCGAGTAATCGAACACGAGGTTCGCGCGGTCGAACCCGGCCTGGAACTGCGTGAAGCCCGTGCCGCGCGGATGGTTGACCTGCACCATCTTGCCGCCCCGCGCGCGCATCGCGGCGTAGATCTCGCCGGGCAGCATGCCGATCCCCGTGTCACCGACGCGCGCCCAGTCGATCGCGCCATGGTTCGCGCTGGCGTCGGGCACGAGCGGCCACGTGTTGTAGTGGCCGTACGCGAACGGCGTGACCTCGATGCCCGGCACCACGCGCAGGTAGCGCTCGAGCCCCAGATCCTCGACGATCGGCTGCAGATCCGAGACGTAGTCGTGGTCGGTCACCGCGAACATCTCCGTACCCGCCGAGACGGCCGAGCGCACGCGCTCGTCGGACGGGACGTTCGAGTCGGGCGAGCCGATCTGGTGGACGTGCCAGTCGGTCGAGTAGTAGCCGACGGCGGGGTTCACGTGGCGCAGCGCGAACGCGAGCGTCATGTCCGCGGTGCCACCCGCGGCCTGCGACGCGAACGACCACTCGGTCCCGCGCGACGCGTAGATGCGATACGTGCCCCCCGCCGGCAGGTAGAGCGGCGGGTCCACCTCGCCCGCGCCGGTGGTCGTCCCGCGGATGGAATGCTCCTGCGTGACCACCCCGGGAGTGCGGTCGTAGGTCTCGAACACGCGCTGGTCGGGGGCCGCCGGATGGTCACCCACCACGAGCAGCCGCCCCGGCATGTGCGTGCCGTCCGCCTCGTCCGTGATGTCGAAGTCGATCTTGATCGGCGACGGGATCGTGAAAGTCACGTTATCGCCGACCGGCATCACCGCCGAGCGGCCGATGTTCTTCACCTCGGCGCGCAGCAGCAACGAGCCCGCCGTGGTCGGCAGGTTGCCCGCGAACGCGCCATCGGCACCGACGTCCATGTACGAGATGATCTTGTCGTCGGGCTGACCATCGCCGTCGGTGTCGAGCGCCGGATCGTCGATCGTCCCGTTGCCGTTGCCGTCCACGAACACGCCGACGCGCGCCCCCTCGGCATTGCCACCCTTCGAGTACGCGACGCGGCCGGCGACCGCGCGCAGGCCCTCGCCGTTGCGGAACACCTCGTCGATGTCGGCGCCATCGACGCCCACGGCGAGGTCGTACTGCTGCAGGACTCCCTTCTTGGGCGCCATGTGCAGGAAGTACTTGTCGGCCGACAGGATATCGAGCAGCGAGGAGTTGCCATCGAGCAGGATCGACACGCCGGCGACGGATGCCTGCGTGTGAATCGTGGGCGTGTCGTGGCGCGGGATGATGCCGTACGCGACGCCGGGCGCCTGATAGATCACGTAGTCGCTCGGCTGCGGCGAGCCGAGCGTCGCGAGCGCGGAGATGTCGGCGCGCTCGAAGCCACGCGCGTTCGTCCACGCCTCGGTCTGACCGCCCGTGTCGGCGATCGTGCCCATCGGCCCGTCGATCTGCTTGGTGCCGGCGTTGTAGAGCGAGTGATAGACCTCGAGCTTGTTCGAGCCGGGCGCGAGGATGTACGTGGTCGCGCAGTCGACCGCGTCGGGGATCGCGGGATCGACGTTATCCTCGACGGGCAGGATGCCGATGCCCTTGATGTTGATGAAGTCGTTGTTGCCGCTCTTGCCACTCGCGCGAAGCACCGCCACGCCGCCCCCCGCGCCATCGCGGATCACCTCGACCTTGTCGGGCTCGCACGTGCGACCGAGCAGGTAGATCAGGCCGAGCTCGCCGAAGTGGTCCTGCACGGTCTGGCGCGTGCCGTCGGTGAGCACCGCATCGACCACGTTGCCGCCCTGCGGGATCACGCCGATCACGCGCGTGGCCGACTGCACGATGAACGTGACGCGGTCGTTCTTGATGAAGTAGTCGCCGACGAGGCCGCTCGTCGCGGGGCCGGTCGGGAGCTGGGCCGCCTCCGTCACCTGGCCCGCGAACGCGGCCTGCGCGGCCCCGGTCGCGGCGGGCAGCGCGGGAAAGTAATCGGCGAGGCCGCCCGTGGTCCCCGGCTGGTCATCGCCGCACCCGGCCCCGGTCGCGAGAGAGGTCACGAAAGTGGCAGCGAGCAGCGTCCTCAGCAGCATCACCGCATCCTAGTCCCAGCCAGGCTTGCCCGCTGTGAGGAAACGCGCTCGAATGCCGCGCAATGCGGATGGTCAAATGCGCGAAGCTCGGAGAGACCCTGCCCGGGTTGCCGTACAAGCCGTTCAACGACGACCTCGGTCAGCGGGTCTACGACAACGTGTCCGCCGAGGGCTGGAAGCTGTGGATCGAGCACAGCAAGAAGATCGTGAACGAGTACCGACTCGACCTGACGCAGAAGAAGTCTCACGACACGCTCAAGGAGCAGTGCGAGGCCTTCCTCTTCGGTGACGGCGGCATGGTGCCCGCCGAGTACGTGCCCGAAGCGCCGAAGCACTGACCCCAGGGTTCGTGCCGTGACGGCGTTCGCACGCGCGCTGCCGCGGCTGGCTGCGCGGATCCCGATCGTGCCGCTCGGCGACTGGCCGACGCCGGTACGCGAGCTCCAGGTCCACGGTCGCCCGATCTGGGTGAAGGACGAGGGTGCCTCGAGCGCGCTCTATGGCGGGAACAAGGTCCGGACGCTCGAGCCGTGGTTCGGCCATGCCCGCGAGCGGGGCGCGAAGCGGATCTGGGCGATCGGCGCGTACGGCTCGAATCACGCGATCGCGACCGTGCTCCACGCCCCGCGCGCCGGACTCGAGGGCGCCGCGATCCTGTTCCCGCAGCCGGGCTCGGAGTGGGCGAAGGAGAACGCGGGCGCGCTCATCGCGAGCGGCTGTCCGCTCGTGCGCCTGCATAGCGTGGTCGAGGTGCCGTTCGCGGCGCTCTGGATCGCGCGGCGCGAGCCCGACAGCGTCGTGATGCCGCCCGGCGGGGCCACCACGATCGGCACGTTCGGTGCGCTCGCGGCGGCGTTCGAGCTCGGCGAGCAGATCGATGCGGGCGAACTGCCCGCGCCGCGGAGGATCGTGTTGCCGGCAGGGAGCACGTGTACGGCCGCCGGACTCCTCGCAGGCGTCCATCTCGCGCGCGCCGCCGGAGTGTGGCGCTGGCCGCTGCCGATCATCCACGCGGTGCGCGTGACGCCGTGGCCCGTGACGGCGCCGTTCCGGATCGCGGGGCTCGCGCGCAAGACGCTGGCCCGGGCGCGCGCGCTCGGCGGACCGCAGCTCGGAGCGGAGTCACGCGACGTCGGCGCGAACCTCGTCGTCGACGGGCGCGAGTACGGTCGAGGCTACGGCAAGCGCACCGCGCGCGGCGATGCCGCCACCGACGCGATCGCGCAGCTCGCGAACGCACCGCGGCTCGACGGCGTGTACTCGGCGAAGGCCGCGGCGGCACTGCTGCGCCTGCATGACGAGCCCGAGTCGGCGGGGCCGCTGCTGTTCTGGTCGAGCAAGTCCGCCCCGCTGCTCGCAGGACCGGAGCCCGACGCGCTCGCGCGCGCACCGCGTGCGCTGCAGAAGTTCGTGGCCCGCCGCCGCGTGTGATCGGATCGGGCGCGTCGAGGGACGGGCGTGCGGCCTGGCCCCCGGCGTTCGCCGGGGTGACATGCGTAGCTCGCTATTTGGCGCCCGACGCGGCCTTCGCGGCGCTCCGCTTCGAACGTTGCATCTCGGCGGCTTTCGGCGCGGAGCGCATCACGGCCTTGCAGTGCGCGAGGTCACGGTTGTCCTCGACGTTCGCAGCGTAGTAGTCGAAGTTGCGATTCGCGATCCGCGTGGCGAGCGTGTCCGCGGCGCTGCAGTCGTTCGCCTTGGCCGCGGCGACCGCCTTCTGTAGCTCGCGATCGTCGACGGACGCCGTCGCACGCGTCGCAGCGCCGGGCGCAGAGGTGTCTTCCTTCTTGGTGGCGGACGGCGGCGGCGGCGCCATCGGGGGCGCCATCGTCGGCGTCCGGCTCGTCTTCGTCGTGACCGGTGCCGACGACGGCGCCATCGCAGCGCCCCCCGAGGAGACCGACGCGCCCTTGTCCTTCGCCGGCTCGTCACGCGTCGGCGTCGCAGTGCCCACGCCGCCGCCGAACACTTCGCCGTCGTCCATCGCCATGCCGGCCACGGCCGCAGCCTTCCCGGGCTTGCGCTCGACCCGCGGCGCGAGCTTCGGCACCGAGGGCTGCGACGCGAGCGCGCCGGTGGCGGTGCCCTGGCGGCGCACACTCTCGTCGAGATCCTTCGGCTCGGGCGACGGGCGCGTGATCTCCATGCCACGGCCACGCACGAGATCCTGGCGCTCGCTGCTGTCGGCGAGCCCGACGACCATCGAGCTCTTCTCGTCCTGCCGCGCGGGCTGCTGATCGAGCGGCGCGGCGGCCGACCCGGCGGCAGCCGTCGGAGCGGCCGGTTGCACCTCGGCAGGCGCCACCGCCACGACGGCGGACGATGCCATCGGCGACTCCAGCGTCTGCTCGGCGAAGTGGTTGCCCTTCTTCACCCACAGCGTGCCCGCCACGCCCACGACCAGCACGAGCGTGGCCGCCGCCGCGAGTCCCGGATGCATCGCGAACGACCGCATGAAGCGCGCGAACCAGCCCTCGCCGGCCGGCGCTCTGGGAGACCTGGGGGCTCGCCGGGCCGCCTCCTGCATCAGGATCGCGGAGAGCTGCTGCGGGGGCTCGACGTGCGCGTCGAGCAGGCGGTTCTGGCGCAGCATCGTGCGCGTCTGCGTCAGCTCCGCGAGCGCGCTGCGATCCGTCGGATGCGCGTCGAGGTGCGACTGCAGGCGAGCCTCGTCCGCCGAGCTGAGCTCGCCGTAGAGTCTGCCGATCAGCAGTGCGTCGATGTCCTCGCGGTCCACCATGGGCCTTGGGTCCTTATACTACGTTGTACCGCGCGCGCGACGCCCTCCCAGATGGGAGGGCGTACAAGCGCTTGGCGGGGCCACGAAGACGGACCGCGGGGGCACTTGTCGCTTGCCGAATACAGACGCAGGACCGGGCCGGACGATCTAAACGCGTCCTGGACGCGGTTCAGCCCGGGTCGGTCAGTCCTGGTTGGGCTGGCACGACCACTCGATCTGGTCGATCGACCACCCGTCGTCGCCGCAGGTGCCCGCAGAGGCATCCGCGGAGCCGCTGGCCATCTGTCCGAGTGCGAGCTTTGCCGATCCCTGGTGGAACGACTTGCGCTTCTTGGAGTCGGGCGCGCAGACGACCCGCCAGTGCACCGCGCAGTCCACCGGCACCGAGCACGAGTTGTGGACCGTGAACGTCACGGCATCGTCGCCATGGTCGTCCTGGTCGAACGCCGTGCAATCGGCCAGGGACTTGTGCGCGCGGGTCGCGCCGGCCACCGCGGGCACGCAGATCGACAGTGCGAGGGCGCAGTACGCCCATCGCGTCCAGGAAGAGGAGCGCATTGGAAGATCCTTCGTGAATGGCAGACGC
>JAYSYE010000653.1:0-8213 GCA_043716635.1 Deltaproteobacteria bacterium | reverse complement strand
CCTTCCAGCCGAGGAACTCCGCGCCGCTCGAGTACGGGTCGACCTCCTCCATGATCTCGTGGTGCGCCGGACGATGGTGCAGCCAGTTCGTGAGCACGTACTGGAGCGCGTTGCGCATCTGCGTGGGCTTCGCGATTGCCTTCGCGTGGTAGCGGTCCGCGAACACGGGCCCGCGTCGGCCCAGCTTCGCGTTCAGTGACTTCGCGACCGAGATCGAGAACGCGCGCACTCCATTCGAGAGGTCTGCCCGCGACTCGGCCTCGACGATGAGGTGGATGTGATTGCTCTGGATGCTGGAGTGCACGAGCCAGAACCCGCTGCGCGCGAGCACGACGCGCGCGCATCAAACCGGGAACATCGTTGACACCTGGTCGCGGTGACACTGCGGGATGCCCTGAGTCCAAGCCGGGGACATCGCTAACACACCAAACCGGGGACATCGTTGACACCCGATTGCGTTCGTCCCGGGAAGCGACGCCATCAGACGTGGGGCCCGGTCCCCCTCGAGCGGCTGCTCGAAACCGAGTGGCTGAAGTTGAAGTGGCCGTCGGCGAGCACGGTCGCGCCATTCTCGAGCGCGCTCGGACGCAGCGACCGAAGACCAGGCACGGCGCGAGCCCGGTCGCGAACGATCAGATGGTGCGGTCGACCGTCGGTGGGAGTCTCGGCGACGCGCCCCCGCCCGAGAGTCCCGGCGCAGTGCCTCGATGCAGGCCCGCCGGCTCGCCGCCGCGGTTGCGCAGTCGCGCTAGCTTGGAATGCAGACGCTAGAGCGACGCTCGGGTCGCCGCTCGCCCGGTCGGGCTCGCGCTCGTCTGCGCGCTCGGATCGAGCTGGCGGAGCTGCCACGCGACGGCATGCACGCGGATCTGCGCTGCCTCCTGCGCCCGGCGCTGGACCAGGATCACGACCGCCGAGTTGATGAACTGCACCGCCATGCCGACGCCGAAGATCACGAGCGCAGCGAGCGGTGTGAGGTCGAAGACCCACGGCTTCAGGACGACCGCATCGTCGACGAGGTGGAACGTCCTCGGCAGTACGCCCGCGAGCTCGAGCACGATGTCGAGCGCGAGCGGAAGCGCGTGGAGCACGACCAGCAGCGCACGGTTGAACGGCACGGGCTGCGAGAGCGTCGCGGTCAACGAGCCGATGGCGAACACGGGGACGAGGAACAGGGGGCCGAGGATCATCGCGCCGACGCCGAGGATCCCCAGGTTGAAGAGCGCGAACACGACGTAGATCGGAGAGTCCGTGCGCAGCGGTCGTCGCGAGATCACGAAGAGGAAATATGCACCGCCCACGGTGAGCGCCATCCCGAGGAGCAGGGGCCACGCGTGATGCACCGGGAAGAGGAAGCACATCGCGAATCCCGCCGTCACCGCGACGTACGGCAGGATCGCGCCCCGCACGACCTGCTGCAGCGCGTGCACGCGTTCGCACTCGACGCTCTCGGCCGCCTCGGCGGGCAGCACGCGCGGGGGTTCGAGGAGAAGTCGCGACAGGACGCGCTGGGCGTCGGCGTTGGAGGGGTCGAGCACCAGCGCCCGACCGGCCTCGCGCATCGCCTCGGAGCGTGCGGACTCGGCGAGCTCGGAGATTCGCATTTCCCCTGCCAGCGCGAGCGCACGCGCGGAGTGGACACCGGCGAGGGCTCGTCGCTGCTCGATGTCCCGGTCGCCGTCGAGGTAGGCGCGAACGCGATCCGCGAGCTCGCGCGCCGTCGGTCGAGCCCGCGGATCGTCGGCCGTGGCAGCGGCGCAGGCATCGTCGAGCTCGGGCGGGATGTCTCGCTCGACATCCGCACGCGCGCTCGGCCGGTGCTCCGACGCGGCGAGCGTGTGCGCGATGGCCGCCAGCCCACCCGGCAGTGCCGGTGCGCCCGCGAGAATCTCGAACAGCACCGTGCCGAGGCTGAACACGTCCGCGGCGGTGGAGACCACCTCGCCGCGCGCCTGCTCGGGCGCCATGTAGCCCGGAGTCCCCAGCAGTTCGCCGGCGCCGGTCTTCGTGCCGTCGGCGTCCTCGCCCTGGAGCGGGCTCACGTGCCGGATCTGCTGATCGTCGCCGATGCGCGCGAGCCCCCAGTCGAGCACGTAGGCCTCGCCGAAGTCGCCGAGCATGATGTTCGCGGGCTTGAGGTCGCGATGCACGACGCCCCGCTGGTGCGCGAACTCGACCGCGAGACACACGTCGGTGAAGCGATTGAGCAGCCAGCCCCGCGTGTGCTCGGCGTCGGGCCGAGCCAGCACGTCGGCGAGCGTGCGCCCCGCGAGCCGCTTCATCACGAAGTACGGATTCCCGCTGTCGTCGACCCCGAGGTCGTGCACCGGGACCACGGCCGGGTGCTCGAGCGCGCCCTGCACGCGCGCCTCGCGGAAGAACCGCGCGATGTTCGTCGCGTCCTGCAGCTCGCTGCGCATCAGCTTCACCGCGACCTCGCGATCGATCCGCGTGTCGCGGGCGAGCCGGACCTCGCCCATGCCGCCGCGACCGAGCAGGGGGCCCATGTCGTAGCGAGCCGCCGCGCCGGCGTCCGTGGGGGGCATGTGCCCGCTCCGCCCGAGCACGGGCTGCGAGCTCGGCAGCGTCGCGTCGTCATCGTGACCGATCGGAGCTTTCCCCACGGAGGGCGAACGTACCGCGGCGCCTCCCGAGTCGCTTGAATTCGGCACTCGCCTTCGCGACCATGGTGCACATGGCAGTACAAAACCTCCCGGTCGTCGATCTGCGCGACTGGCACGCGGGCGGGGCGGCACGGGACCGGTTCGCGCGTACGGTCGGCGAGGCCCTCGCGGAGATCGGGTTCTTCGCGGTCGAGCACCACGGCGTGCCGCAGGAGCTGACGCGAGCGGCGTACGCGGTCGCGGGCGACTTCTTCCACCAGCCGCTGGCGACGAAGCAGAAGTATCGCGACCCGAAAGTCCTCGGGCAGCGCGGCTTCACGGGCTTCGGCACCGAGCACGCGAAGGACTCGAGCGCCCCCGACCTCAAGGAGTTCTGGCAGATCGGGCGACCCGACGTGCCCGACGACCATCCGGTGCACGCGAAGTTCGGCCCCAACGTCTGGCCGACGGAGGTGCCGGGCTTCAGCAAGGCACTGATCGCGCTGTACCAGCACCTCGACCGCATCGGCGGAGATCTGCTGCAGGCAGCGGCCGCGTACGTGGGCGAGCCCGAGAATCGCTTCCGCGACCTGGCCACCGAGAGCGACACGATCGTGCGCGTGCTCTGGTATCCGCCGATCGCGGGGACCACGCCGCCGGGCGCGATCCGCAGCGCCGCGCACGAGGACATCAACCTGATCACGCTGCTGTCGGGCGCGACCGCGGAGGGCCTCGAGCTCCTGAAGCGCGATGGCTCGTGGATGCCCGTGCACACCGGTTTCGACACGATCGTCGTGGACGCGGGCGACATGCTGCAGAACCTGACGAACGGGCTCTACAAGAGCACCACCCACCGGGTGGTGAACCCCGGCGACACGGCGAGCGAGCGGTTCTCGATGCCGTGCTTCGTCCACGCGCGCAGCGAGGTGAACCTGGCGCCGCTGCCGTCGTGCGTCGCGCGCACGGGCGGCGTCGCGAAGTACCCGGCGATCACCGCGGGCGACTATCTCGAGCAGCGGCTGCGCGAGATCGGGCTCGTCGGGAAACCGACCTAGCGTGCTACCGTTTCCCATGCGCTGGCTCGTCGCTGCAGGTCTCGTGGGTGCGGCCGTTCTAGTCGGTGCTGCACCGGTGGCGGAGGCCAATGGCCGAGCCCCGGGCACCTCGTCACTGCACGCACGGGTAGATCACGACGACGACATAGTGGCCGGAATGACGTTCGGGCTACTCATCACGCACGACCACGGCGCGACATGGCACTGGATGTGCGAAGACGCCGTCGGGTACGGCGGAACGTACGATCCTGATTACGTGTATGCGGAGACGGGATCGATCTTCGCAACGACATTCGACGGCCTCCGCGTGATGCGAGACGGCTGCACGTTCAATCTTCTCGACACCACGGTGAACTTCTTCTCGGCGATCACGGAGGCCCCGGATCACAAGCTGTACTTTGCGGCCGCGCAGACGGAAGCGCCGATGGTGCCCGGCAATAGCGGCATCTACACCAGCACGGACGACGGCACGACGCTCTCCACGCCCGTATCGCCGGGCATGCCGGGCGACTGGTGGAGCAGCATCGAGGTCGCGCCGGGCAATCCGCGGCGGCTCTACGCGACCGGTTATCGGTTCACGCAGGGCACCAAGCTAATCTTCAGCTTCCGCAGTGACGACGGCGGCGCGACGTATCAGCCGATGTCTACGACGGGGCTGACGCTGATGCCGAACAGCAAGCTCGAAATTGTGGGGATTGCGGCGACGAACGCGGACCTGGTGTACGCGCGCGTCACGCTCGAGGACAATGTGATGAGTGACGCGCTTTATCGAAGCGGTGACGCGGGGGCGACCTGGACGCGCATCCTCGGCAAGCCCGCGAAGATCACAGCGCTCGTGCGTGCCAACGGCGACCTCATCGCGGGGACGGCCTCCGAGGGGCTCGCACGATCCTCGGACCTCGGCGCCACCTGGACGGCGCTGACGACTGGGCCGCACGCCAATTGCCTGATGGAGAACGCGGCGCGCGAGGTGTGGGCCTGCACGCAGGAGCTTGGCTCGCAATCGCAGCCGGGTGATGGCTTCACGATCATGAAGAGCACCGCGGATTTAGCGACGTGGACGGGCGTGCTGAAGTTCGCCGACATCAAGGCCCCGGTTGCGTGCGCGACGGGCACCATCCAACGTGACGTGTGTGATTGCAACGCGAACGAGATGCTAGGGTGGCCGGGGCTCTGCGCGCAGCTTGGATGCACGGCGGAGAGCGCGGATACACGCTGTGCCTTGGCCGAAGTACCGGTTGTTATGCCCGAGACCGGCCACGGCTGCTGTGACACGGGCGCAGCCGGTGGGCCCGGTGCGTTAGTCCTCGGTGCGGGCGTCGCGCTCGTGCTCGCCACTCGCCGTCAGCGACGCTAACCTCGAGTCAACCATATGCTCTCCAAGCTCGACCGGCTCGCGTATCGCTCGCAGCACTTCGGAATCGCCATCAACGCGACGATCGCGCAGGAGGCGGTGCGGATCGTCACGCGCATGAAGCGGCCCGAGATCGACAAGGCGATGTTCGCGACGCTCGATCAGCGACTGAAGGCGCTGTACGCGCGCGACCTCCAGAACGTCGACGATGGGCTCTACCCGAAGTCGCTCCTGTTCGACTTCCCCCTCCGCCAGTTCGCGCGCGCCTTCCCGAAGCTGTTGCGTGACACGCCGCGCGTGCTCGCGCGCATGCGCTCGAAGAACTACAAGGACATTCCGGTCGTCGACAAGGAGCGGTTCCCCGCGTACTACCGGCGCAACTTCCACTGGCAGACGGACGGCTACTTCTCGGAGCACTCGGCCGAGGTCTACGAGCTCGGCGTCGAGTTGCTGTTCCGCGGCACCGCGAATGTCATGCGGCGGCAGATCATCCCGCCGATCACCCGGTTCGCGCGCGATCAGGGCGGCTCGTCCGGCATGAAGATCCTCGACGTCGCGTGTGGCACCGGGCCGACGCTGCACCAGCTCGCGGTCACGCACCCGCAGGCGCGGCTCTACGGCGTCGACCTGTCGCCCGCGTACGTGAAGACGGCGCGCAAGCGGCTCGAGGATGCGCCGGACCTGACGCTCGCCGTGGAGAACGCCGAGCACCTCCCGTACGCCGACGGCTGGTTCGATGTCGTGACCAGCACGTACCTGTTCCACGAGCTGCCGCGCAACGCGCGCCGCAACGTGATGCGCGAGCTGTTCCGCGTGTGTCGCCCGGGCGGGCTCGTCGTGATCCAGGACTCGGCGCAGCTCTCGGAGAGCGCATCGCTCGAGGCCGCGCTGCGCGGATTCCCGGCGGAGTTCCACGAGCCGTTCTACGCGGACTACCTCGGCGACGACCTCGCCGGGATGCTCGAGGCCGTCGGCTTTGTCGACACGGAGACGGAAGCGCAGATGGTCGCGAAGGTCGTCACGGCGCGCAAGCCGGGCGGCACCACGCTCGCGTAGCAGCCGATTCGGCTAGTCTCCGCGCATGACGGACGACGCGCATGCGCGGCTCGAGCCCCTGCGCACCGAGCTCGGCGAGATCGATCGCGACATCTTGCAGCTCGTCGCGCGGCGGCAGCAGCTCGCGCAGAAGATCGGTCAGGTGAAGCGCGACGCGGGCATCCCGACGCGCGACTACCGCCAGGAGCGTGACGTGATCGAGCGGGCCCGGGCTGCGGCCGTGACCCACGGGCTCTCGCCCGCGATGGGGGAGGAGCTGATCCTCGCGCTGATCCGCGGCTCGCTCACCGTGCAGGAGCAGGACACCGTCGCCCAGGTGGGATCCGGGACCGGACGCCGCGTGCTGGTGATCGGTGGCGCGGGCAACATGGGGCGCTGGTTCGTGCGCTACCTCGGCGCGCAGGGCTACACGGTCGAGATCGCGGACCCGAGCGGCGAGGCGCCGCCGGGGGTGGTGATGCATCGCGACTGGCGCGCCGTGACGCTCGACCACGAGCTGATCGTGATCGCCGCGCCGATGCCGGCGACGGCCGCGATCCTGACCGCGATGGCGGCGTCGCCCCCGGCCGGCATCGTGTTCGACGTGGGCTCGCTGAAGAGCCCGTTGCGCGCGGGACTCCGGGCGCTGCGCGACGCGGGCGGTCGCGTCACGTCGGTGCACCCGATGTTCGGACCGGACACGGAGCTGCTGTCGGGCCGCCACGTGATCTTCGTGGATCTCGGCGATCCCGCTGCGACGGCCGCCGCGCGCGCGCTGTTCGAGCCGACAATGGCCACGCTCGTCGAGATGGATCTCGAGTCGCACGATCGCCTGATCGCGTACGTGCTCGGGCTCTCGCACGCGCTCAACATCGCGTTCTTCACCGCGCTCGCCGAGAGCGGGGAGGCGGCCCCGCGTCTCGCGACGCTGTCGTCGACCACGTTCGATGCCCAGCTCGGCGTCGCTGCAAAGGTCGCGCGCGAGAACCCCGATCTCTACTTCGAGATCCAGACGCTCAACGACTACGGCACCGAGTCCCTCGCCGCGCTGCTTTACGCCGTCGAGCGCCTCCGCTCCGTGATCCGCGCCGGCGACCTCGAAGGCTTCCGCGCCCTGATGAACCGCGGCCACGCCTACCTCCAGGCCCGCCCGGATCGGTGACGCCGGGGCATGCAGCCCACTCGGACCACTGCTTGACGGCCGTGAGGCGCGTGTCTACATTGTATCTACCATGGAGACGACGATCAAACGCTGGGGCAACAGCCTCGCACTCAGGCTCCCTCGCTCGGTCGCAGCGGAGACCGGCGTGGAGTACGGCTCGACCGTCGATGTTCGGGTCGAGGACGGTGCCATGGTCGTCCGCCCCGTCGCCGCGGTGCGCATCCATCTCGAGTCCCTGCTCGGCAAGGTCAAGAAGACCAACTTGCACGGCGAGGTCTCGACGGGGCCCCGCCGTGGTCGAGAGGGCTGGTAGTGGCCTACGTGCCCGCTCGCGGAGATCTGGTGTGGCTCGAATTTGACCCGCAGATCGGACATGAGCAGGCCGGCCGGCGCCCGGCACTGGTCGTGTCCCACACGGCGTACAACAAGAAGGTGGGCCTCGCCCTGATGTGCCCGGTCACGTCGCAATCCAAGGCGTATCCGTTCGAGGTGCCACTGCCGGAAGGCTTACCGATCAGCGGAGTCGTGCTGTCGGACCAGCTCAAGAGCCTCGATTGGCGGGCGCGACGGGCCTCGCGAATTGGCGCTGCTCCAGCAGGCGTCCTCGACCACGTGATCGCCCGCATCAACGCCCTGGTCGCGTGACTCGCCGCCATGCACTGGGTCGTTCAATCCAACATCTTCCACGAGGAGAACTACGAGCACCTGCTGTCCACGCTGGACCGCCTGAGCTTGTCGTACAGCACGCACAAGGTCGTGCCCTTCGTGGGCACGATCGATCCGGAGCCGACGCTGCCGGACGGCACGGACGTGATCGTGATGGGTTCGTATGCGCTCGCGCGATACGCCCAGCGGCGCGGATGGCGACCCGGCGCGTTCGTCGACAATCTCGAGTTCGAGCTCCAGCGCGAGCACTGGGGCGAGCGGATGCTCAATGCCGACGCGACCGTGGTGCCGTTCGCGGCGATCCCGTTCCAGCGCGAGCCGTTCTTCCTGCGCCCCGT
>JAYSYE010000652.1:0-2677 GCA_043716635.1 Deltaproteobacteria bacterium | reverse complement strand
ATCCCGAGCCAGCGCACCAGCCGGTGCAGCGACCGCATCAGCTCGGCGGCATCCTCGCTGCTCGTGAGCTCCGGCGCGGTCACCACCTCGACCAGCGGGATGCCCGCGCGGTTGAGGTCGACATGAGACACGCCGCCGAAGTGCTGGTTCTTGCCGGCATCCTCCTCGATGTGGATGCGCTCGAGCGCGACGCGCTTCACCGCGCCCCCGACGATCACGTCGAGGTGGCCGTGCTCGCAGATCGGCTCGTCGAACTGGGTGATCTGATAGTTCTTCGGCTGGTCCGGGTAGAAGTAGTGCTTCCGCGCGAACCGCGAGCGGGTGCGGATCCGGGAGCCGGTGGCGACGCCCAGCTCGAGCGCGAGGGCGAGGGCCGCAGCGTTGAACACGGGGAGCGCCCCTGGCAGGCCCAGGACCACCGGATCCGTCAGCGAGTTCGGCTCGGCGCCGAACGCCACCCCCGAGGCGCTGAACGCCTTGCTCTTCGTCGCGAGCTGCACGTGGATCTCGAGGCCGATCACCGGCTCCCAGTCGACGAGCATCGCGGCGAGGTCGCGGCTCATGCGGAGACCTCGGCGACGTGCGGCCGGCGGCCCGCCAGCCCCACCGCAGCCTCGATCGCACGGGCCGCGCGCACGAGCGTCACCTCGTCGAGCGGCCTGGCGAGCACCTGCGCACCGATCGGTAATCCGTCCGCGGTGAGCCCACAGGGCACGCTCGCGCCGGGGAGACCCGCGAGGTTGCACGCGAGCGTGTACACGTCACCGGCGTACATCTCGAGCGGGGTGGGCCGGCTCCCGAAGGCGAACGCGGCGGTCGGGGTGGTCGGGGTGAGGAGCACGTCGCAGCGACCGAACGCCTCGTCGAAGTCGCGCTTGATCAGCGCGCGGACCTGCTGCGCCTTCCTGTAGTACGCGTCGTAGTAGCCCGAGCGCAGCGCGTACGTGCCGAGCATGACGCGGCGCTTCACCTCGGGCCCGAAGCCCTCCCCGCGCGTGCGGCGATACATGTCGAGGAGATCCGCGGCGTCGGCCCGCAGGCCGTAGCGGACGCCGTCGTAGCGCGCGAGGTTCGACGAGGCCTCCGCGGGTGCGATGAGGTAGTAGACCGGCAGCGCGAGCGCCGTGTGCGGGAGGTCGACGTCGACGAGCGTCGCCCCTCGCTCGACGAGCGCGGTCGCCGTGCGCTCGAGCGCCGCGCGCACCTCGGGCTCGAGGCCTTCGCCGTAGTACTCGCGCGGGCGGCCGACGCGCAGTCCCTGGACGTCGGCCTCCGCGGTGGCGAGGTCGGCCAGATCGGGGACGGGCGCCATCACCGAGGTCGCGTCGCGCGGGTCGTGACCGCTGATTGCCTGCAGCACGAGCGCGGCATCCGCCACGGTGCGACCGAACGTGCCGACCTGATCGAGGGACGACGCGTAGGCGATCACGCCGTAGCGCGAGACCCGGCCGTACGTGGGCTTGATCCCGACGACGCCGCAGAACGCGGCGGGCTGACGGATCGAGCCCCCGGTGTCGGTGCCGAGGGCGGCCGCGCACAGCTCCGCGGAGACCGCCGCGGCGCTCCCACCCGAGCTGCCGCCGGGGACGCGCGCCGGGTTCCACGGGTTGCGCGTGGGCCAGAACGCCGAGCGCTCGGTCGACGACCCCATGCCGAACTCGTCCATGTTCGTCTTGCCGACGAGGATGGCGCCCGCGTTGCGCAGGCGCGTCACGACCGTCGCGTCGTAGGGCGGGATCCAGCGATCGAGGATCTTCGAGCCGGCGGTGGTCGCGATGCCCCGGGTGACGAGGTTGTCCTTGAGCGCGATCGGGACGCCGCCGAGCGGACCGAGCGGGATCCCGGCGGCACGCTTGCGGTCGAGCTCGTGGGCGGCCGCGTGGGCGCCGGCTTCGTCGAGCGCGAGGAATGCGCCGAGCTCGGAGTCGACCTCGGCGATGCGCGCGTACAGGCGGGCGACGAGCGCCGTTGCGGTGACCTCGCCCGCGACGATCTGGCGGGCAGTCTCGACGACGCCGGCGGCGCCCGTCACGAGTCGATTCCGCTGCCGGCGGTGATGATCGCGGGGACCACCAGGACGTCCCCATGGCGGCGCGGGGCCATCGCGAGCGCCTCGTCGACCGGCAGGGACCGCCCGACCACGTCGGCGCGGAGCAGCGAGTCCTCCGGGACGGCGTGGGTCATCGGGGGCACGCCCTGCGTGTCGACGGCGGCGAGCGCGCCGAAGGTCTCGAGGATCGCGCCGAGGTCAGTCTCCATGGCGACGAGCTCGGCCTCGTCGAGGTGAAGGCGGGCGAGGAACGCGATCTCGTCGACCTCGGTGCGCGGCAGGCTCGGCATCGGTCGGCGGCGGTCCAGCGCCCTAGGCGACGGCGGGCGGGATGGCGCGAGGCTGCAGCTCGGGTGTGCCCCCTACGCGCCCGGCGAGCTCGGCGCCCATGCGAAGGTACTCGTCGGCCACGCGGGCGGCCAACTGGGGATCGCCCGCATCGAGCGCGGCGATGAGGTCGCGGTGATGCTTGCGGACGATCTCACCGGGGGCGGCGAGGTTCGCCAGGAGGGGCATGAACCCGCGGACGCCGTCGCGCACGGTGTTGATGAGGAGCAGCATCACCTGGTTGCTGGAGAGCTGCGCGATCGCGACGTAGAAGTCGAAGTCGATCTCGAACAGCTCGAG
>JAYSYE010000651.1:0-24769 GCA_043716635.1 Deltaproteobacteria bacterium | reverse complement strand
GCGAGCGAGCAGAGCGGTCCGGGTCGCGGCAGGGACCGCACGGGAAGGCGAGCGACATCGAGATTCCCCCCCGAGAAGCCACCGCTAGGTCACCGACGAGGCGATGGGGCGCCACTGGGCGCGCCTACGGGCGGGTGAGCTGGATCAGGGCTCGCGTCTTGCCCTCGAGCTCGTAGGGCACGCGGGTGGCGCCCGCTGGCAGATCAGTGCGAGGGACCGCCTCGAACGCGATCACGGATCCGCCCGGGCGGAGTCGCTCGAGCCCGAGCTCGAGCCACTCGACGAGATCGAACGTGGCTCGCGAGATCGCCGCATCGTAATCACGCTCCGCGTGGTCATCGAGGCGCTGAGCACGGGACTCGAGGTTCGGGAGCTGGAGCTCGCGCGCAGCCGTCCGCAGAAACGCATGCTTCTTGTGGACGGGCTCGAGGGCGACGAAGTCGGTCGCCGGCAGGCAGATCGCGGCGACCACCACCGGCAATCCCCCGCCGCTCCCCACGTCGAGGACCCTGCCCGCGGCTGGGAGCATGGGGATGACATGGAGGCTGTCGCGCACGTGCTCGTCGAGCTCCGAGGTCGAGCGAGCAGCCGACAGATTGATCTTCGCGTTCCAGCGCAGGAACAGCGTCACGAATCGCTCGAGCGTGGGCCCGGCCGACGCGTCGAGATTCAGCTGGACCAGGAGCTCGTCGAATCGGGACATGCAGGCCTTCGCGCGGGGCTTCTGGGTGTAAAAAATACACCACTCGGATGGCGCCCGAGTGGCGGTGCCTACAATCCTCCGATACCATTTCACCGGGTTCTCCCGGTCCGCGTCCGTGTCGAAACAAAGCCTGCTCCTGGTCGACGGTGACGTGCGCAGCATGCGCGTCCTGGAGGTGTCCCTGCGCAAAGCGGGGTTCTCCGTGACCACCGCTGCGTCGGTGCAGGACGGCATGGACAAGCTGGAGCTGAACGCGCCGGACCTGATCATCTCCGAGACGGTCTTCCCGGACGGCGATGGCTTCGAGCTGCGGCGTCGCGTGCGCGCCGCGCCCGACTGGAGCGAGATCCCGTTCATCTTCCTGACGGCCGAGGCGGCCATCGAGAACAAGATCCGGGGTCTCGAGCTCGGCGTCGACGACTACCTGACGAAGCCGATCTACATCAAAGAGATCGTCACGCGGATCAACATCCTGCTGCAGAAGCGGCAGCGCACACGGTTCGAGGAGCGTCGGGATGGCCGCACGCGCTTCGCCGGCCGCGTGAGCGACATGCCGGTGGTCGACGTCATCCAGACCATCGAGATCTCGCGCAAGTCGGGCGTGATCCAGTTCGTCGGCGAGCGCGGCCGGCAGGCGACGATCTACTTTCGCGACGGCAAGGTCATCGACGCCGAGTCGGGCGCGCTCGAGGGCGAGGACGCCGTCTATCGGCTCCTCACGTGGAACGAGGGCGAGTTCGAGGTCGTGTTCCGGACCGTGCGTCGGCGCGAGGTGATCGCGACGAGCTCGCAAGGGCTGCTGATGGAGGGCATGCGTCGGCTCGACGAATGGTCCCGCTTGCTCGAGCAGCTGCCGCCGCTGACGCATCGCTTCGAGATCGACACCGCCGAGCTGACGGTGCGCCTCGGTGACATTCCCGACGACAACAACGCGATCCTGCGGCTCATCGACGGCAAGCGCACGCTGCTCGAGGTGATCGACGCCTCGGCCACCGGGGACCTCGAGTGCCTGCAGGTGATCTCGCGACTGTACTTCGAGGACATGCTGCTCGATCTCGATCACGACGCGCCCGTGCCTCGCGACACGGGACGGCCCATGCCGCTCATCGAGGTCGAGTCGGTCTCGCCCATGGAGGACGCCGCGAGCGGACAGGTCGAACGCGCGGGGCAGCTCGGGCGGTCGACGGATCTCGATCAGCTCGACACGGACCGGATACCCGTCATCGCGTCCCATCCAGAGGCTCGCACACCCGAGGTCAGCGCGGAGCTGCCGGCGGGCGCCCTCCAGGGTGGCTACCGGCCGTCGAGCCTCCGCTTGATCGACGAGGCGGTCGCCGCCGCGCAGGCCATCGAGCCGGCGCTGTTCGCCGATAGCGCAGAACTATTTCGCTCGGAAGACCCGACTCCCACGACGCGCCCCGAGCGTCAGGAGGGAGGAGTCGAGCGTGGCGGAGCGCCGTATCAGCAAACTCTCGCGTTCGACGACCCGACGCCGCCGCCGCGCAGCGCCCGTACGAGCTCGCCCTCGATGCCGGCTGCGGCACGGCCCGTCACGACGCGGCCACTGCCAGCCGCGCGGCCCATGATCGGATCGCTCGGCAAGGACCGTGCGGAAGCCAGCGGCGAGCTCGGGCTCCCCGCGGCGGCGGCCTCCACGCCACTGGTGAAGGAGCCGGAGCGCGAGCTCGTCACGATCCTGCCACGGCGGGTCACGCGCGAGCTGGCCGTGCCGTCCGGGCTGCTGCCCTCCGATCCGACGCCGCCCCGGCCGTCTCCGGCGGTGTCCGCGGTCGCGGCGCGTCCATCCTCTCCGATGCTCGCGGTGGCTTCGAATCGACCCGCGACGGCGGCGACGACGAAGGACCCGGTTCGAGCAGACCCGGGGGCCGGTCGCGAGCTCGGCGCCCGCGGGACCTTCGTGGAGTCGAGCGGCCCTGGCGCGCTCGCGATCGGACTGTTCGCGCTCGCAGCGGTCATCGTCGGCCTCACCGTCTTTCTGATCGTCCAGCATCGCGCTCCCGCCGTCCCGGCAGTGGCAGTGACGGACCACGACGCATCGGTCGCGTCCCTCGATCCCGCCGCGGCGGGGAGCGACGCATCCGAGGTCGCGTCGGTCGATGCGGAGGCGCTCGGACCGGAGGCGGCGGTCGGCGTGGTGCACGCGGCCATCGTGGATGCGGCAACTGCGAACGTGACCACCGCCCCCGATGCGGCGACTGCGAGCGTGGCAACCGCACCCGACGCCGCGGTAGCGCTCGACCCCGACGTCCAATCGCGGCAGCTGAAGAATCAGGCCGACGCTGCGCTGCAGGACGGCGACGCCGAGCATGCGCTCGAGCTCGGGCGGCAGTCCGTGAAGCTGCACCGCAACGCCCGCGCGTATCTGGTGATCGCGCAGGCACTTCAGCGCCTCGACCGGCTCGACGAAGCACTGGCGGCGACGGTGGCCGCCGAGCAGCTGATGCCCAAGTGGCCCAGCGTGTACGAGGTCCGGGGCGCGATTCTCTGGCAGAGCGGCCGCATCGAGGAGGCGAAGACCGCGTATCGCCAGTCGCTGGCCCTCGAGCCGACGGGCGAGCGCGCGCAGCGGCTTCGCCGCCTGATCGAACACTGAGCCATGCGGGTCCTGGGTCTCGAGAGCTCGTGCGACGAGACCGCGGCGGCGATCGTCGATGATGGCGCTCGCGTGCTCGCGGATATCGTCGCCTCGCAGCACGAGGTGCACGGTCGCTACGGCGGCGTGGTCCCCGAGCTCGCATCGCGCGCGCACATTCGCAACATCGTGCCCGTCGTGCAGGCTGCGCTCACCGAGGCGGGCTGCGAGCTCGCCTCGATCGACGGTATCGCCGTCACGAGCGCACCCGGCCTGATCGGTCCGCTCCTCGTCGGGCTCCAGACCGCGAAGGCGCTTGCGTGGGTGACCGGCAAGCCGATCGTCGGCGTGCATCACCTCGAAGGGCACCTGTCGGCGGTGTATCTCGATCCGTCGCCACCGCCGATGCCGCACCTCGCGCTGATCGTATCGGGCGGGCACACGTCGCTCGTGCGCGTGAACGATCACGGTGACGTCGTCGAGCTCGGCGCCACGCGCGACGACGCGGCCGGAGAGGCCTTCGACAAGGGCGCGAAGCTGCTCGGGCTTGGCTATCCTGGCGGCATCGTGGTCGATCGCCTCGCCCGCACCGGTGATCCCCACGCCGTCGAGTTCCCGCGCTCGATGCTCGCACCCAGCACGAAGGCCGAGTTCTCGTTCAGCGGGCTCAAGACCGCGCTCCTGCACCACGTTCGCCGGCACGGGATCCCGGTGGGGCAGGGGCTCGCGGATGTGTGCGCGAGCTACCAGGCGGCGATCGTCGAGGTGCTCGTGCGCAAGACCCGACGCACCGCGCGCCTCGAGGGGCTCGTCCACATCCAGGTCTGCGGCGGCGTCGCGGCGAACTCCGAGCTGCGGCGCCAGCTCGCCATCGCGGCGGTCGAGGACGACCTCGTGCTCCACGTACCGCCGCCCCACCGCTGCACCGACAACGCTGCAATGATCGCGACCGCGGGGTACCACCGGCTCGTGCGGGGCGAGCGGGCAAGCCTCGACCTCGACGCGTCACCGTCGGCGCCTCTGCCGAGGCGCGCGTGAGCACTCCGCCGTCAGGCTCGCCCGAGCCGTTCCTCGATGCGCGGCAGCTGCTGTCGAAGCACGGGCTGCGAGCGAAGAAATCGTTCGGGCAGAACTTCCTGGTGTCCGATCGCGCGTTTCGCGCCATCGTCGACGCGACCTGCAGTGCTGACGATGACTGGATCGTCGAGATCGGGGCGGGGCTCGGGACGCTGACCGCCCGCCTCGCGCAGCGGATCCCCGACGGCAAGCTCATCGCGCTCGAGCGCGATCCGGACATGATCGCCGTGCTCGAGATCGAGCTCGCGGGTAGCGAGAACGTCGAGATCAAGGAAGTGGACGCGCTCCGCTTCGATCTCGCCATGGTCGCCCGCTGGCGCACGGCGCCGATCGCGGTGTGCGGGAACCTGCCGTATCACATCGCCGCGCCGCTCCTGTTCAAGATCGTCGAGGCGCGCGCGGACATCACGCGGGCGGTCGTGATGATCCAGAAGGAGATGGCAGACCGGATCCTCGCCGCGCCCGGGACGAAGGAGTACGGCGCGCTCGGGGTGATGATCCGGACCTACATGGACGTCACGTCCATCGCGAAGGTCGGCCCGGGCTCGTTCGTCCCGCCCCCGCGGATCGACTCGACGGTGATCCGCCTGACGCCGCTGCCCGGCGCCGCGCCGCGGGTCCCGATCGCCGACGAGGCGCTGTACTCGAAGGTCGTGCACGCCGCGTTCGGCCAGCGCCGCAAGACCCTGCGCAACGCGCTCCGTGCCGTGTTCGCCGAGGCGGCCGTGGATGCCGCGCTCGTGACGACGGCCATCGATGGTCAGCGCCGTGGGGAGACGCTCGCCATCGCCGAGTTCGCTGCGCTAACTGCCCACCTTGGCTAGCTCCTTGTAATCGTCGAGCTCGAGCCGCAGCTTCTCGAGCGCGTACCGCATCCGTGACTTCACCGTGTTCTCGGGCACCCCGACGACATCGGCGATCTGCTTGAACGGGAGATCGAGAAACTCCCGCATCAGGAACACTTCGCGCTGCTCCTCGGAGAGGCCGCCGATCGCCTTCTGCATCGTCTCGTGGAGCTGCTTGTTGACGCTCTGTCGATCGCTCGCCATCTCCCCCCCGGGAATGACGTCCAGCAGCGTCCCGCTCTCCTCGCCCGTGTCGAGCGGCGCATCCAGCGATGCGTGCTTGCGGTGCTTGCGGCGCCGGGTCTGGTCGACGCAGAGGTTGCGCGCGATCGTGTACAGCCACGTCGTGAACTTCGCCTGCAGCTTGTAGGCCTCCGCGCCCTTGATGACGCGCATGAACGCCTCCTGGAGGAGGTCCTCTGCCGTTTCACGCTCGCCGATGAACCGCAGGATGAAGTTGAAGACGGGCCGGCGATGTCGCGTCAGCAGGATCTCGAACGCACGGACCTCGCCCCGCTGGTACATGACCATCAGGTCTTCATCGGTTTGGTCCGTGATCATGCGCTGCCCAGGTGCCTACGGTAGCTGACACCTTGGACAGTAATAGGTCGCGCGACCTTGGAGAACACTTCGGCGAATCAATGATTTGCAGCGCAGGCAGGGCGCGCCGGCGCGGTCGTAGACCCAGAGATAGTCGACGTTGTCTCCCTTCGTGCCGTCCGCGGCGACGAAGTCCTGGAGCGTGGTGCCTCCGTTCTCGAGGGCATTCAGGAGGGTCTCGCGGATCGCGGCGGCGAGCCGGTGGGCCGCGACGGCGGTGAGCTTGTGGGCCCGGGTCGTCGGCCGCAGCTTGGCCCGCCACAGCGCCTCGGACGCGTAGATGTTGCCGACCCCGGCGATCACGCTTTGATCGAGGATGAACGCCTTCAGCGGGGACTTCCGCTTGCGGGCCGCGGCGTGCAGCGCCAGCGGATCGACGCCATCGACGAGCGCGTCCGGGCCGAGGACGGCGAGGGCAGGGTGCTGCCGCTCGTTCGCGCGATCCACGACGTCGATCTGGCCAAAGCGGCGCGCATCGGAGAACCGCAGCTCGCGGGTCTCGAGGCCCGCGGCGCCCCCACGCGGTGAGGCGAGCGTGATCCCGAGGACCACGTGCACGTGCTTGCCGCGGGGCTCGGTGCGCCGGTGGATCGTGAGCCGGCCCGTCATGCCGAGGTGCACGAGGAGCGAGGCGGGCCCGTCCGTGTCGACGAGGAGATACTTGCCGTGGCGGCGTAGCGCCGTGATGCGCTCGCCGACGAGCTGCTTCAGCGCGCCCCTCGGAGGCTTCCGCTTCATGTGCAGGCCCATCCCGCTGTCCCACGCGCTATCGATGACTGCACCGAGCGCGGGCGCCAGGGTCCGGCGGACGGTCTCGACTTCGGGCAGCTCGGGCATGGGAGAGGCCTACCTCGGCCAGGCTGGCGGGGCTGGCCAGCGTGGACAGGAGCAGCCCTGCGGTCAGAGATCGAGCGACTGCTGGGTCTTCAGCTGCACGTCACCCAGGAGGTCGACGACGTACGGGTGGGGCCACGACAGGCGCGTCTCGGCGGGCAGGCACCCGTGCTTCTCGGCATACGCGCGCAGCCACTTGCGGGTCGCCGCGTTCGCGTAGCCGCCGCCGGCGATCGGACCGAAGCCCGCCTCGTAGCGCTTCTTGATCTGCGAGAAGCGCTCGTCGCGCAGGACCTTCGCCACGACCGAGGCGGCGGCGACGGCCGCGTGCTTCTCCTCGGCGCGGTCGTGCGACTCGAAGTTGTCGAAGCGCTGTCCGAGCGCCAGGAACATGCGCTTGCCATCCGCGATGATGCGGTGAATCACGACGGCGCGATGCGCTTGCTCGATCATCACCGTGGCGTGCTCGCGCTCGAGGACGTTGAGCTCGCCCCGCGACACGCGGTGGTCGATCTCCGTGTGCTCGATCTCGATCGTGGTCACGAACCTCGCCCGCTCGCGGACAAGCTTCGCGAGCCCGACGCGGACCTGGTGCGCCTCCTCGCCGGCGCCATACGACTTCGAATCGGTCAGCCCTGCACGCGTGAGCGCGGCCGCCGCACGCGAATCGAGCGCCACCGCCGCCATCACCATCGGCCCGACGGACGGCCCGCGGCCCGCCTCGTCGATGCCCAGGGTGGTCTTGGTCGGAGGCATGGACCCCGCGATCGTAACTCAGATTCGCGCGGCGGCGGTCTCGAGAGCGCGGCCCACGCCGACCTCGAGGTCGTATGCGGCCACATCGAGCGCGGCGCCCCAGTGCGAGAACCGCGCGGCGAGCATCCCCAGCGCCTCGGCGGCGGCGCGCGCGAGCGGATCACCGAGCTCGCGATCGAGATCGGGGGCGCTGCGCACGAGAGCGTGGAACACCGCGTCCTCGGCGAGCTCGAGTCGCGGGACATCGTTGCGGAAGAACGCCTCGACGTAGCCGCCCTCCAGGTAGCCGTGCAGGTAGGCGCGGGCGCGGTCGAAGACACGCGACAGCGCGAGGCCGATGCGGTCCTGCGCGGTGCGCTGGATATCCCCGATCACGTCGACGCCGAGCGCCTCGGCGAGTGTCCGCGCGGCGCGATCGACCGTGCGGGTGCGCGCGAGCAGGTCGTCGGCGACTCGGCGCCGCCCGGACTCGATCGCGGCGTCGAAGCCGGAGGACAGCAGAGCGATCAGGTAGTCGCGATCCGCGCTCGTCGCCGTGTGCGAGGAGAACGGCAGCCGCCGCGGGCGAACGAGATCCAGGACCTCGCGCGCGGCGCGGCGCAGCAGCGTGGTCGTGGCTTCCGACAGCGCTTTGCGCTCGCTCGTGACGGCCGCCCCCGTGAACGCCCGCGCGCTGGCGAGCAGCTCGTCATGCGCCGTCCGCGCGGCCTCGGCGGCCACCGTCGCGCGGGTGCGCAGCTCGTCGACCGCGCGGGTGGCCTCACCGAGCGCATGCCGCAGCACGCGTGCACAGGCGTCGCGCTTGAGCTGCCGCGCCTGGCGGAAGAAGCGCTCCTCGAGCGCAGTGACGAGCGCGGGCCAGTTCCCGGCGTCCGCCGACTTCCGCGCCTCGCGCGCCGAGACCGGCACGATGATCTCGACCAGGTCGCCGAGCTCGCCCGCGATGAACGCGACCACCTCCGCGCGCTCCGCCGCGGAGAGCACGTCGGCCTTGTTCAGCACGCCGAGCACGCGCTTGCCCTCGTCTCGGATCGACGCGAGCGCCGCCTTCTCGGAAGCCTTGCCGCCCTGGGCCGCGGTGAACACCCACACCACCGCATCGGCGCGCGCGATGAATGCCCGCGCGGTCGCCTCGTGCTCGGGCTGGATCGAGTTGAGACCGGGCGTGTCGACGATGTTGATCGTCTGGAGCTGCGGCAACGGGACGAGGATCTCGACGCGGTCGATCTGGGTCGCGGCCTCGGGGGCGAGTGCCCGCAGGTGCGCCATCAGCGCGTCCCACCCCAGCTCCAGCACGCTGCCATCGGCGCCGACGATCCGGCCCCCGCGCTCGCGCCCGTAGCGGACGACATTGATGGTCGCCGTCGTCGGCGTGATGCCCGTCGGCGCGACGTCGGCACCGATGAATGCGTTCACGACCGAGGACTTGCCGCTCGAGAACTCGCCCATCACCGTGACGAGGAGCGGGGTGTCGAGTCCGGCCGCCGCGCGCGAGACCTCGCCGACCAGGCGGCCGAGCTGCGGCTGGCTCTCGAGCACGCGCTCGAGGAAGCGCGCGAGCTCCGCGATGTCGTCCGAGGCCGGCGCCGCGTAGATCACGGCCCGCGCCTCCGCGAGCAGCTGCCGCGCTCGGGCGTGGTGCGGATCGACCCGCAGGGCAGCCAGAGCGGAAGTCGCGGCCCTGGGGGCGTCGGTCGCGAGCTCGATGCCTGCCAGGGCGACGCGCGCGTCGACATCGTCTCGCCCGGCGGCGATCTCGAGCAGCGCCCTGGCTGCGGCCGGCTGCTCGCGCAGCATCGCGAGCCCACGCGCCGTGATCGCGCGCCGGTCGTCGGGATCCACGGCCAGCAGATCGCTGCTCCACGCTGACAGGCGTGCGGGATCGCCGGCGGCGATCGCGGTGTCGACGGCCGCCCGCAGCACTTGGACCGGGGCCCCGAGGCCGAGCGCGCGCTCGTAGCTCCCGAGCGCGGCATCGAGGTTGCCGATCGAGCGATGGGCGGCCGCGATCTTCGCGTGCAGCGCGGCACGCCGCGGATCGAGTTGCAGCGCCTCGAGGTAGAACGCATGCGCCCGCATCGCATCCCGCTCGGCGAGCGCCGCGTCCCCCTGCGCGGTGATGATGTCGATGCGCCGCGCGAGCCCGAGCGGCGACGTGTCGCCATCGACGCTGGTGCGGGACTTCGCGAGGTACTCCCCCGCGAGCACCGGCGAGCCCTCGAGCAGCGCCAGCCGCCCTAGCCCGTAGAGCGCGAGGGCCGGCGGCTCCGGCGACGCGACCGCGCGCTCGAGGTGCCGGATCGCTTCGGTCCACCCTCGGGCCTCCTCGGCCGCGCTGCCGGAGAGCGTGACTTCGCCCGGGACCAGGGCGCCGTGATCGGCCACGAGGGCCTCGCCGAGCGAAGCGCGCGCGTCGTCATCGCTCGCGTCCTCCGTGACCGCCTTGCGCAGCTCCCGGATCGCCTTGTCGAGATCCCCGAGGCGCCGCCACGCGATGCCGAGCCCCCGGTACGCGTCCGCGAGGATCGCGCGATCGCCGCCCGCCTCGGTGACCGCGCGCCCGAGCGGTACCAGCGCCGCCTCGTACCCGCCGAGGATCACCAGCGCGAGCCCGTGGCCGACCAGCGCCGCCGGGTCGCCGGGTCTCGAGGCGAGCGCGCTCGCGAACGCCACCCGGGCGCGCTCGGGGTCCCGCGCCGCGAGCCGCGCGTCGCCGAGGAGGATCATCGCCTGACCGTGCTCCGGCTTCACGCGCAGGAGCGCCTCGAGCATCTCGGCCGCCTCCACGGGCTTGCCCGCCACGAGGAGCGACTGCGCCTGGTTCAGCTGCTCCCGGTACTCGTCGAGGACGAGCTCCCCGGCGAGATCACCGATCCGACGCTGGACGCGATCCCACAGCGACACGCTCGCAGCGTAGCAGGGGGCGCCTGCCTCGCGCTCAGTTCTCGGTGGTCGAGCGGATGCCTTCGAACGTGGCGGGCGCGTAGCGCAGGCCCAGCCCGATGGGCAGCGCAGTGCGGATGATGTGCACGCCGGGCACGCCCCTCATCGGATCGGATCGGGTACGACCGTCACCGGCTGCCCACTCCCCACCGCGGTCGGCTCCCCGGTGGGGCCGGGCCCGCCGCTCAGTCCGGGCTCGCTGATCTCGGGCGACCACAGCCCCGCGCGCAGCGATCCGAGTGCCTTGCGCACCGCACCGACCTGCTCGATCTGTGTGGTGGTCGAGCCGCGCAGCACGTCGACGTGGGTGCCGGCCTCCCGGCGCTCCGCCATCGTCCGGTCGAGGATCTCGCTGATCCCCTTGTAGAGCGTGTTGCCCGCCGTCGAGACGAAGCTCGACAGGCGCTTGCCGAAATCGTCGATCACCTGCGCGAAGTGCGGCTTCATCGCATCGGCCGCGCTCAGTACCGCGGCGCCCACCTTCTCCTTGGCCTGGACGCGGATGTCGCCCGCGATCTTGGACTTCAGCACGATCGCGAGGA
Organism: Deltaproteobacteria bacterium; assembly: GCA_043716635.1. Taxonomy (GTDB): domain Bacteria; phylum Myxococcota_A; class Polyangia; order Haliangiales; family Haliangiaceae; genus JABFXX01. Next base: position 13,876 of record JAYSYE010000651.1, on the reverse strand, counting down.
TCGGCGCCGCGAGGGTGAGCAGACCACCCGCGAGCGCGTTCACGAACAGCATCACGGTGGTGCCGAGCGCGCCCACCGCGTAGATGCCGACGTCGTACTTGAAGCTATCGACCGTGATGTCGACGGTGGTCTCGCCGGGACCCAGGCGGTCTGCCATCGCGGCGGCGACCGCAGCGACGTTCTCGTTCGTGATCGAGATGACCTCCTCGGCCAGGTGCTCGAGCATGGCCGTCAGCTTCGCGCCCTCGACCTCCGCCCACTCCTTGAACTTGTCCTGGATGAACGCGGGCAGGTACGTCTTCACGTCGTTCGCGTCGACGGCATCGATCTGCGCGGGCAGGGCCTGGACGAACGCCTTGGCGAACGCCTCGAGATCGAGGCCGATCTGGTTCTTGATCGACTGGGCGTCGGCGTCGATGCGCACGTGCAGCTCGTCGAGCTTGCGCTTCGACGTGTCGAGCTGGACTCGCACCGCCTGGATGCGGGTCTCGAGCTCGTGCAGGTCGAGGTCGTACGCGCGCATCCGCACGCCGAGGTTGTTCTCGAGGTACGCGGCCGTGCGCGCGGCGTCGCCAGCCGCGTTATCGAGGATCACCTGCGCGCGGTCGCGCGACAGGAAGCGCCCGAGGTACGCGATGAGCTCGGGCATCCCACTCTGCGGATCCTGGCTCTTGGCCCAGTCCTTCGCGGACAGCGGAAACAGCACCGGCTCGGGCATCATCTTGCCGAGACCCTCGCGCACGTACTGGACCACGGCGGTCCGCTCGTCGGGGGACAGCATGTCCATCTTGCCGAGCACGAAGATGAGGCGGTCGCGGGCGCTCTCGAGCACGCGTGACCGCAGGAACTCGCGCTCGCTATCCTTGAGCGCCTGTCCCGCATCGAGGAGGAACACGACCGCATCGGCGCGCGGCACGTAGCCGTACGTGACCTCCGCGCGCTGCTCGTTCAGATCGTTCACGCCCGGCGTGTCGACGAGCACGACGTTGTTCTGGAGCAGATCGCTCGGGTAGCCGAGCTCGACGAAGGAGACCTCGGTCGCGTGACCACCGGCGACCGTGACCCACTCCTTCAGCTGCGTGGGGTCGAGGTAGCGACTCTCACCCGAGAGCAGCACGACGCGCGCGCTCGGGTGTTGCGCCCACACGACGTGGTTGATCGACGCGGTCGTCGGCGTGATCCCGGTCGGCAGGATGTCGGCTCCGAGCAGCGAGTTCACGAACGTCGACTTGCCGTGGTTGAACTCGCCGAGCACGACGAGGTGGAACCGCTCGGCCTCGAGCTTGGGGATCCGCGTGGTGCGGATGTCTCGCGCGAGCGTGATCATGCCGACGGCCTCGGCGACGTCCGCGAGCTGGGTGAACCGGCTCACGATCTCGCGCTTTGCCTGCTTGTGATGGTCGAGGAGGATCATCGTGGTCCCTTCAGAACACCGAGAGGAGGTTGCTGACGAGCTTGTCGACCGCGGCCGTGCTCGGCTTGCCCGCGGGGTCGCCACCCTTCAGCTGGGCGAACAGCGCCGAGTCGGCGAACAGCCGCAGCGCCTGGACGCGCTTGCCGACGTGCGGATGCGACGAGAACAGCTCCGCGTAGCGCGCGAGGCCCGTCTCGTCGGTGAGCTTCGCGAGCACGGTATCGGGGTCGCCGGCCGGCCCGTCCAGCTTCACGATCGAGCGCAGGGTCACCGCGAGGTCACCGGTGGCGATCAGCGCTGCGCGGTCGCAGGTGATCTCGGCGCGCCGGGACCACGCCTGCAGCGTGAGGATCGCCGGCTGGATCGCCCAGCGCACGAAGAACGCCGCCGAGTGCGTGAGGTAGTGAAGCGCCGTCGCGAACAGGATGTGCCCGTTCTGGACGTGCCCCAGCTCGTGGGCGAGCGCCGCGACGAGCTCGCCGTCCGTGAGCTTGTCGGCCACCGCCATGTTGACGAGCAGGTGAGGCGCGTCCTCGGTGCCGAGCACCTTGATGCGAATGTCCGGATTCGGCGTCGCGAAGATGGGCGGCACGCGCACCCGGATGCGCTCGGCGGCGACCCGCGCCGCTTTCCACACGCGCGCGAGCTTGTCCTCGCCCTCCGCGATCTTGATCGCGCTGCCCAGCAGCTCGGTCCGAGCGTGGTCGCGCCACATCCTCGTGGTCGCCTCGAGCGCGATCGTGACGGGCTTGGCCATCACGAGGGTGCGCCGGAACGTGCGCTCGCCGGCGTACGCGTACGCAGCGCCCTCGCGCGCCTGCTGCTCCTGTGACCCGCGGCGGGCGGCGAGCCAGCGCGGAAAATCGAAGTCGACGCCTACCGACATACGCTCAGTATAGCGAGCTACTCCGTTTGCGCTGGCGTGGCGGCGGCTTTGCGCCGGGAGATGCGCGACCGGGCGACCGCGAGGCAGCCGAGCCCGAGCACGACCGCAAACCATAGCGTCGCGAGTCGCGTGAGCAAGGTGGCGTCGATCGCCGTCGCGCGGTCGAGGCCGCGCGCCGCTCTCACGAGGGCAAACGTCATGGCGCCCTCGGTGACTCCCAGGCCCCCTGGCAGAAAGGACAGGGCGCCCGCGATCGTGGTCGCAGCGTAGATCACGACGGCCAGGCCGAGGCTCACGTGCGCCCCGGGGAACGCGTTCACGATGGCCGCGAAGCCGATGCACTCGAGAGACCACGCGGGGATCGCGATGGCCGTCGCCGCCAGGAGGAGTCGCGGCCGGCAGAGGGCCGCGAGGTTGCCGTACATCGCGTGCAGCGTCGGGCGAAAGCGTCGGGTGCGCCTCGGCCTGGTCGCGAGCTCGACGAGCCAGCGCGTCGGCGCGGGCCACGCGAGGAGCACGAGGCCGCTCCCGATCACGAGGCCCGCGCCGATCACGAGCGTGGTCTGCATGCCGTAGGCGGCGACGCCGACCACGGCGAGGACGAGCAGCGCGAGCAGGTCGGTCACGCGCTCGGCGATCACGATCGGCGCCGTCAGGACGACGGGAGTGGCGTGGAGCTCGCGGAGCAGGTAGCTCTTCACGAGCTCGCCGAGCTTCGCGGGTGTGATCGACAGCGAGAGACCGGCGGCGAACACGAGCGCGCTCGACCCGACGGGGACGCGCACGCCCTGGTGGCGCAGGTACAGCTGCCAGCGGAGGAAGCGCAGGCCGTAATTACCGAGCGCGAGCGCGAGCGCGAGGACGAACACGCTCCACTGAAAGTCACGGAGCCGATCGCCAAGGTCGTGGACGTTGCCCACCATCGCCGCACCGGCGATGGCAATGACGGCGAGTATCGCGACCCAGACCCAGCGCACGAGCGTGGCGTATCACGTGGCTTCTCACCGTGCGCTCTTCTCACCGTGTGCCTGGTTGACGGCCGCAGAACGGGGGGCGTAGCGTTCTTCCATGACGAAGGAGCGTGCGTCGGCGAAGATCCTGGTAGTCGACGACGACCCGGAGATCGTCACGATGCTGAGCACCCGGCTCACGAAGCGCGGCTACGTGGTCGCGACGGCTGCCGACGGTCACCTCGCGCTCGCGCTCGCCAAGCGCGAGAAGCCCGACCTGGTGCTGCTGGACGTGATGATGCCGGGCAAGTCCGGCTGGGAAGTCGCCCGCGCGCTGAAGCAGGATCCCGCCACCGCCGGTATCAAGATCGTCATGGTCACGGCGATCGGCGAGCAGGTGAACGAGATCACGTCACCGCTGTACGGCGCCGATGCGCACATCGACAAGCCGTTCGAGTTCGAGAAGCTCGAGCGGGTGATCAGCTCGCTCGTCGGCGGCGGCGCGTCGTAGCGTCGGCGCTCCTGATCAGGTCCCCGCGAGCAGCTTGGCCGCCTTGACGGCCCATGGGCTCGACGAGTCGACCATCTGCTTGATCTGCTTCAACGAGTCCTTCGCCTTGGCGTCGCTCGGGTTTGCGGACAGCAGGCTCGAGGCCTCGTTGTAGATCGCCGCGGCCTGCGCCTCCAGCTTCTTGCGGACGAGCTCGGTCGAGTCGTTGTGCACGCCGAGCCCCTCGGCGACCCGGAGCGCGTTGAACGCGTTCGACCAGCTCTTCGCGAGCACGAGTGCGATCGCGGCCCGGGGCGCGACGTCGCGGAGCTTCGTCTCGATGTCGGTCTGGAGCCCGCCGCCGGCGGTGCGGTCGAAGTTGCGCGCCCGCGTCAGGCTCGCGTACGCCTCGGCCGGCTTGGTCGACGAGGCCATCCCGACGTTGAACGCCTTGCCCATCGACTCGTAGGTGCCCGCGAGGGACCGCAGCTTGCTCGCCTCGTCGCTGCCGGCCGCAGCGGCACGCAGGGTCGCGGCCGCATCGTTGAACTTGCGGGCGCGATACTGGGCGTCGGCCTTGTCGCGTGCACCTTCGGCATTGGCGCTCGCGACGGGCCTGTCGGGCTTGCTGGCTGGCCGGTCACGCGGCTTGTCGGGCTTGCTGGCCGGTTTGTCGCGCGGTTTGTCGGGCTTGCCCACCGGCTTGTCAGGCCTCGGGGTCGCCGCGATCGCCACCGGGACCGGCACCGGCACCGGCCTGGGCACGGGCGCGACGGGCGCGACGGGCGCCGGCTTGGGGACCGGCGTCGCGACGATCGCCGCCGGCGTCTGGCTGGGAGTCCCTGCAGCCTTCGGTGTCACCGGCGCCTTGGTCGCCGGGGTCGCGGGCGTCGACGTGATCGGCGTGACGAGGGGCTTGCTGGCCGGCGCGGGTTTCGTGGCGGCAGGCGTCGGGACGGCCTGCTTGGTCGGGTGCGAGCCCGTCGTCCCCTTGATGATCGCGATGGTCGCGATCGCCGCGAACAGCGACAGCATGCCGCCGCCGAGGATCAGCTTCGTGCGGCGCGACAGCGTTGGCGTGCCGTGGCCAGGCGTGCCGTACGGCATGGGCTGGTACGGGCCCACCGGGACCACGCCCGTCGACGTCGCGTCGCGCGGCCCCGCATAGTGGTGCATGGGCTGCGACCCGAGCTGAGCCGGCGGGGGCAGGCCCATCGCGTTCGGATCCTGGTAGCCGTACGGGTCGTACGCGGGCTCGTAGGGCGGCTCGTACGGTGGGGCATCGTACGGCGCGCGCAGCATCGCCGGCGCGTGGCCGGCACCTGCGCCGGGCGCGTAGCCGAACGGCGGGTGCATGGGCTGGATCGGTGCGCGCGCTGACATCTGCGGCAGCGGCAGGGTCGACGCGGGGCCGGAGCCGGGCCCGTGCATCGCCACGCTCGGCACCGCCGCCAGCGGTCCGGAGGAGGGCATCGCAAAGTGCGTGCTGATCACCGCGCTCGCGGCGACGCTCTGGCTCGCACCGGCGGGCGCAACCGTCCGGGGCCGCGCGCGGGGCAGCGGGGGCGGCGGCTGCGTCGGCGCGCGCCGCGGTGCCTGGGGGACAGGTCTCGGCCCGCCGATCGGTTGGGTCGGGCCCCACGGCGCTGGCCCGTGCAAGTGAGGGGTGATGACGTCCTCGCTGCGCGAGGGGACTTTCCCCGCGACCGTCGACGCCTCGTCCTCCATGTCACGGTCGCGGTCGCGCTCCCGATCGATGGTGAGGTCGATCCCCTGCGTCGTCGATGGCCGGACGACGGGACCTGCGCCCTGCAGCTCGAACCGGAACGCGGTGTTTCCGATCTCCACCACATCGCCGCTCGCGAGCATGAAGGCCGCGTCCTCGACGCTGCCATTCACGAGCGTGCCGTTGCCCGAGCCGCGATCCACGACCACCCACGCGCCGCCCTCGTGACGGAGGTCGAAGTGCTTGCGCGACGTGGTGATGTCGGTGAGCACGAGGTCGTTATCGAGCCCGCGGCCGATCGTGTATTGCTTGCCCGGCGCGACGTCGAGCGCGGTGCCGACGTCGTTACCCGAGGTGATCACGAGCCGCCCGCTCGTCGCCATCGGCACGGGATCGCGGTCGAACAGCGGCGCTGCGCTCGCGCGCTGCTCGTCGATGGTGGGCTCGTCGACCACGTGCGCGTTCGTCGACGTGATGCTCGTGCCCGGCTGCGATCCCTGCGGCACCGGCTGGCGTGCCTGCACAGGCGGCACGACAGCGCGGATCTTCTCGGCGAGCTCGCCCTGCTCGATCGTGGTGGACGCCTCGTCCTCCCAGCCCGAATCGATCGTGGTCTTCTCGTCGTCCGCGTCGGGCGCGTTCGACGCCGCAAGTGCGGCTGTCTTCGGCACCACATGCGCAGACACGCGCTGTGGCGCTCCAGCGTTCGGAGCGCGGCCCATCTGGTAAAATTGTACGGGCCTCAGCGACGGCGATCAATGACAGCTCGTCAGAGGTGTCCTACCTTTCCGTTCATGCGCATCACTGTCGCCCGCGAGGGAATCACCGAGTCGATCGACCTCGTTCCGAGCAAGATCATCGGTATCGGCGTCAATTACCGCGCGCATGCCGTCGAGATGGGCAAGGAATTGCCCGAGCGGCCTCTGATGTTTCTGAAGCCGCGCTCGGCGCTCCTCGAGCACGGCGGCGCGATCGAGCGACCCTCGGAGTACGAGCAGGTGCACTTCGAAGGCGAGCTCGGCGTCGTGATCGGGCAGCGGTGTCGACGGGTCTCGCGCGAGCAGGCGCTGTCGGTGGTGATGGGATTCACGTGTGTGAACGACGTCACCGTGCGCGACCTCCAGAAGCTCGATATCCAGTGGACGCGCGCGAAGGGCTTCGACACGTTCTGTCCGCTCGGACCGACGATCGTCGCGGGTCTCGATCCTGCGGACCTCGCGATCCGCACGCTGGTGAATGGAGTGGTGCGACAGGACTCGTCCACGGCGGACATGATCTTCGACGTGCCGACGCTGGTCGCGTTCTGCAGCCAGCACATGACGCTCGAGGTTGGCGACGTGATCTCGACGGGCACGCCGGCGGGCGTCGGCAACTTGACCGTCGGCGACGTGGTCGAGGTCGTGATCGAAGGGATCGGTACGCTGATGAACACGGTCATCGCGGCGGCGACGTGATCGTCGTCGGGCTCGGGGGCAACATCGGTGACGAGGTCGAGATCCGTGCGCGCTTCGCCGCCGCGCGGGAGGCGCTGGGTCAGCTCGATGGCACGCGGTCCCCGGGGTCGGCGTCGCTGTACCGGAGCGCGCCGGTTGGGCCCGAGCAGCCGGCGTTCCTGAACACCGCGGTCCGGCTGCAGGCGACGGACGTGCAGCCCGGAGAGCTGATCGCGACGCTGCTCGAGATCGAGCGCAGGCTCGGCCGCGAGCGTGACCGCGAGGTCCGGTGGGGCCCGCGGCCGATCGATCTCGACGTGCTCGTGTGGGACACCCGCGTGCTCGCGACCCCCGAGCTGTGCGTGCCGCATCCGCGCCTGTGCGAGCGACGATTCGCGCTGGCACCGCTCGTCGATCTCGTCGGCGAGGCTTTCGAGATCCCCGGAGTCGGGCGCGCAGGTGACGCCCTCGCGCGCGTGCGCGATCAGGTCGTCGAGCTCGTGGCGGAGTGCTGGTAGCCGAGCCTACTCGCCGAGGCCGGGCGGTCCACGCTCCGCGTGGTTTCACCCGGCACAAGGGGGTCCCGATGGGCTATGCCCATCACCCTCCTAGGGCGAGCTTGATGAGGTTGTCGCGGTGCGTGTACAGCAGGAGCGTGAGGAGCGCGGTTCCGAGCTGGGCGTAGACGGGCTGCCCGCGCGCGACGAGCACGAGGCAGATCATCGCCATCCCTGCCAGCGAGCCCAGCGCGACGATCTTCGTCGTCCGCCACATCCCGACGAACCCGACGATGCCGCACACCGCGGCGAACGGCGAGATCACGAGGAACACGCCCAGCGCGGTCGCGACGCCCTTGCCGCCCTTCCAGGCGAGGAACGGCGAGAAGCAGTGGCCGGCCACGGCGGCAAAGGCCGTGATCGCCACCACGAGCGGCATGCCGCACCAGCGGAGGGCGAGGTACGTGGGTAGCGCGCCCTTCGCGGCATCGAGGAGCAACGTCGCGATCCCGGCCGCTCTCCCGAGGACCCGCGCGACGTTCGTGGCGCCGGTGTTGCCGCTTCCTTCGCGCTGGATGTCGACGCCACGCCGACGAGCGATCCACACGCCGAACGGCAGTGCGCCGAGCATGTACGCGAGCACCGCGAGAGGCAGGACGAGCAGCACGCGCCTGGAGCTTAACCCGTTAGCCCGGATGCGGACCGGGATCGGCTCGCCACCACCGGCGGACCTGCTCGATCGACGACGTCCGCGGTAGCCCGGCAGGGAGCGTGTCGAGAAACACGCGGCCGTAGCCGCGCGTGACCACGCGACCGTCGAGGATCGCGACGATGCCGCGGTCGTCGCGCCGTCGGATGAGCCGACCGAAGCCCTGCTTGAGCGCGAGGGCCGCCGCGGGCAGCTGGAGCTCCGCGAACGGGTCGCGACCGGCCTCCGCTGCGACCTGCATGCGGGCCGCGATCAGCGGGTCCGTGTGCGGCGCGAACGGGAGCTTGTCGATGATCACGAGCGACAGGGCATCGCCAGGCACGTCCACGCCCTCCCAGAACGAGCCTGTCCCGAACAGCACGGCTCCCGGGGTGGCGCGGAAGCGATCGATCAGCGCGCCGCGGGGAGCCTCGCCCTGGACGAGCCGGGTCATCGGCGCGGGCAGCGTCGCGAGCCGGGCGGTCGCCTCGCGCAGCGCGCGGTGGCTCGTGAACAGGAGGAACGCCCGGCCGGCCGTGATCGCGAGCAACTCGCGCACGCGCTCGGCGGCGGCGGACGTGAAGCCTTCCGCGGCGGCTGGCAGATCGCGCGGCACGTAGAGCATCGCCTGGCGCGAGTAGTCGAACGGAGACTCGACGCGGAGCTCGGCCGCATCCTCGAGCCCGAGGCGCGCCCGCGTGTACGCGAAGTCTCCCGCGGTCGCGAGCGTGGCGGACGTGAAGATCGCCGTGGGCCCGGCGTGCGTGACATGGCGCCGCATGAGATCCGCGACATCGATCGGGGAGGCCGAGAGGAACGTGCCGGTCGGCCGCGACTCGCCCCAGTACACGTGGCCCTTCTGCCGCTGTTCGGCGATCGTGGCGAGTCCTTCGCGCAGCTCGCGCGCGCGGCGAGCGAGGCCCGAGAGCGACGCCCGCGCCCCGGCGTCGGCGTCCTCCTCGTCGTCGGGCGGGGGCTCGCCCTCGGACTCCGCGAGGCGGGCGAGATCCTCGAGCGCCGTATCGAGCTTGAACCACGCGGTCTGGCGTTCGGGACTCGCGAACAGATGCACGGGCAGGGGGACGCGTCCGGACTCCGATGCGGAGGCGAGCGCCTGGCGCACCATCGCGAACAGCGTGATGCCAGCGCGCTCGACGGCGAGGATCGTGTCAGCGCCGGCGCGGCCGGTCCACAGCGGGCTGCGGGCGAGCCCGGCGTGGGCATCGCGCACCAGCTCGCCGAGCTTCGGCGTCGAGAGCCGCGCGCCGAAATGCTCCGTGGCGACGTCCTCGAGCTGGTGGGCCTCGTCGAAGATCACGGCGTCGTGGTCGGGGAGGACGCGCGCGCCGGGGTGCGCGGCCCTGAGCGCGCGGTCGGCGAAGTACAGGTGGTGGTTCACGAGGATCAGCTGCGCGTGCTCGGCGAGTCGACGTGCCTGCGTGATGAAGCAGCGCTCGAAATAGGGACAGCGTGGTCCGATGCGGGCGTCGGGCGTGGTGGTGACCTCGCTCCACAGGGGCGCAGCCTCCGCGAGCCACTCGACCTCGGCCCGGTCCCCGGTCTCCGTGTACGTCGACCAGTCGGCGAGCGCGGCGAGCGAGACGTCGGCGGCGTGGTCGCGCTTCGCGGTCAGCTCGGCGAGCTTGCGGCGGCACACGTAGTTGCCGACCCCCTTCAGCACCACGGCCGAGAACGGTTTCGCGAGGATCGACCGCAGCAGCGGCAGATCGTGGCGCGCGATCTGATCCTGGAGTGCGCGCGTGCCGGTGGAGACGACCACCCGCTTCCCCGACAGCAGGGCAGGGATCAGGTACGCGAGCGTCTTGCCGGTACCGGTGCCGGCCTCCACGATGAGCGCGCGCTCCGAAGCCAGCGCCTGCGCGACGGCGGCCGACATCGCGCGCTGCTCGGCGCGATCCTCGTAGTGTGGGATCGCGCGCGCGAGCCCGCCGCCGGGCGCGAGGAGCGCGCGCTCCTCCGCCGGTCCGTGGTCGCTCATGTCGTGCGGGACGCCTTCTCTACATGCCCGCTCGTGCCGAAGCGGCGCGCGAGCTCGCCGAGCACGGCCTCCACGGGGAGCCTCCGCGCGGACAGCCCGACCATCACGTGGAACAGCAGATCCGCGGCCTCGTGCACCACCGCATCGTCCGGACCGGCGGGCAGCTCGGCGGCGAGCTCGCCGTGCTCCTCCGCGATCTTGCCGAGGATCTTGCCCATGCCGCCGTCGAGCAGCGACCGCGTGTACGACTTCTCGGGGGTGCACGCGTCGCGGCGCGCGGCGATCACGCGATCGAGCTGCGACAGGATCGAGCCGGCGGGTCCCGGATCCGGGGCACCGGCATCGGTGCCGCTCCCGGTGTCGGGCGTGAAGAAGCAGCTCACCGCGCCCGTGTGACAGGCCGGCCCGGCGGGGTGCACGCGCGCGAGGATGGTGTCCTCGTCGCAATCGAAGCGCAGCTCCACCAGCGCGAGCGTGTGGCCCGAGGTCTCGCCCTTCTTCCACAGCGACTGCCGCGACCGCGACCAGAAGTGCACGATCCGCGTCTCGCGGGTCAGCGCGAGCGCCTCCGCATTCATCCACGCGACCATCAGGACGGTGCCCACCGTCGCGTCCTGCACGACGCACGGCGCCAGTCCTTGCTCGTCCCACCGGGGCGTCGTCGTCACGGGGCTACCGTCGCCAGCGCGGATCGCCGTGTCAAGCCGGTGGGCCCACGGGGCGCACGACGAGGCCCCGTCCGGCCAGGTACGCCTTCGCCTCGGCGATCGTGTGCTGTCCGAAGTGGAAGATCGATGCCGCCAGCACGGCGTCGGCTCCCGCGAGCAACCCGTCGGCGAGGTGCGCGAGCTCGCCGACCCCGCCCGACGCGATGACGGGAACGGAGACCGCGGTCGCCACCGCGTGGACGAGCTCGGTGTCGTAGCCGTGGCCGGTCCCGTCGCGGTCCATGCTGGTCAGCAGCAGCTCGCCGGCGCCGAGATCCGCGAGGTGGCGGCACCAGGCGACTGCCTCCAGGCCCTCGGGCGAGCGGCCGCCGTGGCTGAAGACTTCCCATCCGGCGGCCACCGTCGGGCCCCGGCGCTTCGCGTCGATCGCGACGACGATTGCCTGGCTGCCGAAGCGCGCCGCGATCTCGGAGACCAGTTCCGGCGTCCGGATCGCGGCCGTGTTCACGGCGATCTTGTCGGCGCCCGCATCGAGCAGTGCCTCCGCATCGGCCACCGTGCGTACGCCGCCCCCGACGGTGAGCGGCGTGAAGATCTGAATCGCGGTGCGCGCGACCACGTCGAGGAGGGTCCCGCGGCCCTCGGGCGAGGCGGAGATGTCGAGGTAACAGATCTCGTCGGCACCCTGCGCGTCGTAGGCACGGGCCTGCTCGACGGGGTCTCCGGCGTCCCGGAGCTGGAGGAAGTTGATGCCCTTCACGACGCGCCCATTGGCCACGTCGAGACACGGGATGATCCGGCGCGCGAGCGTCACGCGGTCCTCATCGGATGTGCGGCGGAGTACCCGCCAGCGCGTGCGCGACCCGAGCCGCGTCCGCGACCGTGAAGCGCTTGTCGTACAGCGCTCGCCCGACGACGACGGCGGAGACGTTGGCGTCGCGCAGGCGTCCAATGTCGTCGAGCTCACCGACGCCGCCGGACGCGATCACGTCGATCGAGACGGCGTGCTTGAGGGCCGACGTGGCAGCGACGTTCGGCCCGCGCGACAGCCCATCGCGTGCGATGTCCGTGTACAGCACGGCGGCGGCGCCCCAGCTCGCGGCGCGCTGCGCGAGCTCGATCGCGGTGATGTTGCCGCTGACCGTCCAGCCCTCGATCGCGACGATGCCATCGCGCGCGTCGACGGCGACGATGATCTGCCCCGGATGGGCGAGACACGCCGCCTCGACGAGCGCCGGATCACGGACGGCGGCGGTGCCGAGCACGACGTACGCAGCCCCGAGCCCGAGCATCCGCTCGATCGTCTCGCGATCGCGGATCCCGCCGCCGACCTCGACGGGGATCGGGGAGGCCGCGATGATGTTCGCGAGCAGCGCGTGCTGGTGCAGGCCGCCGAACGCTGCGTCGAGATCGACCACGTGGAGCCGATCTGCGCCGTCGTGCGCGAACGCCGCGACGAGCTCGCTGGGCGCGTGATGGAACACGGTCGCGCGAGCCCGGTCGCCTTCCTCGAGACGCACGGCCTGGCCGCCGTAGAGATCGATGGCAGGAAAGAGCTTCATGGCGCGTGACCTTTCGGGACGGGTCCGACGAAGCGCGCGAGCATCGCGAGCCCGACGCCCTGGCTCTTCTCGGGATGGAACTGACACGCGACGAGGTTGTCACTGCAGATCGCGGCCGTGATCGGACCCCCGTGGTCGGCCTCGAGCACGACGATCGACCGGTCCGTCGGCACCGCGTGGAACGAGTGGACGAAGTACACGTGCTCGTTCGCGATCGAGTCGAACACGGAGGGCACGGCGGGCGCCCCGAGCGGAGCGTGGACGCGGTTCCATCCCATGTGCGGGACCTTCAGCGTGCGGTCGGTGGGCGCGAGCTTCCGGACCCTGCCCGCGAGGACGCCGAGCCCCCGCACCGTGGTGGCCGCGTCCGCAGGATCCCGGTCCTGGGCGCCCGTCTCCTCGCTCTCCTCGAACAGCACCTGCAACCCGAGGCAGATGCCGAGATACGGGCGCCCGCTCGCGATCGCCTCGCGCAGCGCCTCGCCGAGCCCTCGCGCCGCGAGCCCGCGCATGAACACGCCGAACGCACCCTGACCGGGCACCACCACGCGGTCCGCCCGCCGGACGACGTCGGGATCACGCGTCACCACCACGTCACCGCCCGCCTGCGCGATGGCGCGCTCCACCGAGCGCAGATTGCCCGAGCACACGTCGACGATCGCGATCACGTGGTCAGGGTCCCCTTGGTCGAGGGCACGGCGCCCCCGAGCCTCGGGTCGACCCTGGAGGCGGCGTCGCACGCGCGTGCAAAGGCCTTGAAGATGCACTCGATCGTATGGTGCGCGTTGCCGCCGTAGTGCAGCACCACGTGCAGGTTGCACGGGGCCCGGGTGGCGAAGGCGGCGAAGAACTCCTTCGCGAGCTCGCAGTCGAAGTCGCCGATCCACTTGCCCTCGAGGCCCTCGACGCGCCACACGAACGCGGGGCGGCCGCAGAAGTCGACGGCAACGGTGGCGAGCACCTCGTCCATCGGCAACGTCGCCGCGCCGTAGCGGACGATCCCGGCCCGATCGCCGAGTGCGCGCTCGAACGCGGTCCCGAGCGCCAGCCCCACGTCTTCGATGGTGTGGTGGGCGTCGATCTCGATGTCGCCGGCCGCCGTGATCGCGAGATCGAAGACACCGTGGCGTGCGACCGCATCCAGCATGTGGGTGAAGAACGGCACGGGCGTCTCGATCGCGCGTACTCCCGTGCCGTCGAGCCCCAGATCCACGCGGATCTGCGTCTCGGCGGTGTTCCGCTCGACGTTGGCAGTGCGCGCCACGCCTCCTTGTATCAGCTAGGGGAGGGATCGTACAAACGAGCAATGGCTCGTGAACTAGCGATGATTGCTCGGATTCTGCTCGGCGCCGTGGTGGTCTCGTCCCTCGGAGCGTGCGGCGGCGGAGGAGGCGGCAAGAAGGTCGCGAAGAAGCCGACCCACACGGCGAAGCAGAAGCGTCCGCCGGCTCCGAAGGAGACCGAGGCCGACCGCGAGGCCAAGCGCGTCGAGTACGCCCACAGCTTCGCTGCCGAGGGCAGCACGTGCCTCCCGGTCTCGGCGAAGGAGGGTGGGGGCGCGCA
>JAYSYE010000066.1:0-7239 GCA_043716635.1 Deltaproteobacteria bacterium | reverse complement strand
ACAGGATGTGGCGTTCGCCGACAGGTTGTGGCGCCCGGGCACGGCGCCACAGGTGACGACCATAGTCAGGGAGCCACGTATGAAGGTTCTTGTTGCGCAGACGCGCGAGCACGATGGGTGCATGCTACGCGGCCACCTCCCGTGCCGGATCTCTACGGACCCGTTCTAGCCAACGCCTTATTTCCAGCGTTCGAAGCGCTGCGCGGCCGGCCCACGGTGCCGCTGCTGCGCTACCTGCTCGGGACGGAGCGGTGGTCACTGCACGAGCTCCGCGACCTCCAGCTCGGGTTCGCGCGCCGACTCGTCAGGCACGCATATCTCCACACCCCGCACTACCGGGCCGTGATGGATCAGCGCGGGATCGATCCGCGTCTGGGCAGCCTCGACGACCTGGCGGCGTTCCCGCTCCTCGACCGACCCACCGTGATCGCGACGATGGATGCCCGCATCGCGGACGCGCCGCCGTTCGTGGCGATCACGAAGGGCACGAGCGGCACCTCCGGGACCCCGGTGAAGGTGAAGTACAACGTCGAGTCCCGGCACTGGCGGGATGCCACGCGGTGGCGCGGCTACGGGTGGGGCGGATACCGCATCGGCATGCGCGCCATGCACTTCTGGGGCTTCCCGCCGGCGATCTACACGCGGGCCGAGCGCGCGAAGATCGCGATCGACCGCGCATTCAAGCGCGACCTGTACGTCGACTGCACGTTTCGCAGTGACGAGGCCCTCCTCGCCGCGGTGAAGAAGATCGAGTCGTTTCGACCCGACGTGATCGTCGCGTACGCGGCGGGCGGCGCGGCCCTCGCGCGCTTCATCGTCGACCGCAAGCTCCGGACCTGGAAGCGCCCGATCCCGATCGTCCTCGGCGCCGAGCGCGTGTGGCCGCGCGATCGCGAGTTCATGGAGCAGGCGTTCGGTCCCGTGTTCGAGAGCTACGGCTGCCGCGAGGTGATGCTGCTCGCCTCCGAGTGCGAGGCGCACGCGGGCATGCACGAATCGATGGAGAACCTCTACATCGAGCTGATTGTCCGGACGCCGGACGGAGGCGTACGCGCGGCGAAACCCGGCGAGACGGGCGAGGTCGTCGTGACCGACCTGCACAACCTCGCGTGTCCGATGATCCGCTACGTCAACGGGGATGTCGCCGTCGCCCGCGAGCCCGACCCGTGTCCGTGCGGGCGTGGGCTCGCGCGCCTGGGACCCATCGAAGGCCGCGTGACGGAGACGCTGCGTGATGGCAACGGCAACGCCGTCGGTGGCCTCGTGTTCAACATCCTGATCGGCACGATGGAGCACGTCGTGCGGCAGTTCCAGGTCGTGCAGCGGGTGGACCGCAGCATCCTGATGCGCATCATCCCGCTCGTGGGCAGCACCATCCCCGAGCAGGCAATCGCCGGCATCAAGGAGTTCGGCGCGAAGTATCTGCCCGGCGCGCCGCTCACGATCGAGTACGTCGACGCGATTCCCCTGACGCGAGCTGGCAAGCGGACCGTCGTGATCGTCGAAACGGAGTAGGCTATCCGGGTGCGGGTGCCCCTGGTCGTGCTCACGGGGTTCCTCGGCGCGGGCAAGACCACGCTGCTGAACCGGCTGCTCGCGACGCGGGCCCAGCGCGACGCACCGGGCCGGATCGGCGTGGTGGTGAACGAGCTCGGGGCCGTCGGGATCGATGGCGCGCTCCTCGGTACGGGGCCGGGCGGCGAGCTCGCGAAGCAGGTCGAGCTGCCGGGCGGCTGCGTGTGCTGCGTCATGGGGGACGAGCTCGGCGACACCCTCGTCGCGCTCGTGGATGCCAACCCGGGACTCGCGGCGATCGTGCTGGAGACGACGGGGGTGGCCGATCCGCTGCCGATCTCCTGGGCGTTGCAGCGTGCGGGCGTCGGCGACCGGGTCCGGCTGGCAGCCGTCGTCACCGCCGTCGATGCAACGCACTTCCTCGCCTCGCGGCCACTCTCGGTGGCCGTCGACGCGCAGGTGGCCTACGCGGACGTCGTGCTCGTGACGAAGGCTCAGCTCGCACCGGAGCGCCTCGCGGAGACCGTGGCGGCGATCGCGACACTGGCGCCGCGTGCGCTCGTCCAGACCGACGATACGGACGCGCACGCGGACTACCTCGGCGAGCTCCTCGCCGACCCCGACCTCGAGCGGCTCGTCAGCGCGGATGGGGCGACGCCCGCGGAAGCCTCCCCCGACGGGCAGGCGCCGGGCCATGTCCACACCGACGCTTGTCGGCATTCCCACACGGCGTCTGCACATGGAATCGACAGCGTCTGGGTGCCGGTCGAGGCGACGGTCGATCTGGAGGAGCTCGAGGATCAGCTCGCTCTTCTCCCCGCCAACTACGTGAGGATCAAAGGGATTGCGCGCGTCACCGATGGTCGGACGGACGCCGTGGCGCCCCGCTGGGTGGTCGTGCACCGGGTGGGCCCGCGAGTGTCCTCGGAGCCCGTGGAAGTCGCAAATACGTGGCAGGGACGCATGGTTGCCCTCGGTCCGGGCGTCACGGCGGCACCGCTCGCGGCGTGTGTCGCTGCCGCGACGATCGGAGAGGGGTAGCGATGGGCATCCGCCTTGCTACTTCGCTCGTATAATTCCATGGCCATGGGTCGCGCGCATCTACTCCCGCTCGTCCTGCTCGCCGCATGCGGCAAGCAGACGATCGAGGTCGCCACGAAGGAGAGCGTCTCCGACTACCGTCACGGCGCCCTCGTCGCAGCCGTCGACACGTACGTGAAGGCCGGTCGCACGCCGGATGCGTTCGCGCAGCTCGCGCATACCGCGCTGGAGCTGCGGCCCAAGATGGACCGCTACGTTGGCGAGGAGGCGGAGCGCAAGCTGATCGTGCTCGCGCTGGAGCCGGTTCGATCGGTGGCCGCCAAGTCACGCGCCGAGCAGATCGACGCTCTCGCGCTGACCGTGTGGCCGCTCCTGCTCGCGCCGCCGATCGCCGCGGACCAGATCATGGTCCAGCGCGACCCGAAGGCGGACGAGCTGATGCCGAAGCAGGGGGAGACCACGGCCGTCTACCTCGAGCGGCTGTGCGGCGGTCCGCTCGCGGGCGACTGCAAGGACGTCGTTCCCGAGTACCAGGGCCTGGTCGTCGGTGCGCTCGCGACGCGCCGCGCGATGGAACGGGTCCGCAACGCGGTCGCGTCCTGTCTCCCGTGCTCGAGCGAGCATGGCTGGCACGAGGCGGTCCACGGCTGGGAGGCGCAGGATCAGCTGGTAAACCTCTGGATCCACGATGTCGAGCGGCGTGCGGATCCGGCGAACTGGCCGATCGCGGGGACCGCGGCAGAGGTGATCGCGGACCTTCCCGAGGCGGAGATCGATGCGGTCGGCGAGGTGATGATCGGGGGCCAGCGCTACGCCGGTACCGACCGGGTCGCCGCGCTGAAAGATCTGCGCGGCGAGCACGATGCGATCGCGATGCATCTGCGGCCCGAGCTGACACTCGCCCAGGTGAAGGCGCTCCTCGCGGATGCGAAGGCGTCGGGGGCGACCAAGATCGCGGTGGTCGCGCGAACTCCGGCGTATCCGTGGCAGCGCAAGGTGTACTGGCTCTCCGACGCCGGCACGACCCGCGCGGGGCTGCGTCTGACGGATACGCTGCAGATGCTGCTGCACACGGTCGATCATGTCGCCGGTCCCGGCGCGATCGCTCGCGTCGATTGATCGCGGGCGAGGTGGCGTGCGGGTGGGCGTGCGGCGCGGGCCTTGCTGAAGCCCCGTGCACGCATGAACGCACGTCGTACTTTCAAGGGCTTGGTCGCCGCGACTGTCCCGAGTGCCCGCACGGGGTTGCACACGGCCGTGCTCGCTCTGCTGATGGCGACCGGCGGCTGTCTCCAGCCTGACGACCCGACCTACGGCGTCATCGAGAGCCAGGTCGCGGTCTCCAACTACACGACGTCGGGGTGCAGCACGTCCGTCGTCGTCGGGCTCTCCCGGCAGATCGCGGCGGAGATCGCGTGCATGAATCCGGGCTCCCTCGTGGAGGTCCCGCCGTCGGCGCACGTGGTGTTCACGAGCAACGCGGTGCTGCCGTTCATGTCCGCGACGGGCAAGTCACACCTGCTCGCGGTGGCTGCGGCGCACACGCTGCAGATCAACAGCGTGTTCCGCGCGGTGCCGCAGCAGTACCTGCTCTATCGCTGGTACCAGCAGGGTCGCTGCGGGATCACGGCGGCCGCGACGCCCGGGCGTTCGAACCACCAGAGCGGTCGCGCGGTGGATCTCTCGAACTACTCGTCGGTGGTCTCGGCGATGGCGTCCCAGGGCTGGGCGCACGACGTGCCCGGCGATGACGTGCATTTCGATCACACGGCGTCCCCGGACATCCGGGGTCGCGACGTGAAGGCCTTCCAGCAGCTGTGGAATCGCAATCATCCCAACGACGTCATCGCCGCGGACGGTGCGTTCGGCCCCGCGACCGAGTCGCGACTGAAGCAGGCACCCGCGACGGGATTCGCGATCGGTCCCACGTGCGGGCACGTCGTCGCGAGCGCGGACGTGCTGATGATCGACGGGCCCGAGCGGGTGGCGCCGCTGACCCGCGCGCATTTCCAGGTCACCGTGGCGAACAAGGGCACCCTCGACTGGCCCGCGACGACGAAGCTGCGCGTCATCGGGGGCGTCGCGAGCGAGCTCTACGACTCGGCGTCGTGGGACTCGCCGAAGGTCGTGGGCGCGATCGGCAGCGACATCGGCGCGGGCGCGCAGGGCGTGCTCGAGATCGACGTGATGACGCCGGCCGTCACCGTCGAGACGCCGATCTCGACGCAGCTCGAGCTGGTGAACGGGACCGACGCCTTCGGCACGATCAACCTCGCGTTGACGGTGACGCCGAACGGCGACGAGGACACGAGCAACGACGCGGTGGACCAGCACGATGATGGCGCGGACAGCGCGGGGTGTGACGCGGGCGGTGCCGGCGGCGCGGGCACGCTGCTGCTGATGCCGGCTCTCGTGGGGATCCTGCGCCGCCGGAATGCCGCGCGGCCATCGCGCCGCGCCGGCCGCACGCCCGGCTAGGCGGCCAGTGCGGTAGGATGTTCGCATGCCGGTCTTCCGGCTCGACGAGCGCCTCGTGTTTCCGCCAGTCCACCTCGCCGAGGATGGGCTCCTGGCGATCGGCGGCGACCTTGCGCCGGAGCGGCTGCTGCTCGCATACACGAAGGGCATCTTCCCCTGGTACGCCGAGAAGCTGCCGATCCTGTGGCACTCGCCGGATCCGCGCTTCGTGATGACGACGCGCGACCTCGTGATCCAGAAGAGCCTGAGGAAGTCGATCCGGCGCGAGCCGTACGAGCTGAAGATGGACACCGCGTTCCTGCAGGTGCTCGAGGGGTGCGCCGCCGCGCCGCGCCCCGGGCAGAGCGGGACGTGGCTGATCCCGGAGATGGTCGCGGCGTACGAGAAGTTGCACGAGCTCGGCTTCGCGCACTCGATGGAGGCCTGGCAGGACGGCGTGCTCGTCGGCGGGCTCTACGGGGTGTCGCTCGGCGCCGCCTTCTTCGGCGAGTCGATGTTTTCGAAGGCCCCCGATGCGTCGAAGATCACGTACGCGGCGACGATCCGGCAGCTCGATGCGTGGGGCATCGGCCTCGTGGACTGCCAGGTCCACACGGAGCACCTCGAGCGATTCGGCGCCTACGAGGTGCCGCGACTCGCGTACATCGAGCTGCTGAAGCGCGCGCTGGACGAGCCGACGAAGCGCGGGCGCTGGGCATTCGAGATCGACCTCGAGGCGTTCGCGGCCTCGGGAGGCGCGACCGGCGAAGCGCTGTAGGCGGGGTCATGTCGCGAGCGTCGCGGCAACCGCACGCGTGACGACGGGGGCGAGCGCCTCGGCGATCGCGAGTGCGACCCGCGCGAGACCACGCGGCGCCAGGCGATCCCAGAGCGCGGCATGCACGAGGGTCGCCTCCGGCGTGGCGCGGGCGAGCGCGACGCCGAGATCCGCCCATACCAGCGGTCGCCCGGCGAGATACGCGCGGGCAGCGGCGGCGAGCGGGGCGGGCACGGTATCGGCAACGAGCTCGGCGATCGCGGCGACGAGCGCCGGTGGAAACGCCTTGCCGACGACGGCGCTCGTGCACGCAGGCGGTTCGTGCGGTGATGCGAGCAGGCGCCCGGCGCGATCGAACGTCGCGATCCGCGCGTACGGCGCATCGCCGATCCAGATCTCGGCGTGGTGACCGCGCTCGCCGTCGGGCACCAGGCGGGCATGACCGGGCGCTCGCTGCCCGTCGTAGGCGACGCCGCCGATCACGGCGCGCTCGAGGCCGTCGCGGAGCTCGACGTGGCCGATGCCGTGCATCGCCACGTGCTCGGCGGGCGCGGGCGCGAAGTCGATCGGGATCGCGTCCCGCGCGAGCGTGGCGGAGCGAGCGACCACGTCGGCCGAGAAGGCGTCCTCGGTCGCCGTGGTCCGGAACGACCGCGCGAGGCTTCGAAACAGCGCCGGCGTCGGATACGGACCCGCGTACCGCAGCGCCTCGACGCCCGCGTGCTGCGCGAGCACGGCGAGCACGTTCAGGAGCGACGGCCCCGCGCCACCGAGCACCGCGGGCGCCGCGATCGCCGGGATCTCGGTCGGGCGTGCCCAGTCGATCGCGGACACCGTCGTCGCGCCATGCGCGGTGGTGACCCGCTGCGCCCGCCCGAGCAGCGCGTCGGCCGCGACCGCGCCATCGACCACGGCCGCGCCGCCTGCGACCGACAGCCGCACCAGGCGGTCGCCCTCCCACTGCGCCGCGGCATGCTCGTGCCCGTCGCGGTCGACGATGCGCACGATCAGACCGCCTTGCAGCTCGTATCGGGTCCCGTATCGCACGGCGTCCACGCTGGCATTCGTACCACTTGCGCCGCGCGAGCCCTTTCGCTCCGGCGACCGCGCCCGTATCGTCACGCCACTTCCATGAAGCTAGGCATCGTCAAGGAGACGTGGCCGGGCGAGCGCCGGGTTGCCGCGTCGCCGCAGGTTGTAGCGAAGTGGGTCAAGGGTGGGTGGACCGTGCAGGTCGAGCGCGGGGCCGGCGACCTCGCGAGCTACCCCGACGCGCAGTACGAGGCAGCCGGGGCGGTCGTCGTGGCTCGCGCGGTCGCGTGGGGCGAGAGCGACATCGTTCTCAAGCTGCGCCCGCCGACGCTCGACGGTAGCGGTGACGCGAGCGGGTCCGAGGTAGCGCAGCTGCGCGACGGCGCGACCCTCATCTCGTACATCCAGCCCGCGCA
>JAYSYE010000650.1:0-2707 GCA_043716635.1 Deltaproteobacteria bacterium | reverse complement strand
GCGAGAGCTCGAAGTCCTTGCCCGCGAAGTTCGACGACAGCACCACCAGCTTGCCGTACTGCGCCGGCGCGGTGAGCGCGGCGACCGTGGCCGCGCTCGCGACGGGGCGCCCCTGCGCGTCATCGCCCGCGACCGCGACCATCGTGCGGCCCGGATTGCCGACGAGCTGCGTGCCCGCGGGCAGCATCCCGGACGAGGCGGCGCCTGGCGCGGCGGGAGTGGCCGCGGCGGCCGGCGGCGCGGCGACGGCGACCATCGGTGCCGTCGCGGCGGTGGCCGGCACGAGCGCCCCTGCGACATCGGTCGCGCCGCCGGCGCCCACGGTGTCGATGCGCTCGATCGGCATGGTCCGCGCGTCGTCGACCTGCTCGACGGCCTCCGCCTTCAGATACAGCTTGTAGTCGCCGATCTGGACCTGGTCGCTGACGCGCAGGCTCACCCGCTCGGCGATGCGCGCGTTGTTGACGCGGATGCCGTTGTAGCTGCCGAGGTCCTCGATGTGGACCTCGCCGTTGTTACGGAGAATGCGCGCGTGGCGACGAGAGACGTTCCGCTCGGTCAGCCGGATGGTGTTGCCCTCCTTGCGACCGATCGTGATCTCGTCACGGATCAGAGGAACGACCGTGGTCTTCCCCTCGTCATCCTGGATCACCAGCTTGAACATTCCGCTGCGATTCCCCGTTCCTTTGTATCAGCGCCGGTCGGAGCAAAACAACCGAAGTGCGGCTACTTGCTACCGCCGTGGAGTGCCTGTCGAGCCAGCTTTACAGCCGCGGCGAGCTGTGGATCGTCGTCCTCCGCCGTGTCGTCTTCCGTGTCGCCGATTGTGACATCACTTCCGCCGCCTTCGCTACTCCCACCCACGATCTCGACCGGCGTGAACGCTTCGATGCGGACATCCGGCGCCAGGCCCTTTGATTCCAGCGAGTTGCCCTTCGGCGTGTAGTAGCGCGCCGTCGTGAGCTTCAGGCCCGCGCCGCCGTCGAGGTCGTAAAACGTCTGCACGGTGCCCTTGCCGTAGGTCGGGAGCCCGACGAGCTGCCCGCGATCGTGGTCGTGCAGCGCGGCGGCCAGGATCTCCGCGGCCGACGCCGTGCCCTGGTCGACCAAGATCACCAGCGGAACCGACGTCGCGCCCCCGCCCCTGTGCGCCGTCTGCGTCTCCACGTTGCCGCGGCCGCGGATCGTGACGATCGTGCCCCCGTCGAGAAACAGGTCCGCCGTCGCGATCGCCTGGTCCACGAGCCCGCCCGGATCGTTGCGCAGATCGAGGACGAGCACGTCGAGCGCCCCCGCGGCGCGCAGCCGGCCGAGCGCGGTCGCGGTGTCCTGCGACGTGGCCTCCGAGAACCGCGTGATCGCCAGGTAGCCGATGCGCGGCTCGATCACGCGCTGCTTCACCGTCGGCTGCTTCACCTGGGCCCGGACGAGCGTGAAGAGCTTCGCGTCCTTCCAGCCCGCGCGCACGATCGAGACGACCACGCGCGTGCCCGAAGCGCCGCGCAGGCGGGTCTCCCACGTCGTCGCGTTCGCGATCTCGTGACCGGCCTCCGCGGTGGGCGCGTTCGCGATCGCGACCACGCGATCGTCGAGCTGCAGCCCCGCCACGTCGCCCGGCGAGCCGGGGACGATCGCCTCGATCGTCGGGAACGGCGGCATGCCGGGGCGCGCGTCGTCGAGCGTCCCCGGTGCGAGCGTGACGCCCACACCACCGAACTCGCCCTCCGTGTCCTGGCGCAGGTGCTCGTAGCGCTGCGGGGGCAGGAACGTCGAGTACTGGTCGAGTCCGTGCAGCATGCCGCGCGCGGCGTTGTAGAGCAGCTCCGTCTCGTCGACCTTGTCGACGTAGTTCGACTGCACGGTGGCGAGCGCGTGCGCGAAGGCGTCGAGCGTCTTGTAGCGAGCCACGTCGCGCGGCACCGCATAGGCGGTGATCGCGCAGGCGGCGATCGCGCCCGCGGTGAAGGCGGCGGCGTGGGTGGCGCGAGACACGGGCGGCGCGACGTTAGCGCGAGTCGGTCGTCAGCAGTGGCCCCGGATCGACGGGCATCCCGCCGGGGCCGATCTTCACGCGGACCTCGACATAGACGCGCGAGCGCGCGGCGCGGCCGAGGCGGTCGCCCCGCACGACGTGAGCGCCGACGGGGACGGCGAGCTCGTCGAGCTTGCCGAGGAGGGTCCAGTAGGTGCCGTGATCGACGAGGATGCCGCTGTCCAGGCCCCGGATCGGGCCGGCGTACCGCACGGTCCCGTCGGCCATCGCGGTGACGCGCGCGTGGAAGTCGACGTCGAGATCGAGGCCGCGGCGCGCGAGCGTGGCCTTGCTGCGCTCGTGCACGAGCGTGCCGAAGTGCCGCGCGATATCGCCGTGCGCGGGCCAGGCGAGCGGAGGCGGCAGCTCCACG
This sequence comes from Deltaproteobacteria bacterium, assembly GCA_043716635.1. Classification (GTDB taxonomy): domain Bacteria; phylum Myxococcota_A; class Polyangia; order Haliangiales; family Haliangiaceae; genus JABFXX01. The sequence goes on along the minus strand of JAYSYE010000650.1, from coordinate 302 downwards.
GTGGCGACCCGTGCCGTGTCGCTCGTGGTGCGCGTGGCCGCGACGGCGAGCTGACCGCCCTCGTCCGCGAGGAGCCGGCGCTCCCCGAGGTCCCGCGCGACGAGCCAGCGGGCGGCCGCGCGACGCCGCGCGGTCGCGATGGGATCGGCGGCGACGGCGGGGTCGACGCGCAGGATGCGATACGCGGCCGCGAGCCGACGGGCGCGCTGGTGATCGAGCTCGAGCAGCTTGCTGGCGACCGTCTCGCGCGTGCGCTCGAGGACTCCGGACTCCTCGGCGAGCTGCTGCGCGAGCGTGTCACG
>JAYSYE010000649.1:0-24945 GCA_043716635.1 Deltaproteobacteria bacterium | reverse complement strand
CCTCCTTGGCGGCCTGCGCTGCGGCCTCGCGGCAGATCGTGACCGGGTCTTTCCCTTCGATGTGGAAGACCGGCATGTCGAGCTGCCGACCGAGCGTGCGCAGCTGCTCGACGGCGGCCGGGCGATAGATATCGGCCGCGACGAGCATCGGCTTCTTGTCGTGCGTCTTCTGGAGCCAGCGCGCGAGCTTGCCGCAGCTCGTGGTCTTGCCCGAGCCCTGCAGACCGCACATCATGATGCCGGTCGCGCCCTTCTTCGCCCACCGGAACTCGGTGTCGACGGGACCCATCATGGCGACGAGCTCGTCCTGGCAGATCGCGATGAACGCCTGCTCGGGCGTGATCGACTTGGTGCCGTACTCCTTGCTCTTCGCGCGGAGCTCGACTTGCTTGCCGCGCGCCTTCTCGCGGACGCGCTCGAGAAAGCGCTTGACGACGCGGAACTCGACGTCGCCTTCGAGCAACGACAATCGGACGTCGCGGAGCGCGTCCTCGATCACATCGTCGTTCAGCTCGGCGACACCGGTCAGCCGCTGGCGAGCGGCCCGGAACCCTTTAGCGAGTGTTTCCAGCACGCTGCCCCTATATCACGCTGGGGCTAGCGGGCGGTGATCGCGATGGTGCGGACGGTATCGTCGGGGTCGGTCGCCAGCCGGGCCAGCACCCCGTCGTCACCGCCCGTCGCACGCCGGAGCCAGGCCGCGCGCGCCGAGGCAGCCCGGACCGCCGGTGAGGGATCGCGCGACAGGTGGTCGATCATCAACGAGTCGCCCACCAGGCGGAACGACCACTCGAGGGCGTGGGCCAGTGCCAGCCGGCGCACCGGATCGTCCGACGTCGCCCACGTCGACGCGACCTGCGTCGCGGCGAGCGGGCGAGCGGCCTCGAGCGCGCGTGCGAGGCCCCGGCCGAGGATCACGGCGGCATCCCCGGCGTCGAGATGGCCGACCTCGACCACCGCCTCGTCGTCGAGACAGTCGCAGTCGTCGCAGCTGGTGCCCGTGGGCGTCTCGACGTCGGCGGGAGCGCTCGCCGCGAGCGCCGGGGAGGCGGCCGCCGCCGTGAGCGTCGCGCAGGCCGCGAGTCGGGAGAGCATGGCGCGGAGCTTCGGATTGGGCATGGCGAGCAGCCTCATCGTGGGAATCAAGCCCAGCGTCTGCAACCTGATACCTCGGGCAGGTCACCCGACATTCCCTCCGCGAGCGGCGATCGCGTGGCTACGGCCGCGCGGGCGCGGTCTCCGTTCCCGATGCCACGTCCCAGCTGCGGAAGGTCGGCCCGCTCTGTACCACCACGCGCCGCTCCGAGACCGCGACCGCATGGCCCCTCGACTGGGCTCCGAGCGCTGCGCGCCACTGCTCGCCCTTCGCATCGAAGACCGCGAGCGAGAAGGTCACCCCCGTCCCGAGCCCGTGCGCGATCACCGCCGCCACGTGAGCACCATAGCTGGCGAGATGCACAATCGTCTCATCCGGCTTCAACGCGTGCGTGATGACCGCACGCGCGTCGCCGGCCGCGAGCGATACCAGCGCCACCGCGTGTAGCCCGACGCTCACCCAGACGCTCGTGCTATCGGGGCCCGGTCCGAGGTGGCGGCTGAAACCGGTCCACGGGTGCGCGACCGCCGCCGTCGGGGTGATCCGGAGAATCGACATCTGGTGCGAGACCGCCAGGCTGCCATCGACGAGCGTGGCACGGGCCGCGAGCGTGCCCTCGGGAAGGTCGAAGCCCTTGCCGGCGACGATCATCCCTGCAAGTGATCCGGTCCCGAAGCGCGACCGTAAAGCGCGTAAGGGCGTGACCGTCCAGACCTCCGTCGCGGACTCGGTCGGGAGCAGTGCGCCCGCCTCGTCATCGTACGTTGTCGCGATCTTGTTGACGACGTGCTGCAGCTGTGACCCGCCGCCGTGGGCCACGCGCACGAGCACCGAGTGGTCGGGCAGGACGGCGAAGGCCACGGCGCCAGTCACCGGGAGGGTCGCCGTCTCGGTCAGCGCGAAATCGCGCACGACGACCGCTCCGGCTCGGAGCTCGAGCAGGCGGTCGCCATCGAGCACGAACGACGCGGGTCCTTCGAGCACCGTGAACCCCGGGTCCTCGTTCGGCGCCGGGAGTCTTGCTGCGGTCGGCACGGCGTTCCCGTCGACGGGCGGTGCGGACATGGGATGGTGGGTGGATTGCACTCGGTCCTCCTTGGCAGTGGTGATCGTGGCGCGATTGCAGGCTGCGAGCGCTCCGAGCGAGACGCAGAACTCGCGACGATTCCACATCGGTTACTTGTACTCCGCCTCGATGGTCGCGATCTGTTCCGGCGTCGACGCCTTCGCCGCGCGCGCCTTGAACTCGGTGAGCTTGTCGGGCGAAATGCCCTTCGCTCCCAGGCGCGTCTCGGCTTCGGTCTGTGCGATGTCGCCGTGAAAGATGTCATTGCGCATCACGTTGAACTCGCCGACGCGGGCGGTCTCGGCGCTCTCCGCGCGGGTCACGGATTTGGTGGCGGCATCGAGCTTGTCCTGCGCATTCTTGATATCGACGGCAGTCGTACCGGGCGTCGCCTTCAACGCATCGAGCTGCTGCTGCGCGCGAGTCTGACCTTGCTTCGCCTGGGCAGTCGCGGCGGCGGGACGCTCGACCAGATCTTTGTGTAGCTTCTCGGGCGTGTGGACGGCCTTCGCGTAGGTCTCCGCGAAGTGGTCCTTGTAGTTCGAACGCGCGTAGGCCCACGTATCGGTGTCGGTGCCGCCTGCGCCGGTCTCCGCCTCGCCCTTCGCGGGAATCGCGGTCTCGTCGACGGCCAGGTAGCCCTTGCCGTACGGGTCGACCATGTACTGCTTGCCATTCTTCGTGACCGTGTTGCGCTCCCAGTAGCCCTTCGCACGCGTGTCCTCGAGAGACTGGATCTCGGCCGCGCTCAGCCCGTTAGTCGTCAGCGCCGTCTTGTCCTCGTTCTTCCAGCCCGACAGCGACTGGAATTTATCGAAGGCATCCTTGTTCTGGTCGTGCATGTCGTGACCGATTTCGTGCGTCACCACCATGTCGAGGACGGCGATCGTCACCCCGCACTTGCCGCAGATGTACGGGCTCGCGAGCTCGCGCTGGTCGCCGGCGTGGCGGAAGCCGGTGCTCCCGGCCGTCCCCGACCCAGTGTCGAACGCGGTGACCACACCGTCGCTGTGCGTGCCACCCGTGTTCGGGCTGTCCGTTCCACCGGGCGAGTACATGCCCCCGCGTCGGACCTCCTTCAACAGCTTGTTTCCGGCCATGTGCGATTCGGGAATCTGACCGAAGCTGGCCTCGAGCTCGTCGAGCTCCGCCTTCGTCCAGACGATCTTCGAGCCATCCTTGCGGACCCCCGTCTCGTTCGTGAGGTTGGTGTTGTACTTCATCTCCGTGTCGTGCTCGGCGCCCTTGCGCACCATCAGCGCGTCGACATCGCCCGCCGTGAACGGTTTGCCGCCGGCTTTCTGGTCGCGGAGAAACTTCATCTCGTCGGCAACCTCCGTGTCCGTCGTCTTGCCGGCGTGGATGCGAGCGTCGTTGCGACGCGCCTGCTCCTCTTGATCCTTCGACTTGCTCTCGTAGAACCAGAGCCCATCACCCGTGTCGCCCTTGGTCCGGGCGATATCGTTGCTGACCTCGGACCGGTGGAACTCGCCCCAGAGCGCGAGCTTGCGGTCGGGGTCGGTCGTCGCCTTGACGAGCGGCTCGAACTCCTCGCGCCGTGCCGCCGGTACCTCGGTCAGCAAGTTGTGGAACTGGTCATTGCCCAGCTGGTTGACGGCCTGGCCCTGCAGCTCCGGCGGCAAGCTCGTCAGCACGTTCATCGCGCGAGTCGCCTCGCCATCGGTGACGACGTTGAACACGCCCGTGTCGTCGAGCTTGTGATTGGCCTCGCTGACGGCGTCGTCGACCCACTGCTTGTCGACCGTGGTCTTGACGCCGCTCGTCATCTTCGCGAGCTCGGTATTGGTGTCCGTGGTCGTCTTGTCGAGCTGCAGGCGATCCTTTGCCGCGTCCGTCCCGAGTGCGCTATTGGCGGTGTCCGCCGCGCTCTGGAGCTGGGTCGCTGCATCGCCGCCGACCGCCCGGATCTGCTCGAGGCCTCGCTTTGCGGCCCCCGCGATGTCCTTGTCCGTCCCCTGGTCGGCCTTCGCGATCCGCTTCCGCGCCTCCTTCACGAACTGGTCGATCGCAGCGCGCGCCGTCGCGCCTTCGGCTCGCACCTTCCGCTTGCGGGAGTCGACCTCGGTCTGGAGCTTGCCCTCGGAGCGCTTCACCTGCTTCTTCATCGCTCGCTCGACGGTCGAATCCGTCTGGTCGAGCGCGTAGAGATCGCGTCCGAGCTGCTTCCCGACTCGAGCGAGGTCCTTGTCCGGAGCGCGGTCGAGGCCCGCGAGCATCTTGGCGGTCTTGGCTTCCACCTTCGCGCGTTGCGTGTCGTGCGTCGTCCGGAGCTTGCTCACGGCGTCCGTCCTCAGGTCCGCGGCCTTCTTCCCGGCGGCACCCCGCTGCGCGGCCGCGCCACCTGCCATGCCGTCCTTCGCGCCCGCCACATCCGCGGTGAGCTTCGTGTGCTCGTCCTCCATCCGCTGGTGCGCGTTCGAGGCATGCTGCTGCATCTCGCCCTTCGCCACGTCCGCCTGGGTCTGGATGCGGCCGCCCTGCTTCTTCTGCTCGGTGGTGATTGCCGTGCCCGCTCCCTTGCCGCGAGCGATCTGCGCCTGCGCGGCACGCTCCCCGTCGGCGATGATCCTCTGGGCGGCGGACTCCGCTCGCACCTCGATCGCGTGAGCCTGCGACTCGCCCGCTGACATCGCCTGCTGGCCCCGGCGCGCGCCATCGGCCCGCGTCCCGCTCGCCTCGTCGCCCGAGAGGGTGTGGGCGCGTGACTCCGCGGCATCCGTGGCTTGCTTCCACTTGTCCGCGCCGCTCTTGCGAGCCGCGGCTGCCTCGCGCGCCCCATTCGCACGCGTGGTGGCCGCCTGCTGCTGGGCATGGGCGCGAGTCGCGGCGGCGTCTCCGGTACCGCTGGTCGTGGCGCGATTCCCTCCGTGCAGCGCGATGTCCGCGAGCGGCTGCTGCTGGACGCTGACCTCGGCGACGTGCTTGGCCGCCTCCTGGCCGATCTCATGCTGGTGGCCGTCGTCGCGATGGCCGATGTCCTTGGCCACGGATGCGTCCCCGGTCCGCGCCTGCTGGTCGAGCGACGCGGCCGTGGTCGCGATCTGCGCATCGAGCCCACCGAGCTGACCCTCGAAGCGCCGGTCGAGGTCTGCCACCTGACGTTCGAAGGCGGCGTCGATCTCTCCGACCTCCTTCTCGCCGGCGGCAACGATCTGGGTGCGCATCCCATCGCGGTCGGCGGCGACCGCGACGGACGGCGGCGCCTTGTGGCGCGGCTTCAGCGTCAGCGCCTGAATCGGCCCGTCATCGTGTGACCCGGAGCCGCTCTCGTGCGCCGGCTCGCTCCCGCCCGCTCCCGACTCCTGCTGCGCCGCATGGGAGTCGACCTCGACATCGAGCGCCACGTACTTGTGCTGCGCGACCTGGTCCAGCTTCGCGAGCTGGTCGCCCTTGGTGCCGCGCGTGAGGTCGCCGATCTCGCTCTCGATGCCATCGAGGAGGCTCGCCCCAGCGCGAGACCGCGCCCCGGCGCGCCGAGGCCAGGACCGAGCAGGGCCGACTCCACTGGCACGTCGCCATGAGGATGAACGTCGTGCGCGGGCTGGCAGAACGGATCGACGTCGAGCCCGCGGTGGTCGCGCTGTGACTCTTGCTCTTGGTCCTGGTCGAACACGGCGGCCTCCTGGGGAATCGTCCGGGTACGTTAGCCCAGATGGCGCCGGACCATCGACGAAGAGTGGCGGCGCCGGCGTCCCACTATAGTAGGCTCCAGACCATGAGTGAGCACAAACAGGGTCCGGACATCGATCACCCGCTCGCCCACAAGCTGCCACGGGCCAGCGAGCCCGCGGCCGAGGTCGGGGCCGAGCCGCATCCGGCGCGTCACGATTCGACACTCGCATCGGGGCCCGCGCTCGGGCTCGGTCGGGGCTTGCCCGACGGCGGCGGGCCGCATCATCCTGGCGATGATGACGGGTGTGTCGAAAATTCCTATCGCGACTGAGCATGACCGTCGCGCCGCCCACCGGATGGAAGCAGCACTTCGGGGCTGACGTCATGCTGTTCGAGGCTCCCGGCGGCGTCGGACGGATCCGCGTCCACATGCGTGCGCCGCTCGAGCCACTGTCTGCCGTGATCGCTCGGGTCGTTGCGGGCGAAGTCGATCGCTGGATCGTCGACGAGACGAGTGCCGTCGTCACGTCCGAGGGCGAGTACGGGGCCTTCTCCCGGGTCTCCACGCGTGCGAACAGCGTCGGGAGCGTGCGCTTCGTGGGCACGATCTTCGCGGACGATACGTGCGTGACGCTCGAAGGGCGGGCGACCAGGGCATCGGCCGAATCGATGATCGAGAGTGTCACGCGCGAGCTGCTCCTCCGCTTCACGCTCGCACTGGGGGTCCGGCGTCGCCGGTTCGTATATGCCCCACCGGCAGGGTGGGATGCCGTGCCTCACGGCCTCGTGACCTCGTGGTATCCGGCGGGCTTTCCCGACGATCGCGCGCAGCTCGTGGTCTACCCCGCGGAGCCAACGTATTCCGACGGCCGGCTCGAGCTCGAACAGTTGCTCACGTCAGAACGTGACCGCGGCGCCGAGGTTCAGGGCGAGATTTGCGCGGACGTGATCGAGGCGGCGGGCTGGTCGGTCAGTCGTGGGCGTTCGTGTTGCGGGGCCCCGAGCCCGGTGTTCTCGTACGGCGGGAGCTCGTGAGCTTCGCGCGCGCGCCGTATCGTTACGCACTCAAGCTCGACTCGGCGGGCGGGGAACCGCAGGAGCACCACCGTGCCACGATGCTCGCAGTCGCGGCATCGGTGACTGCGATTCCGACCCCGGGGCAGCAGCGGATCGGGGCACCCCACGCCCGCGGCGGCATCTCGGCCGTGCAGCACTGGGCGGAGTAGCTCGTCGCGTGCGACTCGAGATCTCGCTACCCGCCGAGGCAACCTCCGAGGCGCGCGGTGACGGCATGCATGCGGCGTGGGGCGAGACCACACTCTCGTGGGGCCAGCTCGTCGCGTTGCCCGACGATCGCACCCGCTGGATCCAGCGCGCGTTGCGAACGAATCTCGCGGTCGGCAGCGTGTTGACGCTCGTGCGGGACGTGATCGATCGGACGGCGACGGGGTGGCCGCTTCGGGTGGTCGTCACGCAGGTCCAGCTGGACTCGCGCGCCAGCGCGGCGCGGTGGCGCTTGCACGGGTTCTACGCCTTCTTCGAACACGCTGCCATCGCGGTCGTCGAGGGTCCGACGCGCGAGGCGCTCGACGAGGTGCTACCGATCATGCGATCCGGGCGTCCCCGATGGGACGCGCTCGGAGCGCTCGCCCAGCTCTGGGACATTCCCGTCGGCGCCTCTCCGCCGGGCGCGGACGACCCGGGTGGCCCGACTGCGATCGACACCGCGGCCGCGCACCACGCCGCTGGCATCGTCCACGCGCGCGCTGGCGACGTGAAGCTCGCGCTTCAAGACTGGGACGCAGCTGCGGCGCTCGACCCGCTTTACGTCGACGGTCTCTACAATGCTGGTGTCGCATTGCACCGGACCGGCGACGTTGCTGCAGCTCTCGCCTACTGGGAGCGTGGTCTCGCCCGTGCGCCGCGGGACTTCTGGTTCCTCCGAAAGCTCGTGCAGGCGCACAACGCGCTCGGCCAGTTTCGCGACGCGGGGAGAATGCGCCAGCGTTTGCTCGAAGTGTGGGCGACGAGCACGAGCTCGGCCGTTCGCGGTGCCAGCAGCTACGTCTTCCATCAGCAAGTGGTCGACGGCATCGAGGTGCATGGCTCGGAAGTGCTCGTCGAGCGTGCCGGTCCGCCGGTGTTGATCTTCGAGCCCGTCATCGCGACGGCAGGCGCGAGCGAATGCATCCGCCTCCGTGTCGATCCTGCCGGAGATCACGGCGCGCAGTTTACGCTGCACCGGGGTGAGAGCCGACGCGTGCTGGAGACCCTGCCTCGCCGGCCGGGTTTCACGGAGCTGGTCGAACGTGCTCACGCGCTGATTCGCGCGGCCATTGCTGCGAGGGATCGGTAGCAGGTGCGGACCGGATCGCGTCCCGGACCGGCGAGTCCGCCCATCGCCGGGCTACCCGGCGGCGAGGCGCGCCAGCGCGAAGATCTCGACCTCGACCTTGCTCGCGTAGTGCGCGAGCGGCGGCGGGCCCGACGGTCGCGTGATGCCCGCGGCGGCGATGCAGCTCTCCTCGCACGCGAGAACATCGACGGGCTGGAGCGGATAGGGCGCGTGGTGCACGGCGCCGCGTCGCAGCTGGCCATCGGCGGTCGTGGCGTAGAGCAGGTACCGCTCGGCGAGGAAGTACTCGAGCGTGCCGACGCGTGCGGCCGCGGGCTCCCCCCGGGGGCGGACGGTCACGTGACAAGCGGCGGGTGTCGGGGGTGGCCGCAACCGCTCCGACCCGTACCGCACCTCGCCGTCCGCCTTCTCGAGTGACATCCGCGCGTGGTGGTACGGCAGGTGCCACAGCGTGCGTGCGGCGTACGTCGCGAGCAGGCTCGCCGCGTCGAGGCTGAAGAACCAGACGCCGGGATCGCGGCCGGCGCGATGAACGTAGGTGCGCACGTTCGTCTCGTGAAAATTCGTGATCCCGGGCAGCGGTGGCGCCCACCACGGCCGCACGCGCATCATGGTGAACGGCACCAGCCCGATGAAGGCCGAGCCCTCGAACGTATCGATCTCGAGCGCCGCGGGGACCAGCGGCCGCAGCATGGCGACGGGCACGGGCCAGTGGAGGAACGTCAGCTCGTGCCAGCCGGGCCGCTGCACGACCCGGCCATCAGGACGCAGCGTCGGAGTCACCCGATCGATCGAATCGCTCATCGACCCGCCACTCTAACACGCGCGGCGAGCGGGACCGTCGCGCCCGAGCTCGCTCAGCGGACCACGAGCGTGCGCCGTGCCCGGTGCCCGGCATCGTCGGTCGCGACGATCACGTGCGCTCCCGGCGTCGGGATCCAGTAGACCCGCTCGCTCGAGGGGACCGTCGCGACGAGCGCGCCATCCACGAACCACGAGAGGCTCGACGCGCGCGTGGTCGCCGCGAGCGCGATCCGCTGCGAGCCCGGAGCCACCCCGGCGATGAGCGTCACCACCTGACTCGCCACGGGCGACGTGATCTCGGGCGGCGCGATCGCGAGATCGGCGCTGCACGCGGGCGCGAACACGGGCAGCTCGGGCACCGCACGATGCTGCGCCACGAGCCACGCGACCACGGCCGACGGCAGGATGGTGAATGACGTGCGGACGTACGCGACGCCGGCCACGCGACAGGCCTGCAGGACCGCGAGGCCCGTCGCCGGATCGACGTCGTACGCGTGGTGATACGGGCACGGCTCGGTCGGGACGGAGCGCAGCGGCGCGAGCACGCGCACGCGGTCGGTGCAGGCGGGACCCGGCAGGTGCCCCGAATAGGCGCAGACCTCGATCTCCCCGAGGTCGTCGGGCACGGCGGAGGGTGGCCGCGCGCGGGCATGATCCGACAGCGCTTCGAGGACGTCGAACAGCAGCGGCCCGGCCGCCTCGGAGCCCACGAGCTCGGCGGACCCGGTGCGGTCGACGTTGCCCGTCCACACGACGGCCGTGTACGTCGGGCCCGAGCCCACCGCCCACGCGTCGCGGAACCCGAAGCTCGTGCCCGTCTTCCAGTGGATGTCCACCGGTAGCCCCGTCAGGGCGCGCCGGTGGGGCACGTCCGGGCGGTCACGCAGCGAGAGCGCCTGGCGCGTCAGGTACGCGGCCCCGGCGCCGAAGATGCGCGTCGCCGCGGGCGCGGGCGCGGCGGGATCCAGCACGAGGCGGAGGGGGCGATACTCGCCATCGCCCGCGAGCGTCGCGTAGAGCGCGCCGAGCTCGAGCGGCGTGACCTCGATGCCGCCGACGACGAGAGATAGCCCGAACACGCCCGGGCTCGTGCGCGCGCTCGCGATTCCCATGCGGCGCAGCTCGCCGAGGAAGCGATCGACGCCGAAGCGCGCGAGCAGATCCACGAACGGCAGGTTCAGCGACCGCGTCAGCGCGTCCGCGAGCGTCACGAGGCCCTGCCACTGGCCATCGAAGTTGTTCGGGCGATACGTGCCGTACTGCGTCGGCACGTCGGACACGAGGTAGCCGGGCAGGGCGAGCCCGCGATCGATCGCGAGCGCGTAGAGCAGCGGCTTGAGCGTCGAGCCCGGCGAGCGCGCGCGGTCGAACATCGCGATCTGGCCGCCGTGCGCCGGGTCGCGCCAGTCGAGGCTCCCGACGAGCGCGACCACCTCGCGGGTGTGATGATCGATCACGACCACCGCCCCGCTGGTGATCCCGCGGCGCTGGAGGTCGGGCGCTCGGAGCGCGACCGTGCGCTCGACGATCGCCTGGATGCCGCCGTCGAGGGTGGAGCGCACGCGGGTGCGGCCCGGGGTGCGATCGCGCAGCGCCTGCGTCGCGTGCGGGGCCTCGCGTGGCATCGCTCGCAGGTGATCGGGCGGCGCCGTGGCCGCGGCGTCGACGAGGGCCATCGCCGCATCCGCGCCGCTGACCACGCCGTCGGCGATCAGGCCCGCGAGGATCGCATCCCGCCGGGCGCGCAGCCGCGCCGTGTTGGCGGCTCGCGGCGCGAACCGGGCCGGTCCCTGCGGCACCGCGAGCAGCGTCGCGATCTCGAGCGGCGTCAGGTGCGCCGGCCCGTGCCCGAAGTACGTCCACGCCGCGGAGGCCACGCCCTCGACGTTGCCGCCATAGGGTGTGCGCGAGAGATAGGCCTCGAGGATCTCGCGCTTGCCGAGCCGGAGGTCGAGCTGGGTCGCGCGGAACAGCTCGACCAGCTTGCTGCGATACGTGCGAGGTCGCGGCTCGAGCAAGCGCGCGAGCTGCATCGTGATCGTGGAGCCGCCCGAGACGCGGCGGCCGTGACGCAGGTCCGTCCAGATGGCGCGACCGATCGCCAGCGGATCGACCCCGTCGTGGTGCCAGAACCGCCGATCCTCGAGGGCCGTCAGGGCGCGCACGAACGCGGGATCGACGTCCGCAAGCGTGACGGGCAGCCGCCACTTGTCGTCGGCCGCGAGGAAGATGTGGGCGGGGCGTCCGTCGCGGTACTCGATCGACTGCGACCACGGCGCCGTCCGCGCGGGCAGCGGCACCGCGAACGCGAGCGCGAGGAGGAGGAGCATCCCCGCATTCGCGACGACGCTCGTCCACAGCGCCCCTCGCACCAGCCGCGCGCGGCGCTTCGCCCGTCGCAGCGACCGGCTCACTTCGGCGCAGTACTCCACGGGCCGACGATGGTCATGGCGGTGCCCTTCGCGCGGGCCCACAGCGACGGATCGTACATCGCGCCGAGCTCCGCGGGCGGGGCCGCGAACGTGCCCGCGGACGTCGCGCGCACCGTGTACACGACGGTCTTGTGAGCTCCCGCCGGGAGTGTCCCGAACGCCTCGAAGCGATCATCGCGGAAGCTCATGTAGTCGTACGTCCACACCACGGGAGCCCACGCGAGGGGCGCCGCGCGACCGAGGGACGGATTCTCGATCTCGAAGCCCGCCGGCAGCCGATCGACGAGCGCCACGTTCTCGATGTCGGCGCCGCTCGTGTTCGCGAGCTCGAGCTCGATCGCGAGCACGTCCCCGAGCTTCGGTGGCGTGGCCGCGAGATCGAGCGGCGTCCCGTCGAGCGCCTTGTACGCGCGCGTGAGACTCATCCCGTTGCCGCCCACTGCGTAGTCGGCGCCCGGTCGCACCCCCTCGCTCGCCACGACGAGGTACATGCCCGCCGTCTGCGGCGGCACGTCGAGCGTCAGCGTCGCGTAGTCACTCGCGCGTCGCACCGACCACGTCCGGTCGTTGCTCTTGTGCGCGGGCTTGCGCGGGGCGATCGCGGTGCCGTTGGCGACGAGCTTGCCGTCCGCGGTGCCGTGCGCGCCGAGGCCCGCGACCCACTTGCCGAGCCCCGTCACGCCCCACACCAGCTCCTGCGTCGTGTAGTAGGACGACGGCTCCGACGCGAGGGACTCCGCCACACGCGTCGCGAGCAGGTCGCCCGCGGGCGCGTTGCCGAACAGATCGTGGAAGGTCGACAGCATCAGGCCGCGGCGCCGCCGGTCCGAGTAGAAGCTCCAGTCATTCGCGCGGGTCTTCGCGATCGGCGAGGTGTCGGGCGCCTTCAGCTCCTTCTCGTAGCGGCGGTCACCGGCGCGATACAGCGCGGCCTGGAGGAGGTAGCGATCCTCGGCCTGCGCCCCGGTGGCGCGCGCGGGGATCGTGCCCAGGAGCTGGAGGATGCGGGCCTTCTTGGCCTTGCCTGCGACGGCGAGCACGTAGTGCATGTAGCTCTCGGCCTGCTCGTCGTAGAGCTTGCTGTGCCAGCGGTCGCGGGGGAACGCGCCGCGCTCGTAGATGCTCGTGCGGCCCTCGAGCCACGCGATCACCGACGCGAGCCGCGCCTCGGGGACGGCGTAACCCGCCGCCTTCGCGTCGAGGAGGAAGTGGACGGCGTAGGCCGTGCCCCAGTCCTCGGCCACCGTCGCGCCCGGCCAGTAGCCGAAGCCACCCGAGGGCGTCTCCATCGAGAAGATGCGATCGATCCCCGCGAGCACCATGTCCTCGAGCTTGCGCTCGCCGAGCTCCGGATCGAGCTGCTCGACGAGATCGGCCACGTAGAGCAGCGGTCGCGCCGAGGACGTCGTCTGCTCGATGCAGCCGAACGGGTAGTGCACGAGGTACTGGAGGTGATCGAAGGCCTCCCCGTACGGGTTCGACGTGATCCAGAACGTCGAGGTCTCGCTGGTGGGGACCCAGCCCTTCAGCGCGGCCGCGCTCGCCTTCAGATCGAGCGGTCCCGCGACCAGCTTCAGCTTCGAGAGGGCGCGGCCCTTGGGCCCTGCCGGCAACACGGGCAAGTCGACCGATTCGCTCACCTCGGTGGCGCCCTTCGCGCTCCTCCCGCGGGCCACGACGTGCAACGTGCCGGCGCCGATGGGGACGGCCACGGTCGCCGCGAGCAGGATCGTCTGCGACGCGCCGTCGGCGAGCTTCACCGAGCCGGTGTGGCCTCCCGTGAACGTCAGCGGCGGCGCCGCCCCGGTCGGCAGCGGGAGGCCCGGCACGGGGAGATTCGCGCTGGTCGCGTCGATGGTCACGTCCATCGGCGCGCCGGAGACGTTGGTCAGGAACACGGGGATCTCGAGCCGGTCGCCCTGCGCCGCGAAGCGCGGCAGGGTCACCTGGATCACGACTGGATCGCGGACGGTCACCTCGGCCTCCGCGCGTCCGACCCGCGTGGCGCTCGCGACCACGGCCATCACGCGCAGCTTGCCGCGATACGTCGGGAGCTGGAACGGGATCGTCGCCTTGCCATCGGCGCCGAGGGCCACCACGCCCGACCACAGCGCCACCGGCTTCACCGGCTGCACGCGGCTGCCGCCCGGATCGGCGTCGTCCTGGTCGAGCAACCCGTCGGCATCGCGGTCGTCGCCACCGCCCGTGGCCGATGACGCGCCCGCGGGCTGGTGAAGCATCGTCCAGCCGATCGTCTCGTAGGTGGCGACGCCGAGTGCGCGCTGGCGAAACAGCTGCTTGATCGGATCGGGCGTCGTGAACCCCGTCAGCGAGAGGATGCCCTCGTCGACGACCGCGACCGTCGCGAACGTGGGTCCCTGCACCGCGCCCGCAGCGAGGGACACCACGAGCGGCGCATTCGAGCGCACCTCCGCAGGCACGGAGAGCGTGAGGGCCTGCGTCGCCTGCGTCGGCGTCACGGTGACCGACTCCACCGCGAACGCGCGGTCCGGCAGGAACGCCGCCTTGCTCTCGAGGTGCGGATCCTTCACGAGGAACGCGCTCACGTACACGTTCGGTGCGAACGCCGCGAGCGTGAAGGTCCACGATGCCGTCGGCCCGGTCACGTCCTGCCAGCTCGACGCGACGACATGATCGGTCTCGAGCGTCCACAGGATCTTGCCGGTGTACGGCGCCTTGACGGTCACGGTGGCGGGCGCGCCGACGGCGATGGCCGCCGGCAGCTCGAGGGCGAGCTTGGTCGGCTTCGCGGGCCGCGGGGTCACGTCGGTGTACGAGCCACCGCCGTAGCCATAGTCGTCGTACGGGTCCTCGCCGTCGAGCGCGAGCTCGGTCGTGGCCTTGCCGCTGGTGACGCGGACGAGATATCCGGCGGGCGCCTCGGCGGGCGTCACGTCGAACGTGAACTTGCCGCCGGCCACCGCGACGGTGCGCTTGCCCTCGGGCACCGGGTGCGAGTTGCGGTCGTAGCGCGAGTCGCCGGAATCGTCGTCGTAGCCGTAGCTGTAATCGGCCTCGAGGTGCACGAGCTCGATCTGCACCTTGGTCGTCGCGGCGGGCACCACATTCCCGTGCCAGTCGACGATGACGCCCTCGACGGTGAACGGCGTGCCCCCGGTCGCGCGCACCGCCCTCGTGCGCAGCCCCACGTAGTACGTCTCGGGATGCAGCGTGGCGTGCGCGCTGCCGACGGTCGCGCGACCGCTGCCGGCCTCGAGCACGGCGACGGCGGCGGTGAGGGCCCCCGTGTGCTGGAAGGCCGTGGTGGTGGCATCGGCAGGGCAGGCGAGCGTGGCAGCGCCCTGCGCATCCAGCGTGCCGTCGACGACGGCGAGCTGGACCGGCTTGCCCGTGGGCTCGACGCCGTACGTGTAGTCCTCGTTGTGATCGGGGGCGAACCGATCGGGGGCGACCGAGCAGGTCAGCGTCACCGGGCTGCCGGCCGCGCTGCCGCCGAAGAGGTAGCGCGCGCCGATGGCCACGCCGACGGCCGTACCGATCGTCGCATCGGGCTGCCGCGCGGCGGCGGTGACGGCCATGCGCTCCGGCACGAACTCCTCGACGTGGAGCGTGGTGCTCGCGATCTGGTTGCCGGCGACGGCCATGATGACGCGCCACTCGCCGGTGTCGGCGAACGCCGGCAGCGCCGGATCGACGGCGACGATCCCGGCGGCGTTGGTCTTCAGCGCGAGGGTCTTCACGGTCTTCATGCGCGGGTCGACGATCTGCACCTCGACGGGCAGCGCCTGCGCGGGCGCGCGATCGGCCTGGTCACGCACGACCGCGACGACGTGCGCGGTGTCGCCCGGGCGGTAGACGCCACGGTCCGGGTAGATCGCGGCGCGGTAGGCCGCGGTCGCAGCGGTCGAAGCGAACGGCAGACCCGAGGTGCTGGACTCGCCGGTGTCGGCCTTGAGGTCCGCGTAGCGCAGGTACGTGAGGTCATCGCCCTTGCGTGCGATCAGCGCGAACGGCGCGGACCGATCGGGGTCACCGGCGGCGGGGGCGCTCGCGTCGAGCGTGCAGCCCTTGGTGCCGGCCGTGATGCACTTCGCGACGACCTTGCCGCTCTTGCGCACCAGCGTGACCTCGACCCCGTCGAGCACCGCGGAGGTGTCCATGTCGAGGCTCCACACCTGCACCGTCTGGAGCCAGGGCTTGTCGGCCACGGTGGTCTGCTTCGCGACCAGCGAGAGGTTCGTGAGCAGGAGCCGCGCCGTCGCGCGCGTGCCGATGCCGACGAGCGCGAGCTCGAGCACGCCCTTCTGCGCCGGCACCAGCGCTGCGAGATCGAGCCACGACGTCGCGTGCACATCGGCATCGGCGCGCAGCGGGATCGTCTGCTTGAGCACGAGATCGCTCGTGCGATCGTCCGCGGCTTCGGAGTCGTCGTTGCCGAGATAGAACACGAGGTTCTCGGCGGTCACGTGGCGCACGAAGAGGTTCACCGCCTCGACGTTCAGGTGCTTGATCCCGAGGTTCCCCCACGCGCTGCGGGGCAGGTACCGCCCGCTGGCGGCAAAGGCGAGCTGCGGCTTGCGTGCCCGCGCCGACACCGTCTGCGCGAACGTGTCCGTGACCGTGCCGCCGTCGACGCTGCGCGCGCCCGGCGCGATCGCGAGCGTGACGCCGCCGCGCGGGAAGTCGCCGAAGATGCGAAAGCCGCCGCGACCGCTGGTGAGGTACACGTTCTTGACCGGCGGATCGAAGGTCAGCTTGCTGACCGCATCGGGATCCAGCTGGCATCGGTGCTCGCCGTCACTGCGGTCGCTGGAGCCGTCGCCGGTATCATCGGCAGTGCCATCGCCACTGTCATCGGGGCTGGGACCGTCCGCCGTGGCATCGTCCTCTGCGGCCGTCGCATCGGGCGCGACGGGAGGCAGTTGCGCGGCCTGGTCCACGCACGCGATCTCGATGTAGAACCCGTTCGCGCCCTCGGCCATGGTCGCGGACGACACCGCGACGACCTGCGTGTCGACCACGTGATAGTCGAACCGCGCCGCGGTGCCGAGCTTCGTGCCCGTGAGCGCGGGCAGGCTCGCCGACGCCGCCACGGACACGAGGCTGCCCACGGCGAGCTTCGGATCGGAGATCGCGATCGCGAGCACGTGCGGGCTCGCGGTCGGCAGCAGCTCCACGTTCGCGGGCACCCTGCCATCCACGGTGATCGCGAGCGCGGCGCGGGCCAGGTTCGGCAGCACCGGGCCCGTGAAGCGGATCGCCATCGTCACGCGATGCCCGGCGACCTCGACCTCCGTCGGCGCCCATCCGACGACCGCGAACTTCGGCGTGCGAAACGTCTGCCGCCAGGGCGCCCCGGCCGGCGCGGAGACCACACCATCACGGGTCTTCAGCTTCTTCAGCTCGACGGTGTAGAGCGTGTCGAACGCGAGCGGCTGGGTGGGCGTCCACACCACGGTCGACATGCCCGCCCGGCGCGCGGTGCCCGGAGTCGCGGGGGTGATGGCCACGACGGTGTCGTGGTCCTCGCGAAAGCCGTCGCTCGAGTCGATCACGGACTGCGCGAGCTCGATCGCGATGGCATCGGGCACCGTGCCGCCGGCGCCGAGCGCGGTGATCAGCGGCGCGAGGCGGGCCACCACGATCGGCTGGCGCTTCGGGGCTTTCCCCTCGGCGTCGTCGGCGGATTCCCCGCTGCCGGCGCCCGCGCCCGTCATGCCCGCGCCGATCACCTCGCCGGTGGTCTGGCCAGGCTCGCCCTTCCCGTGCTTCTTGCCGCTGCAGCCCTCGCCACCCACGAGGCTTGCACCGACCGCGACCACGACCCCCAGAGCCACCACGATGTTTCGCACGCAGCCAACATCCTACGAACCGTGATCTAGGGGGCCGCAGAGCCCGCGAATTGCGCCTCGTAGAGCGTGGAATAAAGTCCCTTCGCCGCGACGAGCTGGTCGTGCGAGCCCTGCTCGACGATGGTGCCCTTTGCCATGACGAGGATCGTGTCCGCGTCCCGGATGGTCGAGAGGCGGTGCGCGATCACGAAGCTCGTGCGGTGCTCGCGCAGCGCGGCCATCGCCTGCTGGACGAGCACCTCGGTGCGGGTGTCGACCGACGACGTCGCCTCGTCGAGTACCAGGATCGCGGGGCTCGCGAGCGCCGCGCGGGCGATCGTGATGAGCTGCTGCTCGCCGGCGCTGAGGTTGTCGGCGTCGTCGGTCACCGGCGTGTCGTAGCCCGCGGGCAGGGCGCGCGCGAACCTGTCGACGTACGTGGACTTCGCGGCCTCGAGCAGCGCGTCCGCGGACGCCGCCGGGTCGCCATACGCGATGTTCTCGCGGATCGAGCCCGCGAACAGCCACGTGTCCTGGAGGACCATGCCGATCTGATCGCGCACCCACCCGCGCGGCTGCGTCGCGATATCCACGCCGTCGACGAGGATCCGCCCGCCGTCGAGCTCGTAGAACCGCATCAAGAGATTCACGAGCGTCGTCTTGCCGGCGCCGGTCGGGCCCACGATCGCGATCGTCTGGCCGGGCTCGACCACCAGCGAGAGGTCCTCGATCAGCGGCACGTCGGGCTGATAGCGGAACTTCACGTGCTCGAACACGACCCGACCGACGCGAGGGGCGGCGACCCGGATGGCGGCGTCCGCGGACTCCTCCGGCGCATCCAGGAGCTCGAACACGCGCTCCGCCGACGCCACACCCGACTGGAGCACGTTGGACAGCGACGCCAGCTGACCGAGCTGCTGCGTGAACTGCCGCGAGTACTGGATGAACGCCTGCACGCCGCCGAGCCGCATCGCCCCCGCGGCGACCCGCAGCCCGCCGACCACCGCGATCAGCACGTAGGTGAGGTTCCCGACGAACATCACGACCGGCATCATCAGGCTCGAGAGGAACTGCGCGCGCTGACTCGCCAGGAACAGCTCGCGGTTGGTGGCCTCGAAGCGGGCCTGCACCTCGGCCGCGCGACCCAGCACCCTGACGAGCGAGTGCCCGGTGAACGCCTCCTCGACCTGCCCGTTCAACGTCCCGACGTGCTTCCACTGCGCGACGAAGCGGCCCTGGGCTCGCTTGCCGATCCGCGCCGTCGCGATCACCGACAGCGGCACGGTGGCCAGCGTCACGAGCGCGAGCAGCGGCGAGATCCACACGAGCATCACCATCACGCCGATTACCGTGAGCATGGCCGTGACCATCTGGCCGAGCGCCTGCTGCAGCGACGTGGCCACGTTGTCGATGTCGTTCGTCACCCGCGACAGCACTTCGCCGAGCGGGCGCGCGTCGAAGTACGCGAGCGGCAGGCGCGTCAGCTTCGCCTGCGCATCACGTCGCAGCTGCCGGATCGTGCCCTGCACGAGGTGATTCAGCAGCGAGCTCTGCAACCACGTCGCGAGCGACGCGCCCGCGTACAGCACGAGAGCGAGGCGGAGCAGCCGGGCAAGCGCGCCGAAGTCGATGCCCGGGCCGGACCCGCCTCGCGTGCCGGCGTAGATCAAGTTCGTCGCTTCCCCGAGCAGGCGCGGCCCGTTGACGCCGAGCGCGACGCCGAGGACCGCGCAGCTGAACGTCGCCACGACGAGCCCCTTGCGGGGGGCGAGCCGGCGCATCAGGCGCTTGCTCGAGCCGCGAAAGTCCTTCGACTTCTGAGGCGGCCCCGCCATCGCCGCGCCCATTGGCCCTCGCATCAGCGGGCTGCCCGCACCGGGCGAGGCGGCGGCTGGTCCACCGCCCGCACGACCGCCGGGTCCTCGGGACGCGGCCACCGCTACGCCCCCGCCTCGACGGTCGCGCCGCGCTGCGACTGCTCGATCTCCTGGTACGCCGCGCACGTGGCGAGCAGCTCGGTGTGCGTCCCGATGCCGACGACGCCGCCACTGTCGATCACGACGATCTGGTCGGCCGTCCGGATCGACGCGATGCGCTGCGCGACGAGGATCACCGTCGCGTCGCCCATCATCGCGAGCAGGCCCGCGCGGAGCCGCGCCTCGGTCGCGAGATCGAGGGCGGAGAACGCGTCGTCGAACAGGTAGATCGCGGGCCGGCGGACCAGTGCTCGCGCGATCGAGAGCCGCTGGCGCTGCCCGCCGGAGACGTTCGTACCGCCCTGCGCGATCGGCGCGTTCAGGCGCTCGGGCATCGCCTCCACGAAGTCCGTGGCCTGGGCGAGCGCGAGCGCCGCCCACAGCTCGTCATCGGTCGCATCCGGCTTGCCGTAGCGGAGGTTCGACGCGACCGTCCCCGAGAACAGGAATGGCTTCTGCGGCACCATGCCGATCGACGACCACAGCTCGTCGAGGTCACGCTGCCGGACGTCGACGCCGCCGACGCGCACGGAGCCCCCGGTCGCGTCGAGCAGTCGCGGGACGAGCTGGAGGAGCGTGGTCTTGCCCGCGCCGGTGCTGCCGATGAGGGCGGTGACCTGGCCGGGCCTGGCCGTGAACGACACGTGCGAGACCACCGGCTCGGCCGCTCCCGGATACGCGAGCTCCACGTCGACGAGCTCGACGAGACCCGCCGCCGCCGTCGGGGCGACGGGCGCGCTCGGGGGCACGACGGACGACGGCGTATCGAGCACCTCGACGAGCCGCTCGGCACAGACGGAGGCGCGCGGGATCATGACCGAGATGAATGTCGCCATCATGACCGCGACGAGGATCTGCATCAGGTAGCTGAGGAACGCGGTCATCGCGCCGATCTGGAGCTCGCCCGACGCCACGCGCTGGCTGCCGAACCACAGCACCGCGACCATCGAGACGTTCGAGACGAGCATCACCGTCGGGAACATCAGCGCCTGCAGCTTGCCGACGCGCAGCGCGGTGGCCGTCAGCGCGCCGTTCGCGCCGTCGAAGCGGACGGCCTCCGCGGGCTCGCGCACGAACGCGCGCACCACCCGGACGCCGCGGATCTGCTCGCGCAGGATGCGGTTGACGGTGTCGAGCTTCGGCTGCATCGCGCGGAACTGCGGGACCATGCGCGCGACCAGGAGCCCGATGCTGCCCGCGAGCACGGGCACGGCCACGAGGAGCAGCCGCGACAGCCGGACGTCATCGCGCAGCGCCATCACGATGCCGCCGATGCACATGATCGGCGCCATCACGAGCATCGTGCAGCCCATGAGCACGAGCACCTGGACTTGCTGGACGTCGTTCGTGACGCGCGTGATCAACGAGGGCGCGCCGAACGAGCCCACCTCGCGCGCGGACAGTGACCCGACGTGGCGGAACGTCGCGGAGCGCAGGTCGGCGCCGAACCCCATCGCCGCACGCGCGCCCGCGTACACCGCGCCCGCCGACGCGAGCATCTGCACCGCCGCGAACGCGAGCATCACCAGTCCGGTGCGCAGGATGAAGCCCGTGTCGCCGGGGATGATGCCCTCGTCGATGATCCGCGCGTTCAGATTCGGCAGGTACAGCGACGCGGTCGTGGCAACGAGCTGGAGCGCCACCACGATGGCGAGCTCGCGCGGGTAGCGGCGCAGGTAGCGCCTGAGGAGCTCGAGGATCACGAGATCGCGGCGTGGCCGTCGTCGTAGGGCAGGTCGTCGTAGTCCTCGCGGTACAGCGTGCCGAGGCTGCGCGTCACGAACACCTCGATGAGGTCGGGGTCGTACATTTTTCCCGCGGTCTTGCGGAGCACCGCGTAACACTCGTCGAGCGGGAGCGCGGCCTTGTACGGGCGATCCGTCGACATCGCGTCGTAGGCGTCGGCGATCGCGACGATGCGCGCGACCACGGGGATGTTCTCCGCGACCATCTTGTCGGGATAGCCGGAGCCATCCCAGCGCTCGTGGTGGTTGCGCACCGCCGGCATGATCGGATGCAGCATCTCGATCTTGCTCGCGATGTCGTGGCCCTTCACCGGGTGCTCGCGCATGTGAACCCACTCCGCGTCGTCGAGCGGCCCGGGCTTCAGCAGCACCGAGTCGCGGATGCCGATCTTGCCGATATCGTGAAGAAACGCCCCGAACTCGAGCGTCTCGAGGCCGTCCTGCGGGTACCCCGCCTCCTTCGCGAGCACGAGCGAGTACGCCGCCACGCGGCCGCAGTGGCCCTTCGTGTACGGGTCCTTCGCCTCGATCGCCTCGGCGAGGCCGAACAGCGCCTGGCGGTTCGCGCTCTTCAGCTTCTCGTAGCTCTCCTCGAGCTCCTTCGTCCGCTCCTTCACCACCACGTCGAGGAGCGTCTCGCGGCGCTGGAGCTTGCCTTGCTCCTGCGACAATTTGCGCACGAGCTCGCGCTGATCCTCGACGAGCGCGATCAGCTTCGTCCCTTCCGACACGAGGCCGACGAGCCGGCTGCGCTCGCTCGGCTTCGCGACGAGCCGGATGATGATGCCCTCGTGGGCGGGCCGGTAATCGAGCTCGACGGCCTCGTTCGGGGTGCCGACGAGCGCGATCCGGAGGGCCTCGGGGGCGAACGCGACGCTCGCCTCGAGGAACCCGACGCCATCGAAGTGCGTGGGCCCCGTCGTCACGTGATGGGCCACGACGACGTGGACCGTCTGCGCGCGGAGCTTGTTCAGCGCCTCGACCGTCGAGCGCGCCGTGTCCACGACGAGTCCCAGGCCACCCAGGAGCTCCGCCAGCTCGCCGAGCGCCTCGGGGTGCGGGTGCGCGACGAGCGCACGGAACCGACGAGCCATCGCCGGACTATACTGCACCGAAGCGATGCAAGACGAGGTGACTGGAAACCTGACCGGCCTGAAAGCAAGCGAGGTCAAATCGCTCGAGCGGCTCTACCGGCGTCGCGTGGCCCCGACCGAGGTGGTGTCCGGCGAGCTGGCGACGCAGCTGGCCGCGCAGAGCGCGGAGCTGCATCGCCAGGTGGGTGTCCTGATCGACAGGCGCGGCGCTGTGCAGGCCGTGATGGTCGGCGACGCATCGAAGATCGTGCTGCCGGACATGGGCCGCCTCCGTGGGGGGCAGGGGCGATTCCGCGGCCTGCGGTTCGTTCACACGCACCTGCGAGGCGAGTCGCTCACGCGCGATGACTTCACCGACCTCGCGTTGCTGCGGCTCGACGTGATCGCCGCGATCACCGTCGATGCGGCCGGCACGCCCGGCAAGCTGCACATCGGGCACCTCGTCGCTGACGCGCCTGCCGACAAGCCGTGGCACGAGCTGCCTCCCGAGCCCGCGACCGCGCCGCGCACCAACTTCACGGAGCTGATCGCCCGGATCGAGGCCGACTACGGACGCGCGCGCCGGATCGCGCCGACGGATGCCGGCAAGGACCGCGCGCTACTCGTGCACGTCCAGCTCGGTCGCGCGAAGGACAGCGAGGCGCGCGTCGCAGAATTGCGCGAGCTGTGCCGGACGGCGGGAGTGAAGGTCCTCGACGTGCTGCTCCAGCGCCGGCCCGAGGCAGATCCGAAGTTCCTCGTCGGCCGCGGCAAGCTCGACGAGATCTTGCTGCGCGCGATGCAGCTCGGAGCGGAGGTGGTGATCTTCGATCCCGACCTCACGCCGGGCCAGGCTCGCTCGATCAGCGACGCGACGGAGCTGAAGGTGCTCGACCGCACGATGCTGATCCTCGACATCTTCGCGCAGCACGCGACGAGCCGGGACGGCAAGCTCCAGGTCGAGCTCGCGCAGCTCCGGTACGCGCTGCCGCGCCTCGCCGAGAAGAACACGATGATGTCCCGGCTCACGGCCGGTGTTGGTGGCAAGGCGGGCCTCGGCGGGCGCGGCCCCGGCGAGACGAAGCTCGAGATCAATCGTCGTCGCGCGCGTGAGCGGATCCAGCTCCTCGCGAAGCGCCTCGAGGATCTCGCGGGGGATCGGCGGCTGCGCCGACAGCGCCGCACCGATCGCGACGTCCCGATCGTCGCGATCTGCGGCTACACGAACGCGGGCAAGTCGACGCTCCTGAACTCCCTCACGCACGGCGACGCGCGGGCCGAGGACAAGCTGTTCGCGACGCTCGACCCGATCTCGCGCCGGCTGCGCTTCCCGCAGGAGCGCGAGGTCGTGATCACCGATACCGTGGGCTTCATCCGCGACCTCCCCGAGGAGCTGACGCGGGCGTTCCGCGCGACGCTCGAGGAGATGGCAGATGCCGATCTGCTGCTGCACGTGGTCGACGCGTCGGACCCCGACCAGGAGCAGCAGATCCGCGCGGTCGAGACGATCTTCTCGGAGCTCGGGCTCGCGAACAAGCCGCGCATCCTGGTGTGGAACAAGGCGGATCTGCTCTCCGACGAGGAGGCCGAGCACCTGTCGGCGCACGGGGAGGGTGGGTTCGTGGTCAGCGCCCTCGACCGCGCGACGTTCAGCCCGCTGCTGCTCGCCGTCGAGCGGGCGCTCTGGGCGCAGGGCAAGGACACGCACCTCGCCCGCGCGTAACATTCGGTAATGATTGCTGCATTTGGCAGGGCAGGCGCTCCGGCGCGCTGCCGTATCATGCAGCAATGGTGTGGCCCTTCGACGGAATGAAAATGCCGGAGATGCCGCAGATGCCGAAGCTCCCCGAGTTGCCGCATCTGCCATCGCTGAACCCGTTCGACCACACCGGCGGTAGCGACCGCGCCAGCATCCCGCAGGGGCCGGACCGGTTCGAACAGTCGCAGCACCCCACCGGGCCCGAGCCGGTATCGATCAAGGATCGTTACCAGAGCCGCGCGTACCAGCAGGTCGGGGCCAAGAACCAGTCCGAGTTCGATCACATGGATCCGCTGCAGCGCAACACCCGGCTCACCGGTGCGTACGCGGACATGTACATGGCGAACGAGGAGACGAACAAGTGGGCGGGCATGGCGTCGTACGCGTCGGACCTCGTGGGCGTGGGCATCGGCGGCACGACCGTGGCAGGTGCCATTCCCGGGATCCCCAAGGGCATGGACATGGCGGGCATCGACAACAAGAAGCTCCATGACCTGCTCGCGAAGGGCAACGCGGGCGTCTACGACGATCTGATGTGGCAGCACATGGCGATGCAGGAGGGCGGCATCGGTCAGATGCGCGAGGCGGCCAAGCACGGCGAGATTCCGCCGGAGCAGATGGCCGGCTGGGAGAAGATCGCGGCCGGGAACACCGCGCTCCAGGATGCGAAGAAGTCGGGCGACAAGGAGGCGATCGCCGCGGCCAACGACAAGATCTGGGGCGGGAACAACACGCTGCTGCAGTTCGAGCAGCAGAAGTTTCTCCAGAACCTCGTCTATGACGAGTCGCCCGAGGCGCGCGCGCTGTTCAAGCAGATCTCGCCCGGGATGATCTCGCCCGTACCGGGCGGCACGTCCTTCATCAACTCTCGCGACAAGAACGGCCAGACGGGCACGCCGGACGTCGCCGATGCAGACCAGCGCTGGGACTGGATCAACAAGACGATGGCGCCGGAGTATCGCAACCGCGAAGAGAACCAGCACGGCGCGATGGAGAAGGACATGCGTCGGTTCTCGGCGAACGCCGACACGGGGATCCCCGGGATGCCGATCAACACGGAGGATCCGCTCGACTCGCCGATGCCGTCGATGCCGGACATCCCGTACCTCC
Organism: Deltaproteobacteria bacterium; assembly: GCA_043716635.1. Taxonomy (GTDB): domain Bacteria; phylum Myxococcota_A; class Polyangia; order Haliangiales; family Haliangiaceae; genus JABFXX01. Next base: position 82 of record JAYSYE010000649.1, on the reverse strand, counting down.
CGAAGATCTTGCGCACCGCCAAGGAGGCGATGCCGCAGATGCCGCAGATGCCGCAGATGCCGCAGATGCCGCAGATGCCGCA
>JAYSYE010000648.1:0-25054 GCA_043716635.1 Deltaproteobacteria bacterium | reverse complement strand
CGGGGACCACGAAGTGCGCGACGAGCGCGGCCGCGAAGAAGCCCACGGGCCAGCCCGCCTGGAGGAGGCCGGACGCGATCTTGCGACTGCGCTCGGGGAAGCTCTCCATCGCCATCGCCGTGCCGGCGGTCCACTCCGCGCCCATGCCGAAGCCGAACAGCGTGCGGAACACCAGGATCCAGGCGAACGAGGGCGCGAAGTAGATCGCGGCGTCGAACACCGCGAACCACAGCAACGAGATCATCAGCGGGAGCTTCCGGCCCCAGCGGTCCGCCATCCAGCCCGCGACGAAGCCGCCCGCCAGCCGGACCACGAGGGTCAGCGTGATCGACCCCGCGAGTGCAGTGGGCCCGACGCCGAACTCCTTGGCGATGTCGGCGGCGACGATCGAGAAGATGACGAAGTCGAACGCGTCGAGCACCCAGCCCATCCAGGCCGCGATGAACGTCATCCACTGCGCTCGGGTCGGCTCTCTCCACCAGGCAACGGGCCGCGTCACGGTCATGACTGCCTCGTAGCGCATTCACTTATTGCGTTGCAACAGGAAATCCATCGCCGTCTCCCTGGTGGACGCTCGGATCGGCCGCGAATGTTGCAGTGCAGCAAAAATCGTTTGACAGGGTTCGCGCGGGTGCCTAGGGTGCGCCGCATGACGAACCCGACCTCGCAGATGAACCCGTTCATGAACCTCGGCTCCTTCGACCCGATGGGGTACTGGGCGGCCTCGCAGCAGCACTTCGCGAAGCTGACGGCTGACGCGCAGGGTCGCGCGGCGTCGTTTGCAGACCAGTGTGCGGCGATGGAGTCGCAGCTCGTGGTCCGCACGCAGCAGGCGATCGCGACGTTCGCGCAGATGACTTCGGATGCACTCGGCTACGTCACCCAGCTCTCGGCCGAAGCCCGCAAGCTCGCCGTCGTCGCGACGAAGCCGGCCGCCTGAAGCATCACGACCCGACCGCGCGACCCTACTTCGCGAACAGGTCTTGCATCGTGACGCACTCGTAGCCGTCGCGACGCAGCGCGCCGACGATCGCCGGGAGCGCATCGCGGGTCCACTGCTGACCCTCGTGGAGCAGCAGCACCTCGCCGGCCGCGCACCGGTCCGGAGCACAGCGGGCGGCGACCGACGCGGCGTCGCGATCGTCGTAATCGCACGAGTCGAGCGTCCACATCGCCAGCGTGTAACCGCGCGCGATCAGTGACGCCATCGAGAGGGGGCCCAGCGTGCCGTGCGGCGGCCGTACCCAGGGGTGCCCCGTGGCCTGCCCGCCGAGCGCCTGCTCGGTGCGCGTGCACTGATCCAGCAGGTCGGGGAGGGTCAACTTCGTGAACCGCTGGTGATCGTACCCGTGGCTTGCGATCTGGTGTCCGCGCTTGACGTACTCGCGGACGAGCAAAGGATGCGCGTCGGCGTACTCGCCCAACAGGAAGAAGGTGGCGGGGCACGACAGCTCATCGAGCACGCGAAGACACTCGAGCGTGCCCTCATCGGGCCCGTCGTCGAACGTGATCGCGACCCGGCGGGGCGTGGCAGGGCCGCGCCGCAGGACCCGCGGCACGTGATCGAGCACCAGGTTCTTCACCGCCGCCCGCGCCGCGGACCGTAAACCCGGCATACCTTCACTGTAACAGGGCCGGACCGGCGCCTCCCCGGCACGCGGTCGCCTCACGACAGTCTCCGCGTGCGCAGGGCGCGAGTTTGCAAAGTACGTGATTTGTACGTGATAATTTTTTCACCCCCCCGATGTCACGTTTCCTCGTCGTCGATGACAGCAAGCTCATGCGCGACATGGTCGCGGCCTGCCTCCGCCCACTGGGACAGGTGGAGCTCGAGTTTGCCGGTTCGGGCCTCGAGGCGATCGAGCGCCTCGCGCTGGCGGCCTTCGACCTCGTGGTCCTCGATCTGAACATGCCCGACGTGGGCGGGCTCGAGGTGATCGAGTTCGTGCGCGCGCAGGACAAGCTGCGTTCACTCCCGATCCTGGTCGTCACCACGCGCGGCGACGACGAGAGCAAGCAGCGCGTCCTCGGTGCGGGCGCCTCGGGCTTCCTCGCGAAGCCGTTCTCCCCCGGGCAGATTCTCCAGGAAGTGCGCCGGCTGTTGCCCGTCGGCGCGGTTCCGTGAGCGATCGGGTGGACCTCCAGGAATTCGTCGTGGGCTTCGTCGCGGAGGCCGACGAGCTCGTGAGCGCGGCCACGGCGCAGCTCCTCGAGATCGAGGCCGGGAACACCGCCGGCGTCCTGCGCCCGAAGGCGGTCCGCGACCTGTTCCGCGGCCTCCATACGATCAAGGGCCTCGCGGGGATGATCGGGGTCGAGCCGATCGTCGTGCTCGCGCACGCCCTCGAGACCGTGCTGCGCGCAGCGGACCGGGCAGGAGGCCACCTCGGGTCTCGAAGCGTCAGCCTCGCCGTGCAGGTGGTCCAGGCAATCTCGGAGCGCGTGCGCGCGGTCGCGACCGGACACATTCCGGAGCCCGCACCCGAGGCGTTGCTCGAGGCGCTTGCCACGATCAACCTCACCGCTGCCGTCGCGCCGCCGCCTCCGCGCGCCTCGATCCCGGCGTGGGACCAGCGCATGGGAGCGGGCGAGCGGCAGCAGGTGATGCAGGCGTTCGCCGAGGGCATCCCCGTCTACACGGTGACGTTCGTCCCGAGCGAGGCTCAGTCCGCACACGGTCACACCATCGCGACTGTTCGCGCAGCCCTGGCGGCACTCGGCGAGCTGGTGAAGGTGGCTCCGCGCGCGACTCCCATCGGCGTGGCGTTCGATCTCCTCCTGGCGACTCGCGCGGACCGGGCGGTGGTCGCGACCGCGGCCGCCACGACGGACGAAGCCATCGTTCTCATCGAGCCGCCGGCTCCGGCCGAGTCGGCCGCCATCGAGGACCGTGCGGCTGCCGCCACTTCGCTGCCGGCGAGTCCCATCGAGGACACCGCGAGCACCGCGGTCGCCGCGATCGGGCGCGCCGTGGTCCGTGTGGAGCTCTCGCGTCTCGACGACCTCCAGGAGCTGCTGTCGAGCCTCGTGGTGTCGCGCTTTCGCCTCGAGCGCGAGCTCGTGGTCCAGGCGGAGCGCGGCGTCGATGTCCGCCGGCTCCGCGAGCTCGCCGACCGCCAGAGCGTCCAGCTCCGCGAGTTGCGGCGCGCGATCCTTCGCGCCCGCATGGTGCGCATGTCCGAGGTGCTCGATCCGCTGGCGCTCGTCGTGAGAAGTCTGGTGCGACCCGGTGTGAAGGAAGTCAAGCTCGTGGTCGACGCGCACGACGCCGAGGTCGACAAGGCCGTCGCCGACCGCATCCTCCCCGCCATCGTGCATCTCGTTCGCAACGCCGTCGACCACGCGATCGAGTCCCCGGACGAGCGGGTCGCCGCCGGCAAGCCGCGCGCGGGCACGGTGCAGGTGAACTGCACGAACATCGGCAATCGCCTCGAGCTCGCCATCATCGATGATGGTCGCGGCATCGACCGCGCGGCCGTGGCCCGTCGCGCCGGTCGCGCCATCTCCGATGATGGCGAGCTGCTCGACGTGCTGACCGCGCCGGGGTTCTCGACCCGCGACGTGATCTCGCAGGTCAGCGGGCGCGGGCTCGGAATGGACATCGTGCGTCGCATCGCCGTCAGCGATCTCGGTGGCGATCTCGAGGTGCGCAGCGAGCTCGGTCGCGGCACCACGTTCACCGTTCGCGTCCCGGTGACGATCGCGATCGTCGACGTGTTCTCGTTCGCGCTGGGCGCGCAGTCGTTCGTCACCCCGGTGGCAACCGTCGACGAGATCTTCGAGCTCTCGGACACGCTCACGCACCGGCCGCCCTCCCGGGCCGGGACGCGTGCGGCCGTCGCGATGGTCGAGCGCCGGGGTGCGGTGGTGTCGCTCGTATCGCTGGGCGAGTTGCTCGCGATCCACTCGACCGTGCCGGCCACCAAGGCGATCGTCGTGCATCGCAACGGCGAGCGCCTCGCGTTCGCCGTAGACCGCATGCTGGGGCGCCAGGAAGTCGTGATCCGGCCCATCGAGGATCCACTCGCGCGCCGGCCCGGCATCGCGGGCGCGACCGACCTCGGCGATGGCCGGCCGACGCTGGTGCTCGATCTCGTCGAGCTCGGCGCCGGCATCGCTCGCCGGCACGATCCGATCATCGCTGCCCCGAGGTCCTCGTGACGAACGTGCTCCATGTCGCGTTCCGCGTCGGCGCCGCCGAGTACGTGGTCCCGGCGTCGCTGGTCCTGCACCTCGACGCGTTCGTCACCGCGACCCCGATTCCGGGATCCGCGGCCTACGTCGCTGGCCTCGTGCAGGTCCGCGGCCGCCTCGTGCCGGTGGTCGACCTGCGCGTTCGCTTCGGGGTCACGAGTGACGACCAGCCCTCGGTGGGCCGGCGGGTGATCGTGGTCCAGAGCGGGGGCAGGACCGCGGGCCTGCTCGCGGATTCCGCGCGCGAGGTCATCGGCATCGACGTGACCGGCTTCGCGCCACCCCCCGAGCTCGTCGAGTCGCAGGCCACCGGCTTCGTGAAAGCCGTCGCCGCGCTCGGCACGCGACTCGTGCTGTTGATCGACGTGCCCCGGATTCTCGGGGAGGAGCATCGCCATGACTGATATCGCCCGCCCCGGGGTCTTCGACCAGATCGACAACGCCATCTCCCGCCTCGCTGCCGCTGCGCGGGAGCAGGGGGCTGCCACCGAGGAGTCGCGCGCCGCGCTCGACAGCATCGGCTCGAGCGTCGACGAGACGCAGGCGTCGCTCGAGCAGATGGCGCGCACGCAGGCGAGCGTCGCGAGCAGCGCCGCCGAGGTGCTCGACGGGCTCGAGGCGAGCGCGAGCAGCATCGTCGAGATCAGCACATCCGTCGGTGGCGTGCGCAAGGACAGCGACACCCTGGCCGCATCCAGCGACGCGACCGCCACGACGATCGAGGAGCTCGCGCGCTCCGTGAAGTCCACGGCCGGCAACGCCGCCGAGCTCGCGGAGACGCTCGAGCGCCTGGTCACGGCCGGCACGGAGACGGCCGCGGGGATCGCCGATACCGCGGCGCGCGGGGCGGAGACCGCGGCCACCATCGAGGAGGTCGCCACCACGAGCGTGCAGATGGCCGCCGGGTCGGTGCGGCTCGCCGCGGATGCCAAGCAAGTCGGTGCGCGCGCCGGGGAGGTCGCCGCGGGACTGCGACGCATCAACACCTCGCTCGAGAGCGTGGCGAGCGACGCCGCCGAAGCCGCCGCCGCCGTCGAGGAGACGGCGTCGACTGCCGAGGAGCTCGCTCGCTCGATCCGCAGCGTGACGGAGCTCGCGGGTGCGCTCGAGGAGTCGGCAACGACCTCGGCGAGCGACCTCGCGCAGATCGCCGCCTCTGTCGAGGCGGTCGCGGCGACCGCAGAGAAGAATGCAGCAGCCGTCGAGTCGAACGCGACCGGGATCGAGGAGGTCGCGCGGGCGGCCGCGGCGACGGCGATCTCGGCGCAGGAGGTCAGCACCGGCGCTGGCTCCACCACGACCGCGGCCACGCAGCTCGACGTGGCCACGCGCCGCATCGTCGCGCTTGTCGACAGCACGCGCACGACCGCCCAGCACGTCACGACGTCGGCGAAGAGCGGCGGGCAGACCGTGACGCGGTCGCTCGCAGGCCTCGTGAAGATCCGCGAGGCGATGGCGCAGGGCGCTGGCGTGATGAAGGACATGGGCAAGCGCGCCGAGGAGATCGGGGACATGGTGCAAGCGATCAACCTGATCGCGGATCGCACCAATCTCCTGTCGCTCAACGCGAGCATCGAGGCGGCGCGCGCCGGCGAGCACGGACGCGGGTTCGCCGTCATCGCCGAGGAGATCCGCGCCCTGGCGGATCGCGCGGCGGCGGCGGCGACCGATGTCGCGAAGATCGTGCGCGGCCTGCAGAGCACGGCGCGAGACGCGATCGCGGCGAACGCGGATGGGCTGCGGCTCGCCGACGAAGGCGCCGAGCTCGGCGAGGTGGCGCGCGGCGGCCTCAACTCGATCCTCGAGGGCGTCGACACGCTCGGCGCGGCGATCGCGAACATCAGCACGGCCACCGACGAACAGGCGCGCGTGGTCCAGAGCGTGGCCGGCAGTGCCAGCAAGCTCGAGACCGAGAGCCGGACCATCGCGCGTGCAGCGGCCGAGCAGACCACGGCCACGCAGAGCCTGGCCCGGGCCGGCCACGAGATGCGTACGATGGCGAAGCAGACGCGCGACGCGACGGCCGAGCAAGCGCGTGCGCTTCGCGATCTGGTGAAGGCCAACACCGCGCTCACCGCGACGGCCACGCGCGTGACCGGTGCGGCGCAGGAGCAGGCCACGGCCGCCGGCGAGCTCGCCAAGGCCACGTTGCAGATGCGCGGCGCGGCGCAGCGCACCACCGCGTCGGTCAACGAACAGCTCCGCGGGGTCACGGCCATGGTCGCGGGTCTCGACGAGGTGGCCGCGGCCACGCAGCGCACGGTCGTTGCCGTCGCCGAGGGCGCGAAGGGGTCCGCCGATATCGCCAAGGCGATGGACGACGCCCGCCGGCATGCGGCGACGAGCGCGCGTTCGATCCTCGAGAAGGCTCGCACCGCCAAGGAGATCGAGACGGGACTGCGCGATGCCGCGCAGCTGTCGGCCGAGGTGACGCGTGCAACGGGCGAGCAGGCGACCGCGATCGGTGCGCTCGTGAAGGAGACCGACGAGGTCCGGCGCATCGCGCGCCAGACCGCGCGCGCGGTGGCCGAGCAGTCGACCGCGCTCGGCAGTCTCGCGGCGGGCGCCACGCGCCAGACGGCCTCGATGCAGACGGTCGCGCGGGCGGCGGCGACCCAGGCGGCGGCGGTCGAGGAGAGCGCGGCCGCGATCCGGGACGTCCGGGGCCGCACGCGCGACATCGCGATCTCGCTCGCGGACCAGGTGAAGCAGTCCATGGTCGCGGCGGGTCACGTGGCGGGGATCGGTCGCGAGCTCGCCGCGCTGCGCATCGTCGGCGGCGTGGAGGGGAGCGATCCGGGGGTGCCCGTGAACGGGCCGGCGAACGGCGCCGAGCCGAGCTCGTGACCTCGTCGCGGCTGGGCCTCTCCGAGGCCGAGCGCATGCGTGTGGTCCGGATCGACGAGCTGGCGGTCCTCGGCGCGCCGTCGGTACCGGAGCTCCTGGAGGCGGTCGCCGACCCGAGCTGGGCCGTGCGACGCGCGGCGGTCGCAGCCCTCGCGATCCTCGCGGACGATGCGGTCCCCGCGCTCGTGGCGTGGCTGCGCGACCAGCGCACGACCGAGCGCACGATCGCGGCCGTCGTCGATGCGCTCGTCGCCTCGCTCGGGGCGACCACTGCGGATGCCGTCAGCGCGCTCGCCACGCACCCGGACCCGGCGATCGTCGCCGACGTCGCCACGATCCTCGGCCGCCGGCGCGCGCATGCCGCGATCCCGGTGCTCGCGACGCTGCTGATGCATGTCGACGACAACGTGGCCGTGGCCGCGATCGAGGCGCTCGGTGCGATGGGCGAGGCGGCCGCCATCGATGCGCTCGTCATCCTCGTCCGCCGGCGCGAGTTCTTCCGCACGTTCGCGGCCGTGCAGGTGATCGCCCGCTCGGGCGACCCGCGCGCCATCACCCCACTCTTCGAGCTGCTCGACGACGAGCTGTACCGCCAGGAAGCGATCACCGGCCTGGGCCGCACGGGCGCGCCGCAGGCAGTCCCCGCCCTGGCGGCGGTGCTCGCAACGAGCAAGCCTCCCGAAACACGCGCGATCGCGGTGGCGCTCGACGAGCTCGTCACGCGCGCGCGCTGGCAAGGTGCGGACGCGCGCGCCATCGACGTGATGAGGGCGTCGCTCGCGCCCCACACCGGGATCCTCGTCCGCGCGCTCGCCGGCGGGACCGTCAGCGAACGGACCGCGCTGGCCCGCGTGCTCGGGCACGTCGGTGATGCAACCGCGATCGCCGCGCTCGTCGACCTGGTCGTGGAGGCGGGCGGGGAGGGCACGGGCCCGGTCGCCGCGCGCGCGATTCGCGAGCTCGGTCAACGCCACGAACGCGTGCTCCTCGAGGCGTTGGACGGTGGCGATGCCGCCACCCGCGCCGCGCTGTTGCCGGGCGTTCGCTCGGCGGCCGCCGCGGTCGCGGTGCGCGCGATGCTGACGGATCGCGATCCCGATGTCCGCGCGCTCGCCTGCGACGCGCTTGCCCGCATCGGCCACACCGACGCCGTGCCGCAGCTCTTCGGTCTGCTCGCGGACGGTAACCCGCGCGTCGTCCACGCCGCGACGGCTGCGATCCACTCGCTCGGCACCGCCGAGACCCCGGGACTCGCGCTGGCCGCGCTGGCGTCGACCAAGCCAGCCGTCCGCAAGCAGGCGCTGCGGATCCTGGCCTACGTCGGTCCGGTCGAGTCCTACGCACCGGTGCTCGCGCTCACGGCCGATACCGATCCGCGCATCGCCGAGCTCGCGGTGGCGGCACTCGGGGCCCTCGCCGACTCGCGCACCGACGGCGCGCTCGTCACGCTCGCGGCCTCGGCGTCCGCGCCGGTTCGCGCGGCCACGCTGCGGGCGGCGAGCCACCGCGGCGGCGACCGGATGGCACGGCTGCTCGAGGGCGGCCTGACCGACGACGACGCGTGGGTGCGATACTATGCGTGCCAGGGCCTCGGGCGCCTCGGTGCCGGTGGGGTCAGCGGCGCGATCACGGATGGCCTCATCGCGCGACTCGGTGATGCGACGCCGCAGGTGCGGGTCGCCGCGATCGAGGCGCTCGCACGCATCGGCTCCGATTCGGCGTGGTACGCGCTCGCGTCCGCGGCACGCTCGGTCGACCCCGACGAGCGCCGTGCCGCGCTGGTCGGGATCGCCAGTGCTCGCCACAGCCGCGCGACGGCACTGCTGCTCGCGGCGGTCGCCGCCGACGACATGCCGACCCAGCTGATCGCGCTCGACGGGCTCGCGCGGCTCGACGATCCCGGCGCGCTCGAGGCCGTCGCCGCTGCCGCGGGCGGCACCGTCGTCGAGTTGCGCGACGCAGCAGTCTCGCTCCTCGCGGCGCGTGGCGATCGGCGTGCGATCGAGATGCTCGCCGACGTCGCGCAGACCGTTCCCCTCGACCATCCTGCGCACCTCGCGCTCTCGCAATCGTCCGACGAGCAGACCCGCTCACTCGAGCCGCGCGTCGCGGTGCTCGCCGAGCGGCTCGTGGATCCTGCGCGCAGCAGTGCCGCGCCGATCCTCGCGGCGGCGCTGGCGCGCATGCACTCGCCCGCGGCGACCGCCGCGTTGTTCGGCGCGCTCGCGGCCGCGGTTCCGGCGGTTCGCCGGGCCGCCGCGATCACGCTCGCCGGCATCGCGGCGGATGGTGCGCGCGCCGCCGTCGCGCGCCTCGCCACGACCGACCCTGACCCCGAAGTTCGCCGCGTCGCTGCGGCTGCCATCGCGAGCTGAGCGTGCCCACGTCACCGCTCACACCCCAGCTCGCCGCACTGTTCTCGGGTCTCATCGAGGACGCGTCTGGCCTTCGTTTTTCGCCGCACGACCGCGACCTGCTGGGCTCGAAGATCGAGACGCGCGCCGCCGAAGCAGGCTTCCCGGCGCTACTCGACTACTACTACCGGCTGCGCTACGACGACCCCGGAGGCGACGAGCTCCGGGCGCTCGTCAACGGGCTGCTCGTCCACGAGACGTATTTTTTTCGCGAGCTACCGTCTCTCGTCGAGCTCGTCGACGGCTTCCTCGCGCCGCTCGCGGCCAAGCGTCGAGTGCGCGTGTGGTCTGCCGCGTGCGCGACCGGTGAGGAGCCGTACACGCTCGCGATGCTCCTCGCGGCGCGCGGGTTGCTCGATCAGGTCGACATTCTCGGGACCGACCTCAGCGAGCCCGCGATCGAGCGCGCGCGGACCGGCAAGACCACCCGGCAGTCGCTGCGCGATGGTCATTCGGAGGACCTCGCAGCGCGCTACCTCGAGCCCCACTCTCGCGGCTACACGGTCGTACCTTCGATCCGCGCCGCCGTGACGTTCCGGACCGCGAACCTCCTCGACGACGCGGCGATCACGGCGCTCGGTACCTTCGATGCGGTCATCTGCCGCAACGTGCTGATCTACTTCTCCGACGAGACGGTGATCACAGTGCTCGGGCGCCTGGCGAGCGCGCTCGCCCCGGGTGGGCTCCTCACGGTCGGCGTGGCGGAGTCGTTGCTCCGGTTTGGCACCCAGATGGGCTGTGAGGAGCGCGGCGGCTCGTTCTACTATCACGCCCGGCGATGACACGTCCCCGCGTCCTGGTCGTCGACGACTCCGCGTTCGCACGCACGGTGCTGTCCCGCACGCTTCGTGCGAGTGGTCAGGTCGACGTCGTCGGCACCGCGCGCGATGGCGTTCACGCTCTCGCGCGGATCACGGAGCTCGATCCCGACGTGATCACGCTCGACCTCACGATGCCGGAGCTCGATGGCATCGGCGTCCTGCGCGCGCTCGCTGGTCGGCGGCGGCCGCGCGTGATCGTCGTCAGCATCTCTTCGATCGAGACCGAGCTCGGCGCCGAAGCGCTGGCGCTCGGCGCGGTCGCGCTCGTCGCGAAACCGACGGCGCTCGCGAACGACCGCTTGCTCGAGATCGGCGACGAGCTCGTCACCACGACCGTCGCGGCCGCAGGACTGTCGAAGTTCATCCAGCCCCCCGAGGCGCCCCCCGAGGCGAGCCCCGTGCTAGTTCCGGAGCTGGTGCCCGGCGCCGCGGTGCGCCCCCGGTACCACGACCTCGTCGTGGTCGGGACCTCGACGGGTGGCCCGCAGGCGCTCTCTCGACTCGTCGCCGGACTACCGGCGACGTTCCAGACGCCGCTCGCGATGGTGCTCCACATTCCGATCGGATTCACGGAGGCCCTCGCGGCCCGGCTGGACAAGCTCACGCCGCTGCGGGTGGTCGAGGCCTCCGACGGGCTCGTGATGGCACCCGGGGTCCTGGTGCTCGCGCGTGCCGGGTGTCACCTGCGCATCCATCGTGAGGGGGATACGCTTCGGGCGGAGGTGGCCACGAGCCCACCGCGGACCTTCATGCCGTCCGTGGACGAGCTGTTCATCAGCGCCGCGGAGGCAGTCGGACCCCGCTGTCTCGGCGTCGTCATGACCGGCATGGGTGACGATGGGCTCGCGGGCTCCCGCAAGATCGCGGCGGCGGGGGGCGAGCTGCTCGTCGAGGCGGAATCGACCTGCGTCGTCTATGGTATGCCTCGCAGCGTGGCGGAGGCGGGCCTGGGTGCCCGGACTGTCACGCTCGACCGCATGGCCCACGAGATCTCTCACCGTGGGTAGCTTACCGCGCCGCGGGCGCAAGTTACCCGTCGTCTGGATCGTCGACGACAGCCCGACCGAACGTGCGATCGCGGTCAAGACGCTCGGCGATGCCGCGTTCGACCTGGTCCAGTTCGCAGACGGCTCCGAGGCGGTCGAGCAGCTCGCGTCCGACGCGCCGCTGCCCGACCTCGTGCTCCTCGACTGGGAGATGCCCGGCATGACCGGTGGCGACGTGTGCCGCTTCGTGCGCGCGAACGCACGCACCAAGGAGCTCGCGATCATTCTCGTGACCGCATCGCGCACCGAGACGGCGGGCGTCGTCCAGGGGCTCGCCGCAGGCGCCAACGACTACGTCGCGCGACCGTTTGCCCCGGCCGAGCTTCGCGCGCGCGTGGAGTCGGTGCTTCGCACGAAAGAGCTCGCGGACGTCGCGGCCCGCGAGCACGCACGGCTCGCCGCGATCAACCGGCTCGGCCGCGCACTGTTCAAGGCGACCGGGGTCCAGGGCGTACTCGAGGAGCTCGTGCGCTCGCTCTGCGCGGAGGTCTGCGACGGCTGCTCGGTCATCATGCTGCCCGGGGAAGTGCCCGAGACGTTCCTGTCGCAGCACCGCGAGGAGGCCTCCGGCGCGGTCCTCGCTGCCATCTCGATGCTCGCGGACCCGGCCGTGTTCTCCTTCTCGAGCTCCGAGGCTGCCCGCGCGGAGCTCCCGCCCGCGTATCACGCGTACGTCGACCGCGTCGGCCTGCGCGGGCTGGCGATCATGCCATTCCCGATACGCGCCCCGATCGCGGGCATCGTCACGCTCACGCGGGACGGCGGGTCCGCACCCTTCGAACCCGCGGATCTGGACGCCATCGAGACGTGCATCGAGTACGCGAGCCTCGCCATGCAGAGCGCGCTGCGGCTCGAGGCCGAGCGCGAGGCGCGCGGCAAGGTCGATGTTCTCCTCCACTTCCAGGAGCAGATGCTCGGGATCGTCAGCCACGATCTCCGCAGCCCGCTGGGTGCCATCCTCACCGGTGCGGAGATGCTCGTCGACATGGACGACGACCCGATGGTCCCGCCCGTCGCCCGCCGCATCCGCTCGAGTGCGGAGCGCATGACGGGCATCGTCGAGCAGCTCCTCGATGTCACGCGCGCGCGCCTCGGCACCGGCATCCCGGTGACGCCGCGCCCCATGGAGGTGGTGGCCCTCGTCGAAGCGGTCGTGGACGAGCTCCGGCTGTCGCTGCCGAAATCGCGATTCGAGCTCGTGACGCCAACCCCGGTCGAGGGCTCCTGGGATCCCGACCGCCTCGGTCAGGTCGTGTCGAACCTCGCCTCGAACGCAGCGCACTACGGACGCGTCGGCGCGCCCGTCACAGTCACCGTCGATGTCGATGTCGAGGCCAACGTGGTGTGGATCCTCGTTCACAACGAGCTCCGCGACGAGCCCATCCCCCAGGCGCGCCTCGCGACGCTGTTCGACCCGTTCAAGCGCGGCGACGATGCCGGCCGACACACCCGCGGCCTCGGTCTGGGCCTGTACATCGTGCAGGAGATCGTTGCCGCCCACAAAGGGACCACGAGCGCGACGTCGGACATCACCGGCACCACGTTCCGGGTCGCCTTACCGCTCTGCGGGTCACTGCGCGGCGCGGCCGCGATCCTCGACTGACCGCCGCCACCCGCCGGCGCTCCGGCGACGCGCCGTCCTCCGACGGACTCGCCAGCGATTGCCGTCCCGGGGCAGCGCTTCGACCTCCACGGTCGACAGGCTGGGGGATCTCGCCACCGCTAACTCAGCGCGGCCACAGCCGGCCGAACCGGTACACGGGCTGCACTACGTGCGTCCACCACCGTCCCCGGCCCCTTGGAGAACACGCTGGATGTCGATCACGATTCTGCGTTCTGACTGGCACTGGGCGGTTCCCAGGCGCTCGCTGCCTGCGTACGGCACGACTCCGATTCCCCCGCCACCCGGCCGGGTGATCACCGGCATGCTGCCCGGGCCCGAGCCCGAACCGCCATCGCGCCCCGAAACGACCGAACCCCCGGAGCGACCTGGCTCCGAGGGGTGACCGAGCGACGACCGACCGACGACGACCGACCGCTGGGCGGCTGCCCGCTCGGGCCGGCTCCGCGTGGACCTACTTCTTCGCGTCGAGCTTGGCCTGAGCGGCCTTGCGCAGCAGCTCGTCCGCGATCGAGGTCGGCACCTCCGAGTAGCGCGCGAACTCCATGGAGAACTCGCTCTTGCCCTGCGTCGCCGAGCGCAGCGGCGTGGAGAATCCGAACATGTCCGCGAGCGGCACCTCGGCCTCGACGCGCGCCTGGCCGTCCTCCTCCGTCGACCCGATCACGATGCCGCGGCGCTGCATGATCAGCGACAGCATGTTGCCGGAGAACTCCGCCGGACCTTCGAGCGAGACCTTCATGATCGGCTCGAGGATCTTCGGCTTCGCGCGCGAGAAGAAGTCGCGGAATGCACCGCGCGCCGCTTCCTGGAACGCGATGTCGCTCGAGTCGACGGCGTGGCTGCCACCGTCGTTCAGTGCGACGCGCAGCCCGACGACCGGCACGCCGAGGCGCGGGCTCTTCGCGATCATCGACCGGAAGCCCTTCTCGACCGAGGAGATGAACTCGCGCGGAATCGAGCCGCCCTTGATCTCGTCGCTGAACTCGAAGTCGCCGTCGTGCGGCTCGGCGTATCCGGACACCTTGCCATACTGGCCGGAGCCGCCCGTCTGCTTCTTGTGCGTGTACGAGTAGTCGACGCGCATGCCGATGGTCTCGCGATACGCGACCTGCGGCGGCGACGTGACGACCTCGGCCTTGTACTCGCGCTTCATGCGCTCGATGTAGACATCGAGGTGGAGCTCGCCCATGCCGGCGATGATCGTCTCCGCCGACTCGGGGTCGACGTAGCACTGGAACGTCGGATCCTCGCGCGTGAAGCGGTTGAGGGCCTTCGACATGCTGATCTCGGCGCCCGCATCCTTCGGTTTGATCGCGACCGAGATGACCGGCTTCGGCACGAACATCGACGTCATCGCGACGTTCACGGTGCCGTCGGTGAACGTGTCACCGGAGTTGCAGTCCACGCCGAAGAGCGCGCAGATGTCGCCCGCGCTCGCGTCGAGGATGTCTTCCTTGTCGTCCGAGTGCATGCGCACGAGGCGGCCGACCTTGACCTTCTTGCCGTTGCGCGAGTTGACGATGAAGTCGTCCTTCTCGACCTTGCCCTGGTAGATCCGGACGTAGGTGAGCTGGCCGTAGCGGCCATCCTCGAGCTTGAACGCGAGCATGACGAGCGGCTTGTCGGGGTTCGACTCGACGACGATCGGGGCTTCCTCGTGCGCGAGGTCGAGCGCGATGTTCTCGACATCGCGCGGCTCCGGCAGGTAGTTGCAGACGCCATCGAGCAGCAGCTGGACGCCCTTGTTGCCGAGGGCCGAGCCGAGCATGACGGGCGTGCACTTCAGCGCGATCGTGGAGTCGCGGAGGCACTTCCGGATGAGCTCCGGCGTGACCTTCTCCTCGAGCATCGCCTCGGTGAGCTCGTCGTTGACCATCGAGATCTGGTCGAGCATCTCGTCGTGCGCCGTGCGCGATTGCTCGATCATGTCGGCCGGGATCGGACCGCGCTCGATGACCTCGCCGTTGTCACCGAAGAACGTGAACGCCTCCATCTCGACCAGGTCGACCACGCCCTCGAGCTTGTCCTCGAGGCCGATCGGCAGCTGGATCATGACGGGGTGCAGCTTCAGCTTCTCGCGCAGCTGCTCCCGCACGCGGAACGGATTGGCGCCGACGCGGTCGAGCTTGTTCACGAACGCGATGCGCGGAACCTTGTAGCGGCGCATCTGGCGATCGACCGTGTACGACTGCGACTGCACGCCGGCGACGCCGCACAGCACCATGATGGCGCCGTCCAGCACGCGCAGCGAGCGCTCGACCTCGATCGTGAAGTCGACGTGTCCCGGCGTATCGATGATGTTGATGTGGTGCTGCGCCTTGATCGGCGAGCCCGGAACGGACGAGACGCCCTTCGCCTTCTCGGAAGGCGGCCACTGGCAGAACGTGGCGGCGGACTGGATCGTGATGCCGCGCTCGCGCTCGAGCTCCATCGAGTCCATCTTCGCGCCGACCCCGTCCTTGCCCTTCACCTCGTGAATGGCGTGGATGCGTGCGGTGTAAAACAGGATCCGCTCGGTCAGCGTGGTCTTGCCGCTGTCGATGTGAGCCGAGATCCCGATATTGCGGACTTTGGAGAGGTCGGTCAGCATAAAGGCGCGGGATTGCTACCCCGGCAATCGCAGCTATGCAAGCGCTGCGTGAGGTACCCTGCTCCCAGCCGGTGTCACACCTCGACGACAACGCGGCGGTCGGGTGGGCCTCCGGGACGCTCTCGGACCGGGAGTTGCGGGCCGCGGAGACCCACCTGGCGGCCTGCCGCGAGTGCCGTGCACTGGTGGCGGCACTGGCAGGGGACGCCGGCGAGGCCGAAGGCGATTCCGAAGCGGCCACCTCGCCGGTCGAGCGGGTACCGGTGTCTCAGCAAGGTTCGCAGCCCGGCGCGGGGGCGAGCTTCCGGCCCGTGCGCGTGTTCGCGGTCGGGGATCGGATCGGACGCTACCTCGTGCTGTCCACGCTGGGCGCGGGCGGCATGGGAGTGGTCTTCGCGGCCTACGACCCCCAGCTCGACCGCAAGGTCGCGCTCAAGCTCCTCCGGGCCGGCGGCGCGCGCATCGACGCGAAGGACGCGCGGGTCCGGCTCAAGCGCGAGGCCCAGGCGATCGCACAGCTCTCGCACCCGAACGTCGTCGCGGTCTACGACGTCGGCGCGTTGGATGACGACGACCTCTACATCGCCATGGAGTTCGTCGAGGGCGACACGCTCACCAAGTGGCTGCGCGCCTACCCGCGGTCGTGGCGCGAGATCGTCGACGTGTTCCTGCAGGCCGCGCGGGGGCTCGTGGCCGCCCACTCGGTCGGGCTGCTCCACCGTGACTTCAAGCCCGACAACGTGCTGGTGGGCGGCGACGGGCGCGTCCGCGTCACGGACTTCGGCCTCGCGCGCTCGCTGATCGGGCCCGACGAGGTGGTCCGGGTCGCCAGTGACAGCAGCACCCTGAACCTGGATCTGACCGCGACCGGAACCGTTCTCGGCACCCCGCGCTACATGGCTCCCGAGCAGCTGCGCGGCCCCGACCCGAGACAGAGGGGCCGGGATTCACTCCCCGATCCGGGGATCGACGCGCGCGCGGACCAGTTCAGCTTCTGCGTCGCGCTGTACGAGGCGCTCTACGGCGCCCATCCGCTCACGGGGGGCACCAGCGTCGCGATGCTCGAACAGGGGGAGGCTGCGATCGCGCCGCCCGCGGGCACGAAGGTGCCGCCCGCCGTCGCGCGCGCGGTGATGCGCGGCCTCGAGCGCGAGCGTGCGAGGCGGTTCCCCTCGATGGCAGCGCTGATCGGGGAGCTCGTGCCGCCGGCGCCCGCTCCCACCGCGCGCCGGGCCGTGCTCGTCGCCTCGGGGGTCGCGGTCGCGGGGTCGGCGCTCGCGGCGGTGGTCTTCGGACTCGGCCTCGGGCGCCCCGCCAGCGGCGAGGGCACCAGGAAGCCTGCGGACATCGGTCCGCTCGTCGATCAAATGAACACGCTCGAGCACGAGCGTCGATCGCTGCTGCAGCGGATCTCCGAGCTCGAGGAGCGCCCCACGGCGACGGAGTTCGCGGTGCTGCGCGCCGAGCTGTCCGCGAAGGACAAGCAGATCCAGCAGCTCGTCGCGCAGATCGTGACCGTGCGCGCGCAGCTGGACGCGCGTCCGCTCCCGAGGCAAGACGCGACGCAGGGCGACCTCGTGCGGACCGAGATCGATCAGGCGCAGGGGCCGCTCGAGGGGTGCTTCGAGGAGTGGACGCAGCGCGAGCAGGGCGTCGCGGACTTCCGGCTCTCGCTCGTGGTCGAGCCGAGCGGTGCTGTCGCGGAGGCGAAGGTCCTGTCGGGGCCGGGCTCGGTGTCGCTGCGGCTCTGCGTGGGCGACGCGCTCACGCTCGTGAAGTACTCACCGGGGCCCGAGCAGCTCGAGCTGCTGGTGAGGGTCGGCTGGGCCGCGGGCCTGCTGAATGTCTCGTCGCGGGTCGTGGGGCATCGCGAGATCCCGAGCGGGCGGCTCGACCTGTGAGGGCCACGCGCGCGGCCGTGCTCGCAGTGGGGCTTGCCCTCGTCGCCGGTGTGGCGCGCGCGGACGGCGAACGGCGGCTGACGGTCACGGAGGATGCCCCCGCGCGCATGGTCCCCACGGATGGAACTGGATCCGCATCGGGCGCCGCGCGCGTCGCCCCAGGCGCGGTCTCGAACGTGATCTACGTCGAGCGCTGTCGCGGGGGCTGTACCCTCACGCGCGGCGCGACCAGCGATTCGCGCACGCTCACGTCGACGGTCCCCGTGGGCCCCGGCACCACGTTTCACCTCGGCGAGTTCGTGAGCGCCGCGCGCGCGAGCGGTGACGCCGCCGATGCCGAGTGGGACCAGCTCGTGACGTGCCTGCGCGAGGTCTACTCGCCCTACGCGGTCGTGGTCACCGACGTGCGCCCGGCGCCGACGAGCTCGTACCACCTCGCGCTGGTCGCGGGGATCCCCGACGAGGTGGGCTTCCCGCGCGACGTGCTCGGCGTCGCGCCGCTGTCGAGCGACTGCGTCCCGCTCGACAACGCCATCTCGTTCACGTTCGCGAACGCCCACGGCGGCACGAACCCGGACCAGCGCACGCGGAGCCTGTGCTGGACCGCCGCGCAGGAGAGCGCGCACGCATTCGGCCTCGATCACGAGTACGAGTTCACCGACGGGCGCTCCGCGTGCAGCGATCCGATGACGTATCGCGCCGACTGTGGCGGCCAGAAGTTCTTCCGCAACCAGGGCGCGCGCTGCGGCACCGTCGCGCCGGCCGACTGCCAGTGCAGCGCGACGCAGAGCTCGCACCAGCGCCTGCTCTCGGTGTTCGGCGCCGGCACGGACCTCACGCCACCGCCGACGGTCGATGTCGTCTATCCGGTCACGCCCGGGGGCGACCTCGGCGCCGTGGTCGCGGGGGTGGCGTACTCGCGGCGCGGCATCGCCCGCGTGCAGCTCCTCCTGAACGGCTACCCGTGGGTCGAGCAGCCCGGTGCCGCGTTCGGGCCGAACGGGCAGGGCAGCGCGCAGTACATGTTCGACATCCCGGCCGGCGTGCCGGAGAGCCTCGTCGACGTGTCCGTGCGCGCGCTCGAGGACACCGGCCGCGCCACGGAGTCCGCCGCGCTCGCGCTCACGAAGGGCGCGCCGTGCGTGACGGCAGACCGGTGTCTGACCGGGCAGCGGTGCGATGCGGGCCACTGCCTCTGGGACCCACCGCACGCCGTCCCCGGTGAGGCCTGTGCGTTCCCGCAGGCCTGCACGAGCGGCCTCTGCACGGACGACGCTGGCGCGACGGGGCCGGGCGTGTGCCGGCAGGCCTGCCGCCCCGACGACCCGACGACCTGCCCGGCGGACGCCGCGTGCGCGAGCACGGGACCGCTCGCGGGGTACTGCGCCCCCGCCATCACGGGTGGCGGTTGCTGCGACGCGTCGAGCGGGCCACGGCGCTCGGCGACCCCGGGGATCCCGGGCGCAGTGGTCGCCGCGGCTCTGTGCGGGCTGGGGCTCCGGACTCGCCGCCGCCGTGCAAAAAGCTACTGACCCGGACGCCCGCGCCGGTGTATCTCCCGGGCAGATGAATCGCCTGATGTCCGTGGTGTGTGGCGCGCTCGTGACGGTCGGCACATTCGCCGTGACCGCGACGGCGCACGCCGATGGGTCGTCGTCGGACGTCGGGGATGCCGGGAATGCCGCGGCCGCACGCGCGCTCGCTCCGACCGTTCGCCTCGATACGTACCTCCAGCCGCCCGATCCCGAGGTCGCGCGCCTCGGTGGCCCGCACGCCACGCTCACCGGGCAGCGCATCTACATGAACCGCTGCGTCGGTAGCTGCACGGTCAAGGTCGGCTCCGACAGCGCGGTGCTCGATTCGTCGCCGTTCATCGACAGCCCCGCGACCCTCGCCGAGTACGCGTGGAAGCCCGGTGAGTGGGACGCCATCGTGAAGTGCGTGCAGGAGGTCTACTCGCCGTTCGCGGTGACCGTGACCGACGTGCGCCCCACCTCCGGTCAGTACTCCGGCGTGATGGTCGCCGGGTCGGCGGGGGACATGGGCAAGGATGCGAGCATCGGCGGCTTCGCGGCGGTCGCCCAGGACTGCTCGCCGTTCCCGCACGGCCTCGCGTTCTCGTTCCCCGCGCTCATCGATGCGTTCGCCCAGAGCACGGGCAGCCGCGTCACCGCGATGTGCTGGATCATCGCGCAGGAGACGGCGCACGATCTCGGGCTCGACCACGAGCTCACGTTTGCCGAGGGCAACACGGAGGGCGGCGCCGACAAGTCGGCGTGCAACGATCCGATGACCTACAACACCGATTGCGGCGGGCAGAAGTTCTTCCGCGACAAGGATGCCGTCTGCGGCGACACCATGGGGCCGCGCGCATGCCGCTGCGGCCCCACGCAGAACTCGCACCAGAAGCTGCTCGCCGTGCTCGGCGCGGGGACGACCACGATCGTGCCGCCCACCGCATCGATGGTGATCCCCGCTGCCTCGGGGATGCCGCTCGGCGCGGTGTTCGCGGCGAACGCCGAGTCGCAGCGCGGCGTCGACAAGATCGAGCTCGTGATCAACGGCGACGTCGTGCAGACGCAGGCGGGCGCCGCCTTCAAGCTCAGGGGGCAGACGCGCCCGTCGACGTACCAGTTCGACGTGCCGGCCACGCTGCCGAGCAGCCTGCTCGACATCTCCGTGCGCGCCTACGACGACCTCGGCGTGATGACGGAGTCGCCGAAGGTCACGATCTACAAGGGCGCTGCCGGCGGCTGCACGGCCGCGACGTCGTGCAACTCGGGCCAGGTCTGCGACGCCGGGTACTGCGTGAAGGCGCCGCCGGCCGAGGTGGGTGCGGCCTGCGTCGACGCCGCCGGTTGCGCGTCGGGGATGTGCATCGGCACCGTGGGTGAGCAGATCTGCTCGCAGGACTGCACCGTGTCGGACCCGAACAGCTGCCCGGCCGACCTCGCGTGCACGGTGCCGAACAACTCCACCGATCCGGCCCACGGCGTCTGCTTCACGCCGGCCCCCGACGGCGGCGGCTGCTGCAGCGTCGATGGCGCCTCGTCGGCTGCCTCGGGACTGGCGCTGGCTGGCCTCCTCGGGCTCGGCTTCCTCGTCGCTCCTCGCCGCCGCCGGCGGAGCTGAGCCGAGCCATGCACCTCGCTCGCACCATCGTGTCCCTGGGCGCCACCATGGCACTCGCCGCGCTGACGATCACGCCGGCCCTCGCGGACGGAACCACCGGCGCGCGCGCCATGCGGGCGCCCCGGCTCGAGACCGTCGTCCGGCCGCCGGACCCGACGGTCGCGCGGCTCGTGAACGGCCGCGCGGCCACGCTCGCGAACCAGACCATCTGGTTGAACAAGTGCACGGGTGGCTGCAGCCTGCATCCGGGCGCCGATGACGCGACCGCCGACAGCACGCCGTTCCTGACCGGGCCGACGACATTCACCGAGTTCCCGTGGAAGCCCGGTGAGTGGGCGGCGATCCTGAAGTGCGTGCAGGAGGTCTACTCGCCGTTCCACGTCACCGTCACCGACGTGCGACCGGGCGCGGGCACCCCGTACCAGGGCATCCTCGTGTCGGGCACGAGCGTGCCATTCAACCGCGACGCCGGTGGCTTCGCCGCGGTGGCCGCCGATTGCTCGCCGTACGCGAAGGGGCTCGCGTTCGCGTTCCCGGACGGCGGCAACATCGATGGCTTCGCGCAGGTCGCGGGCAGCCGCGTCAACGGGATGTGCTTCGTGATCGCGCAGGAGACCGCGCACAACCTCGGCCTCGACCACGAGTTCGAGTTCACCGACGGCGACATGGACACGTCCAACAACACGTCGGCATGCACCGATCCGATGACGTACCAGACCGACTGCGGCGGGCAGCGGTTCTTCCGCAACAAGACCGCGACCTGCGGCGAGGACCACACGCGGGTGTGCCGGTGCGGCGCGGCGCAGAACTCGCACTCGCAGCTGCTCACCGCGCTCGGTGCGGGCACGGTCACGACGGCGCCCCCGCACGCGGCCATCGTGGTGCCCGCGGCCGCCGCGCCCGTGACGGCCGTGATCGCCGCGACGGCCGGCTCCCAGCGTGGCGTCGAGAAGCTCGAGCTCGTGATCAATGGCAAGGTCTGGGCCCAGCAGGTGGGCGCCGCCTTTGGCCGCAACGGCCAGGCCGATCAGGCCACGTACACGTTCGACATCCCCGCGGGGCTGCCGGACAGCATCCTCGACCTCTCCGTGCGTGCGTACGACGACCTCGGGGCGATGACCGAGTCCGCCCTCGTGACGGCCTACAAGGGCGATCCGGCCGGCTGCGCATCCGCGACGACGTGCGGCGCGGGCCAGGTCTGCACCGACGGGCGCTGCGAGTTCGCGCCGCCCGCGCCGCTCGGGACGGCGTGCGTCGCCGACGAGCAGTGCGAGTCAGCGATGTGCGTGGGCAACGCGCAGGGCAAGCTGTGCTCGCAGGAGTGCAGCATCGCCGATCCGAACGGCTGCCCGGCGGAGCTCGACTGCATCGTGCCCGCGGGCGCCGAGTCGACCACCTACGGGTTCTGCTTCACGCCGAAGCCGACGGGCGGTTGCAGCGTCGGGTCTGACACTGGCTCCGGCGGCTCCGGCGGCTCCGGCGGCTCCGGTGGCGCGCCGCTCGCGCAGGGCGGGGTGCTGCTCGCGCTCGCGCTGCTGTTCAGGCGCCGCTACCGGCAGCCGGCGTCGTAGCAGCGGGAAGACCAGCCGATCCGGCACCCGGCGGCGGGGGCGTCTCGCCACCCTTGATCTGGTCCGGTCCGATCAGCGTCATCGCGGTCTTCGCGCACGTGCGGGTCAGGTCGTTGTTCACGTTGCTCGGCCCGCCGCCGACCTTGATCACGCACTTCGTGTCCGGGTCGAAGATGTGGAACACGTGCACGTCGTCGGCGCCGACCGCGACGACCTGCCGACACGCGGCGGTGTCGAGCGACTCCTCGACGTCGAACCCCTTCGGCTTGCACGACGCGCGGAAGTGCTCCGCGGTCTCCATGCGCGAGCAGATCGCCTGCACGTAGCAGATCTCGTCGCCGGGCAGGACTCCGAGCCGCGCCTGCTTCTTCAGCGTCGCCGCCTGCTGGGCAGGCGTGGGCGGCACTCCACCGCGACGGATCGAGCACGCGGCCGCCGTCTCCTTGTTCGCGTTCCACGTGTCGGTGATGGTCACGGGCACGAGCTCGCCGAGCGCCGCGGTGAGCTTCGCGGCATCGAGGACCTGGCTGCACGCCAGATGGACGCCATCGGCGACGGGTGCCCTCATCGTGGGGGCGGCCTCGTGGTTGGCCGTCTCCTTCGCGGCGAGCTCCGCAGCCTCGCGGGCGGCGGCGGCCGCACCGCTCTCCCCTTTGCTGCCACACGCAGCGAAGGTGGCCGTGAGTGAACCGACGAGCGTGAGGGCGATGGCAGCGCGCATGTCCGCGGAACCTAACATGGCTCGACACGGCCACGGGCCTCGGGCAGATTCGCTGCACGAGCGCCCATAGCTCAGCTGGATAGAGCACGGACCTTCTAAGTCTGAGGCCGCAGGTTCGATTCCTGCTGGGCGCACCGATGTCAGATCTCACCCAACCAGCAACCGCGCCGGACGCGCCCGCGCCCTCGGTCGTCGACGCGATGCGTCCGGAGCCACCGGGCGGAGTCCCGCAGACCGTGGCCCCGAGGCGCGGCTGGCTGCCGATTCGCTTCCTGAGGACCCTCGGGGCAGAGTGCCTGCACGACTCGATCGACGACGTCGGCGCGATGATGGCGTACTACGCGGTCCTCGCGCTGTTCCCGATGCTGGTGTTCGTCACCACGATCGCGACGCTCGTGCTCGACGACAAGACCGTGCTCCTCGGCGTGCACATGGCCACGGAATCGATGCCTGCGTCGACGCGCGTGCTGATCCAGTCGGTGGTCACGAGCTTCATGGACGCCGCCAACGGGGGCTTCGCGATCGGCAGTGCCTTGCTCGCGCTGTGGGGCGCATCGCGCGGTGCAATCTCGCTGATGACCGCGCTGAACTCGATGTTCAACAAGGTGGAGACCCGGTCGTTCCTGCGCCGGCAGGCCGTCGCGATCGGCGTCACGTTCGTGCTCGCGATCATGATCGTGCTCGCCCTCGCGCTGCTCGTGGTCGGTCCGGCGCTCGGACACTTGCTGGGGTTCGGGGCCAGGTTCGACACGATGTGGAACGTGATCCGCTGGGTCGGCGCGGGACTCCTCGTGATGCTCGTCTGGGCCCTCGGCTACAAGTGGCTCCCCAACACCGACGCACCGCTCCGGATCTTCACCCCGGGCGCGGCGGTGGGCGTGCTGCTGTGGCTCGGCGTCTCGGCGCTGTTCGGCCTGTACCTGTCTCATTTCAACCGGTACGAAGCGACGTACGGCACACTCGGCGGCGCGATCGTGTTCCTGACGTGGCTGTGGCTGTCGAACGTGGCGCTCCTGTTCGGGGCCGAGGTGAACGACGTGCTCGCCGACTTCCGCAGGCACGACAGCCAGGCCGCGGGGCAGCTCGCCGACACGCACGAGAAGAAGGCGTAACCGCCGGAGAGGCCTATACTGCCGGCCATATGATGAAGTGGTTGGCTTGCCTCCCGCTGGCCCTCGCGGCCACGGGGTGTCCAGACGTGAAGGTCGACCCCGGCGAAGGGGTTGGCGATCCGTCGTCCGCGGGTCCCACGGTCGAGTTCGATCCGGCGAACAAGATCGTGCCGTTTCCGAACAACCTCCTGCTCGACCCGGCGACCGGCAAGGTCACCCTCCCGAAGCAGTGCGGTGAGACCGCGGCGTCCGGGGCGATCCGGACCACCGTGCTGAACCGCCTCGACGGATTCGGCACGTACGAGACGGCGCTCCAGGTCACGTTCACGGCGCCCGTCGATCCAGCGAGCGTCGACGGTCACGTGGTGCTGTACAAGCGCGCCGCGGGGGGCACGGCCGTCACGCCGGCCGACGCGATGCCGGTCCCGATCCGCGTGGTCGAGAGCCACTCCGCACGGTTCGACGCGAGCTGCGCGAACCCGCAGGCGATCGACTCGCTCGCCATCGTCCCGCTCGTGCCGCTCGACCAGCGCTCGACGTACGTGGTCGGGATCCTGGCGGGCCTGCAGACCGTCGATCACGCGGACTATCAGCCGTCGGTGACCTGGGCGTTCGTCCGCCAGGCGACGAGCCCGGTCACGTTCGAGGGCACCACGCTCGTCTCGGAGACCACCCCGCTCGATCCGTCGAAGCCGGAGGATCTCCTCCAGCTGCAGGGCATCGACCTGCTCTACAAGGCCCACGCCAAGGCGGTCGCGTTCCTCGCCGCGAAGGGCTACGCGAACACCGACCAGCTGCTGACGTGGGAGTTCACCACGCAGACCACGACGGATCCGCTCGACCCGACCGTGACGGGGTCCCCCGCGAACATGATCACGACCGATGGCATCACGGCCGCCAACGGCACCAGCGGGCCGTTCCCCCTGTCCGACATCGCCGGCACGACGGGGTCGTCGTCGCGCCAGAGCTACCCGTTCAAGATCTGCGACGATGGCGTGCCGGGCATGGCGTCCACCGAGCCGTCGTCCACCCAGTGCTTCCTGAAGCTCGTGATCGGCGGCGCGGCGAGCGGCACGAATGG